>PMWW01000180.1 GCA_003165795.1 Acidobacteriaceae bacterium
GGTAATTATATCGTTGACTAATACACGATTCGGGGCTAGTATTAGAGCATGAAAGTCGCTAACAGTGAGCCCCAAAGCCTCCAAGAAGCAATCCTCTATTTCTCGAATCAAGAGAACTGTATGCACTACCTCGTTGCGCGTCGCCCTGAATGGAAGAATGGCGTTATCTGCCCAAGGTGCGGTAGCTCGACTGTCGGCTTCTTGAAGAATCAGTTGCGGTGGCAGTGCAGCATCCGCCATCCTAGGAGACAATTTTCGGTCAAGGTTGGAACCATCTTCGAGGATTCTCCGCTCGGTTTGGATAAGTGGCTTCCTGCAATGTGGCTCATTCTCAACTGCAAGAACGGCATTAGCAGTTGCGAGGTTGCTAAAGCGCTTAGAGTGACCCAGAAAACCGCGTGGTTCATGCTGCATCGTATCCGACTCGCCCAACAAGGAAAGCATGACGGCAAGCTCTCCGGCGAAGTGGAAGTTGATGAGACCTTTATTGGTGGTAAGTCTCGCAACATGCACAAGTCGAAACGTGAACGCGTCATCACCGGCACCGGAGGAAAGGATAAAACCGTAGTGATGGGAATGATGGAGCGGGGCGGAAGCGTGCGGGCCTTCGTTGTAGACAATCGCCGCAAGCATGAACTTCAGCAGCAAGTCCGCGAGCACGTCGAAGCGGGCTCTGCCATCTTCAGCGACGAATTGAAATCCTACGATGGACTGAGCGCTGACTACCAACACGCAGTTATTAACCATGCGGTCGAATACGTGAACGACAAGATTCACACCAATGGCATGGAGAATTTCTGGAGTCTGTTGAAGCGCGGATTGCATGGAACCTATGTCAGCGTTGAGCCGTTCCACTTGTTCAGGTACATCGACGAACAGGCATTCCGATTTAACAACCGCAAGGCGACCGATGCGCAACGCTTTGACATTGGCGTCCGTGAGATCGTGGGCAAACGATTGACCTATGCTGAACTCACCGGCAACGTGGGAGAAACGGGAACGATCAATTAAGTCATGGCGCGGGAAGCGCGGGCCTAAGCCGAGGGCTTGACCTTTGGCTTGGGGCCTCGCCGATTCGGATTCGCCAAGGACTTCTTTTTGTACGCGCGTTCGCGGCGCACAAGTGTGGAGTGCGGAACGGAAAGAATCTGCCGCACTACTTCGTCGAACCGGCGATATGCTTCCGGCCCTTCTATGCATTCCGGCAACGGTTGTGTTGCGGATTTGGTTTTCATGTGTCCTGCCTCCTAGCATTTCACACCGACTTCAGCCTCGGGCTTATCGGCCTTGATTTCAAGCATGAGAGAAAATCCAACCGGGAAGTCACGATTTAGCAGGCGTGCGACTGTTTTGATCGCACCAATCGCGTCCTCAATGGCACCCTCCATCGTTGAACCATTGATTGTCCAAGCGTGTTCGCAGTGTGGACACACACGTAGTCTCTTGACGCGAAGTTCTTTGGACAGCGGCAAAGAGATTTCTGCCTCACACTCGTTGCATCGCAAGCGTAACGCTAGGATGCTAGATAGTTCGATGAAATGTTTAGTTTGGTTCGTCAAGGCTGATCCTCCCACTCCGCGGTTATCTCAGCGCTAATGGGATCGGGCAGTAAGCCGCTTTCCATGGTCATTACTGCGGCGCATTGGCTCGCGGCCAAAAACTCTACGGTCTGCTTCGGCGGAAGGTATTTGATGGTTGCAGATACCGGCCCCCCTGCCTTTCCGCAAGAGCCGTGTCCATCTTTCCCCATCCACTTTTTCCAGATGTAGTACCTGATAACCACGTTCTTTACGCCGTCGCTGTTCGGGTTGTAGACGCTCCCTTTCACTGCGTACAAGCAGCCGATGCAATCGCCATCATTCACCTTTACAAGATTATCGTTGACGATTCTCAGGGTTGACCAGGCAGGCTTGCGTACTGGTTGCTGAGCGGTGCCAGTGCACGTTATGAGCACAGCCAACAAAAGCTGCATCAGAATGTTCTTCATTGAGGCTTCCTGTGGGGTCTTGGTTTGACTGGTCATTTACTTTGTCTCTTTGGCACTTTCCATGCGGCACAGTACTGCAAAAGGGACTCATAATTTAGGGCGCCCGCATCTTTGGGGATCCTGCTCAGCATTTCTACCGATTGCAACAGGCGCACACCCTTTTCTATCGTGTGGTCATCTCGAAGTGCTGATTCGATGGAGTTACGAATCTTCCATGCAGCGAAATCGGCGGACTGAAACGCGATTGCTCTACTCTTGTCTAGGAATTGCGGACGTACACCATACGCCGCCTTATGCATCTGCTCAAAATTCCCTTTATCAAAGTCTCCGTCTTCGAAATAGTATAGAAGCCTTCGCTCAGCGTTCTTTTTCTTTGCCCATTTCCGAAGCGTGAAGGTACACACCATGCAGCAAAGTGCATATGGTCGGCCCACAAACTCTTTAAGCTCGTAAAGTTTGTTAGCCTTGTTGTAGTCGGCAATTACCAATGTTGTGCGAAACGCTTTGTTCACATTATTCTCAAGGCACTTCATGAGGCGAGCAATGAAGTCCTTGCGCTTTTGGGTCTCGTCTTTCCATCCGATGGCGAAATCTCCGGAATTGTTCACGAAATCGGTCATGCGAAAAAGATCAATTCCTTCTGAGCGAAGAATCTTCGTCCATTCAACATCAAAGCGGTTCCACTTCTTGACAGTTGACGCAAAACCGGCGACGGTTATAGCTTTTTGTTGAGCTGGGTGACCGCTCGCGTCGAAATATCCTGTGTACGCCGTAGCCAAAGCTATCTGCACCTCATCGCTATATTTTGAGAAGAGCACCGACATGGCTAGGTGCTTCCAATAATTGTAGCGGGCGGTCACAGCGCACCCCCGTCACCATCCCCTGCACTCCCAAACGTAACAGGTAAGCCTGTATTAGGCAAGTATATATTTGCCCTAGTTTAGGCGCGCGACAGGTAGGCGCCCTCGGAGGTATCGACGCGAATCTTTTCGCCTTCATTGATGAACGCCGGGACCTGCACGACCAGGCCGGTTTCGGTGGTGGCCGGCTTGGTGACGCTGCTGGCGGTTGCCGATTTCAAGCCGGGCTCGGTTTCGACCACGGTGAGCTCGACCGTCTGCGGCAGCTCGATGCCGACGGCTTTGCCGTCGAAGAACTCGACCTTGATGGCGAGGTTGGCGATGAGGTAATCGACGGCGTCGCCTAGGATGTCTCTGCCGAGATGAAGCTGCTCGTAGTTTTCGGTGTTCATGAAGTGGTAGTCGTCGCCATCGGCGTAGAGGAATTCCATCTCCACCTCATCGACGATGATTTTATCGATAGCGTCGCCGGAACGGAAACGGTGCTCGAACATGGCGCCGGTGCGCAGGTTGCGCAGCTTGGCCTGGATGAAGGCCCGCAAGTTGCCGGGGGTGCGATGCTCCACGCTGAACACGGAATGAAGATCGTTGTTGTGCTTGATGACCATGCCCGGACGTAATTGTGTGGCTGAAATCGCCATGCGTCTAAAACTCCTTGGTTAACTGCATTTCTGGGGAGAGCCGTTCCGCCCCGCACGGCTTGCCGCGACTTCCGGGACCGCGCCACTGGGGAGAGCATCCCGCCTGCCAGCGTGCACTGAAATGTTCCACGTGGAACACCGGCCTGAAGGCTAAACACTTGATTTTACACGTGGCGCTGGAGGATTGGGAAATCCGCGGATGACCTGGTGCCCTGATTCATGAAGACGGCATCCGGAATGATCGCCTCCGTTAGGCAACAATCCTAGCGTGCGTGTTCTCGAACTAACGGCAGCCAACGTTACCAGAAAAACACCTGCGGGCCGGTTGCCTCTCACCTGCGATCGAATGGCTCCGGCCAGATATATTTGTAGCCAAAATCGCGGTACTATTTGCACAGAGGAAAGGACGGATCTCATGAACGACGAAACCAATGATTTCGCAAGCCAGGGAGACTATCGCTCTTCGGAAGGAAGTGTCAGCGTGGGCCTGACGTGGCTCTTTGTTGGACTCGCGCTGGGGGCGCTGACCGCGCTGTTGTTGGCGCCGAAGACCGGTAGGCAGATGCGCCGCAGCCTCCGGCGCAAGTATGAAGACGCGCGCAACGCGGTGGAAAACTTCAGCGACCAGGCGGGCGACTGGATCGACAAGGGATCGGAATGGGCGGAGAAAGCGAAGGACCGCGTGGCGCCGCTGACCAAGCCTTTCCCGCGCTAGGCGGAAACCGATCGCGCCGGGCCTGCTAATCGCGTTTTTCTTACAGCCGGGGCGCGCGGTCTGATAACTGGCCGCCCGGCGGGACAGGTGTCTTCGCACTCCTTACTTCGGACCATCCTGCTGCGTGTCCCTTCACCCGGAACCCGGTAGTGTCCTAACTTCAATCTGAACTAACTCCCAAAAACACTAAAGGAGGTTATATAGGACAGTACCGCGACCCCGTTTCCTGCTTTCAACCACTCGTTGATATAGAATTCGTGCGACCAGCAGTTTTCGTCGCCGGCCAGTATCGACGAATCTTTCAATCGTGCGACCGCCAATCAAACTCGCCGTCTTGATGTTCCTGCTCCTGGCCACCTGCTGCGCGCGCGCGGAAAAAATCTCCGCCATTCAGGCCCAGGGATACGTCACCGATCTGGCGCACGTCATCGATCCCGCAACCACCGCAAAGATCGAGGCCCTGTGCGCCGAAGTCGATCAGAAGACAGGCGCGCAGATTGCCGTCGTCACCGTCGCTTCGCTCGAGGGCGAGACCAAGGAAGATTATGCTGTCGATCTCTACAAGCATCTGGGCGTGGGATCGAAGAAAAATAATCGCGGTGTGCTGTTGTTGATCGCCCCCACCCAGCGCCAGTACCGGATCGAAGTTGGTTACGGCCTAGAGCCAGTCATCAACGATGCGCGCGCCGGCGACATTGGCCGTGCCATGGTGCCCAGTCTCCGCAACGGCGATTACAGCGCCGCCGCGCTGGTGGGCGTCTCCAGCCTCGCCCATCTGATCGCCGCCGATAAGGGTGTGACTTTGAATGGCGTGCCGGCGCGGCAGCGGGCGACGAAGAGTCCCTGGCCGTGGTGGCTGAAGCTGCTGGCCCTGATTGGGGTCCTCTGGTTTGTTCGCACCGTGGCGCAGAGCATGCGCAAAGGCGGAGGCGGTCCGCGTTCCGGCCTGCGTAGTGGGCTTGGCCCGGGCATGGTCTTCCTGCCGCCGATGATGGGCGGTGGCTGGGGCGGCGGCCGCGGCGGTGGTTTCGGAGGCAGCTCCGGCGGCTTCTCCGGCGGCGGTGGATTTGGCGGCTTCGGCGGCGGCTTGAGCGGCGGCGGCGGCGCCGGAGGCANNTCGCTGGCTGCGCTCATGCCGGTGGTTCGTTGGTGGACGCAGGAAGAGCGCTTCTCGCCCCCACTGATCATGACCGTCGAAGAGCTGCGCGAGTCCGCCGACGTGTTCGCCATCGAGTTGCTCGACATCCAGCAGACGCACCAGACGTTGTTCGGCGAAGACATCGTCAGCGCCGTCGAAGTGCCTATGAACCTGCACCGCGTGGAAGTAGAGCACGAGCTGCGGACCACCCTGTTGCGGCTGCGGCAACACCTGCTGCTGCGTCCTGACGATCCGGCTGAACTGCAGGGAGTGCTGGCAAAATCGAGCAGCAGCGTGATGACGCTGTTTCGTCACGCGCTCATCGCGTTGGGGGGTGACCCTCCGCTCGCGAAGGGACAGTTACTGGAGCACGCGGGCCAGGTTTTTGGCTTCGATGCCGCGCCCCTGCAAGCCATCCTCACGCTCCGGACCGACCCGCAGCATTCCGTGGACGCCGCTGCCGCGTATCACGCCTACATGGGCGCCATCGCTCGCGTTGCGCATGAGCTCGATGCCCGGGCGCCGAAGCGCCATTGGCAAAAGATGTCCCACAATGTATGACACGATTTCAAGGCTGATATGGTCCGGCGAGCTGCAGCGATTTTGAAGGGGCGTAGCTTTANNCACCGCTTTTGTGCGAGTTGGGGGTGGTTGAGCGCCGGGTAAAGTGAGAAATAATCCCGAGCCGCGCTATCGCAGTATCGACGGTTATCAAGTTGCGACTAGAGCCATCTCATAAATCGGGTTTGAAAGGGCACGGCTTTAGCCGTGCCGCCAGGGCCGTGTAATGTTGGGCTTTAGCCCCGGAGGTTACTCGGTTGGAAGCGTTACGGATTTATGAGATGGCTTCTAGTATGTTGATGCTGTCTGCTAAAGCTAGGAGCTAACGGCTAGCAGCCTCTTAGCAGCGGCGGCAGGGGTCGCGACACAGTCTGTTCGGCCGGCGGCATCGATTTGCAGCTGCGGAAACGTCATTACTGAAAGCGAGACTTCCATGAAAAAGGGACTGATCGTCATTGTTGTGATCGTGCTGCTGGTGATCTGGCTGGGCGGCATGTTTGTCGGCCATCGCAACGACATGGTGCGCAAACGGGAAGCGGTGAACGCCGCCTGGTCGCAAGTTGACGTCGTCTTGCAACGCCGCGCCGACCTGATCCCCAACCTGGTGGAAACCGTGAAAGGCTACGCCGCCCAAGAGGTGAAAGTTTTTGGCGACATCGCTGCGGCGCGCGCTGCCTTGATTGGAGCCAAAACTCCGCAGGACAAGATTGCCGCCAACGGACAACTGGATTCCGCGCTGGGCCGCTTGCTGGTCGTGGTGGAGAACTATCCTCAGCTCAGGTCGAATGAAAATTTCCTGCGCCTGCAAGACGAGCTGGCCGGCACCGAGAATCGCATCGCGGTCGAGCGCCGCCGCTACAACGAGACGGTGCAGGACTACAACACCTACATCAGCCTCTTCCCCAACAACATTGTCGCCAGCCTGTCGGGCTTCACCCGCAACGATGCCTACTTCAAGACCGACGAAGGCGCGCGGCAAGCTCCCAAGGTGAATTTTGGAGCGCCTGCCGCACCCCAACAACCCGCCCCCGCGCCGGCCCAGTAGATTGGCGCTCGGTCAGTTACGCGCAACTCTGACGATCCGGCAGCGCTGCACCGCCGCCGTTGCCGGATGGGCTTTCATTCCCGGCCATGGCTAAACCATGGCCAAACTCTGGACAACCCTAATTTTCCGTGCCACAATCGGCCTATCGTTTTAGGGAAGCTCCGATTAAGTCTGGGCCCTCGAAGGGGACGGCCTTCAGACCGTCCGTAAGTGCCCGTTATAAAGGCTGGGCTTTAGCCCCTGAGGCACTAGCTTAATCAGACCTTCCCTAGCTCCTGAAAGCCCGCTCCAGATTTAGATTCGCTCCTTGAGGAGTTGGCACTCAATGCGGACCCTCTTCGTCTCGTTCAACCTTTTGGCTCACCAAAGGACTGGCTGCTTGTCTAAGTTGCCTATACGGGGACCTGGAATTCTGGCCGATCCGTGGGCCCACTACAACCAGCCTGGAAGAAGGATGTCATCCTGATGTCTGGCCCCGCCGTCCATTCCGTAGCCGCCGGTGGAGCTGACGGCCCTGTCTTCCTGGCCGGCGATACCATCTGCGACCGCTACACGGTCATTCGATTTATCGCCAAGGGCGGCATGGGAGAAGTGTATGAGGTGGAAGACCAGGAGCTGAAAACCAGGATTGCGCTGAAGACCATCGCTTCCTCCCGCATGTCTTCCGTCCGGACCAGCAGCCGCTTCAAGCAGGAGATCCAGCTGGCCAGAAGGGTGACTCATCCCAATGTCTGCCGGGTCTTTGATCTGGGCCACCATATTCATCCGTCCCATGGCGATGTCCTTTTCCTGACCATGGAGCTGCTGGAGGGCGAAACTCTGGCCGCCTATCTCCAATGCCATGGTCCCATGACATGCGATCAGGCCCAACCAATCGTTCGTCAGATGGTTTCTGCCTTATCGGCCGCGCACCATCTGGGCATCGTGCATCGCGACCTCAAGCCGGGAAACGTAATGTTGTTGCCGGCGCCCGGCGGGCCGGTCGTCAAGGTCACCGACTTCGGTTTGGCCACCAGTCCCGAGCACGATGAAACCGTATCGCAATCGGTTGAGGTCATGGGTACTCCCGAGTACATGGCGCCCGAGCAGCTGCAAGGCCAGTGCAGCACTCGTACCGATGTCTACGCGCTGGGCATAACGGTGTTTCAGATGCTTACCGCGAAGCTGCCGCGTTCGCACGATGCGCCCTTTGGCTCCCCTGACGCCAATACCGCCAAACAAATTGGCTCGCGGTGGCGCGGCGCCATCACCCAGTCTCTGGCCCGCGATCCCGCCGCACGTTTCGCCACCGTCGAGGACTTCTGGCGTGCCTTGTCCGGCGAGGCGCATTTCGGCTGGCCGGCTCTGGTTGCCGGCCTGAAGCGTCATCGCATCCTGTCGGCTGCCGTTGCCCTGCTGGCGCTCGCGGCGGTCACGCTGTTCGCGCTGGGCGTCATCCGAAATCCTTTCCAGCGGCTGCCGGAACAGAAACACATTGCCGTGCTCCCCTTTGAGAACATCGGCAACGACGCCGCCAACCAGGCTTTCGCCGAAGGCGTAGCCGATAGCTTGACCAGCAAGCTATCGCAACTGGAGCGCTATCAGAAGTCCTTCTGGGTTGTGCCCTCCAGTGATACGCGGACCGTCAAGAGTCTGGACGAAGCCTATCGCAACTTAGGCGTTACTCTTGCGGTCACCGGAAGCATTGAACATACTTCGCAAGGTCTTAATCTTACCGCCAACATAGTCGATCCTAAGAACCATCGACAGCTGGCGTCGCGCTCCATCCACGTGGATTCTGCCAACCTGGATGAAATGCAGCAGCATGTCTGGGAGTCGGTGGCCGACATGCTCGATTTGCAGATTAGCTCACAAATGAAAGAAGAACTGGCCGCCGGCGAAACCACACGCCCAGGCGCTTACGAACTCTATGAGCAGGGCGTGGGATATCTCAATCGTTTAGATTTGGACAATGTAAATATGGCAATCGAATTGTTCAATAAAGCTCTTAAGGAGGATCCCGGGTATGCCCTGGCTTATGCCGGTCTTGGTAGCGCTTATGCGGCGAAATACGAGCGAACCAGAGATCCCCGATGGATCGAGCAGGCCACACAGGATGCAAGACACGCACTGGAATTAAACGGTCAGTTAGTTCCAAGTCTGGCTGCGTTGGCCAGAGTGTACCAGCAAACCGGAAACCTGGACAAAGCGCTACTGGAATATCAGCAGGTACTCCAAGAAGATCCAGCGGTCATTGAGGCCGAGTATCGTATCGGCGAAATCTACGATACCCAAGGTAAGTACCTTGAAGCTGAGGAAGCTTATAGAAATGTGATCAGCCGCCGTCCTGGCTATTGGCTCGGCTACAGCGGGCTCGGCAACTCTTTTTATCATCACGGCGAGTTTTCGAAGGCCGCCGAGCAGTTTCAGATCGTAATTGCATTGGCTCCTGATAAATCTCTTGGATACTATAACTTGGGCGCAGCCTATCTTGGATCGGGCCGCTATGAAGATGCCATTGCGGTTCTAAAGAAAGGCCTTAGTATTCAACCGCACTGTGACGCCTGGACAAACTTGGGATCAGCCTATATGTATCTGGGCCGTTACGAACAAGCCGCAGATGCCATGAAAAAAGCCACTGAGCTAAGCCCCCACGATCATATTATGTGGCGGAATCTTGCCGATAGTTATCATCAGATTCCGTCCCGCCAAGCGGAGGCAAGGCAGGCATATCAAAAAGCATTGGAGACCGCCGCCGCTCAGCTCAAGGTCAATCCTAATGATACAGAAGTGTTGAGCGGCATCGCGCTATATGATGCCCATCTTGGGCAAACCAAGGATGCTGAGACCTACATCTCCCGGGCCTTGCAATTGTCCCCCAGAAATAGCGATACCCTGTTTACATCCGCCATAGTCTATGAGATCATCAACGACCGCGAAAAGGCATTGCAAGCGGTCGACGAAGCGGTGAAGGCTGGCTACTCGCTGGACGAGATCGAGAAAGAGCCGGAACTTCGGCTCCTACAGGCTGACCCTCGATACCAGCGATGGCTGCATCAACAAAAGACGGGATCAAGTAGCACCGCACATACCATCGAGATGGAGGGAATATATGCATGACAAATGCTCAGTCCGATTTGGGCTCATTGTGGCATTGATGACCACACTACCCTGGCTCGCCGCTCTTGCCAACACGCCGGGGACTTGCGCCAACGCCTGTACGAATACTTGCGGAGCGGGTGGGACTTGTCGGATCCAGATTAGCCGCTCGGTATTAGCCAACGGCATGGTGACTGCGACTATTAATGGTACACCGACGGCTGTAACAACTTTTTGCGTTCCAGCGGGAACGGTCGTTACCTGGATAATGGCGGATGCGGATGCCACTTCATTTGCAGACGTAAGGTTTGACAAGGACGAGTATCCATTCTCAGGTAGTTCATTTGGAATTGATTCTCAGAACAGCATAGGTGAAACAGCTTCGACCTCAGGGTGTTATGTTTTTTCCGTCTCCGACTGTAACTACCTGGGCAGCCAGTGCCAGAGCTCCGATCCCAAGGTGGTGGTCACGGGTACGGGCATAGAAACGATGGGCGCCAAGAATAAGAAGGCACGCCAAGATAGTCACTGATGCACGGTTTTGATGGAAGCTAGTTGCGAGGATGGGAAACGAACGGGGCGCGACTAGAACGGCATGTTGGCCGACCTAGTATTCGCACCCAAACGGAACCCGCTAGAGTGGCGTCCCGCAATTTCATGTCATAACTCCGAAGTTAAAATATTGCCGGAACGTCCTCACCGCAGCGGCTAAAGCCGCCCTATACATGCACTTTTACGGCACGGCTGAAGCCGTGCCCTTTCAAACACAACGGCTGAGTTTTGCCACGAACTTGCGGGACACGACGCTAGGGAAACTCTGATTAAGTCTGATTTCTTGAAGGGGACGGCCTTGAGGCCGTCCGTAAATGCCGCAGAATCACTTCGGCTTCAGCCGCTGAGGGAATTGCTGTGACTTAATCAGAGTCTCCTTAGCAATCATTCCCGTCCCCGACTTGGTGCTTGGAGTTCGGCTGTCTTACTCGACTGGGTCGTGATGCGCTTCGGCAGGGAAATCCCGATGTGATCGATGATCGGCTGTCCCGCAAGTTCGTGGCAAAATTCAGCGTAGTGTTTGCCAGGGCACGACTTCACAGTTTGCTGAAAAACTCGGTCTGAGGTGATTTTGAAGGGGCGTAGCTTTAGCTACGCCGTAGTAAGCCCTTTATTTTTGTTATCCCTCGGCGGCTTCGGTCGCCGAGGGATTTGCCCCTCCGACTTTTTCAGCAACCGGCTAGATTTCAAAGTGGCGCTCAAACATCTCGCTCAGCAGCTTATTGCCGCGTCCCCGCACTACCGCAGCTACCGGCTGCTTTATACTTTCATTTCCCTTGTAAATCGCCAGCGCCGCCACTACGTCAGAGGCAGTCTGTGGGCTTTCCGTTTCCAGCAACCAGCGCAGAAACTCGATGGCCTCCTCCAATCGCGAGGCGGCCATGGCTGCCAGCAACACTTTGCGGCACGAGCGGCCCGCCGTCCGCTGCCATTTTTCCTTGAGCACCTCGAATGCCGGTCGCAAGCGCGATTCTCCAAGCGCCCAGATGGCTGCTTCCGAGATCGCCTCGTCATCGTCATCGATGTACCTGGCAACGAAGCGCAGCGATTGTTCCGGGGCGGCCGCGAGCAATCCAGTAAAGCATTCGCCTAAAACCTCGATTTCGGCATCTCCGGTCAGGGCTTTCAGTCGAAGCAACAGCACGCCAGCGTCGCCACCATTCGAGGCCAGGGCACGAACCGCACCCAGCCTCGCGTGAGCCTCCGGATCGACCAGGATCTGGACGACTTCCGCCAGCGCGTTGGCGTGACCGGTTCGGACCAAGCCCTGCGCGCTCATGCCTCGCAGGACCGCGGCAGTGTCCACGGATGGCCCAAAGGAAGCCTCTTTCTGGATGTGTCTCAGCCCGCTTAGGTACACTTCAGCCTCGCGACAGTCCATCTCGTACAAGGCGGCGGTGATTTCAGTGAGGGCCGCGCAACGTTTGTCGAGCTGCTGCGGATTCTTCATGAACCGATTGAAAGCCGCGACCAGATCAGGCACAAGTTCCGACACTCGCAACTCGCCGCTGAGTTTGGCTGCCTTGGCAACAACTAGGTTCGACCGATTGCCCAGATAGCTGCGGAGTTCCCCGGTTACCAGCTCTGGGGTCGCCGTGCGCAGCTCACCCAGCCGGTTCAACGCGGTTTCAATGGGATCGGATTTCCGCATATGCTGTGCGGCCACAGACCGCAGCCGGCACCTCAGGACAGGTTCCGAAGGTGCGCCCTTTCAAAACCCAAAATGAAAGCGCGTTGTCCGGCAACCGCTGTTCGGTAGTGGCTCAGTGGGCACGGTTGTGAAAGATATCGGGCGTTCTAATGGACCAGTTGTTCGAGGGCTTGGTGGACTGCGGCGAGGCTGCCGGGCCAGAGCGCCACCGTGACTGCGGCGGTGAGAATCAATGCGCCCGCGCTGGTCAACAACGGAATGAGCACCTTTACCGGCTTCTCCGGTTTGGGTTGCGGACGGAGCAAGCGATCGACTCGCCGGAGCAGCTCATGGTCACCCTCCATCAACGAGCTGGACAGGTAGGTGAGCTCGGGTTGGGTCCCCATCTTGGCGACCCGTACCAGGGCTGCGGCAAGCGAGAGAGCACGCCGCACGTCTCCCGAGGTCGCCTGGTCGTCGGCCGCCCACTCCGTGAACCTCGCCCAACCACGTTCCAGAGATCCAAATGTGCGAACGAAAGGCAGCACGTCAGGAGCAAGCAAAATCAGAAACCGCTTAAGATTGTCGCCCGCGGTGCAATGCGCCCGTTCGTGACGCAAAGCGGCTTCTCTTTGCTCAGCGGAAAGGCCGCGCAGCACCCGACGGGAGATCACCAGCTGCGGATGGAGCACTCCGGCAACCGCCAAAACGGGGGCCCTGTCGGCCAGCAGCAATGCTGGAGAAGCCTCACCCGGCACCATGATTTTGCGGCCATGCTGCTCGCAGCGATGCAGGTAACGAGTCGTGCCACGCACCGCGCCCACCGCACGGACGATGGCGAGCGAGCAAATTGAAGCTCCCAACACCGCCGTCAGGAAACACACCAAACCGACCTTTTCCCCGGTCGCCTCAGGCTCGAACCACAAGTAGCTGGGAATGCAGAAGGCGATCACCGCAAATAAGGTGAGCACCAGCGGAGCCATGCGTAGACCGAAAAGAAACCGGGCCGCGGAACTCGGCTTCATGTGCTCGGCCATTCGGACCGCCGTGCCGGCGCCCAGGCGCGCTGCCATCGCCAGCGCCAGATGGATCATGAAAAACGAGGCGCAGCACAAGCAAAGCAGCCGCATGGTGTAAGTCAGATTCATGGTTTGCCCAGTTGCAAAAGCTCCCGGCGCTTCCTGCGGATCTTCTCTTCCAGTTCGTCCAGCAGCAAGGCATCGTGCTGGCCAACCGCGTCAACCAGAGATGAGAGCAACAGCTCGCGAGAAGGCTGCGGTCCCGCCAGAAATCCGGCTACCAAGTCGCCCGCCCGCCTACGTTCCCATTCCTGGCTGGACAAATGAGCGGAATAGAGAAAAGCGCGCTCCGACTTCTGGCGATCCAACAATCCCTTCTTGAACAGCCGGTCGAGCGTGGTCATTACCGTGGTGTAGGCCAGCTTGCTTTCCAGCTTCTCCACCACGTCGCGCACGCTGCACTCGCCGACGGCCCAAACCACCTCCATAACATGGATCTCTAGCGGGCCCAGCATAAGTTGCCGGCTCGCACTTGCGGATGAATTCCTAATCAAGGTAAGTCCTCGTGCCAGAAGCTTAAAGCGGGCTCCTTCGTTTGTCAATTTAAAGGTGCTGGTTGCGGGTCGGCCGCCGTCCCGTAGTTCCCGTTGCGGAGAATACTCCGCTCCCCGAAAACTGACGAGGCCCGGTTCACCTAGAGCAGGTCCGGGGCCCCGCTCTGTATCGACTATTGCTGTTAGTGGATTACCGACTTTAGGGATTTTCGACCCGGCTCCCTGCGGGGCGTCGGCCGTCGCTTCGATCATCGAATTGAAGGCGTTTTTGTTGCCATGATGAGACTTTTGTGCCGCCCATAATGGCGACGATTCATTATCGTTTCCGGAAATCAGTAGTAACTACGTCATTAATAGTTGCTTCTCCCTGTGGGCTGTGATACAAGTGCAGCACCCCCTAGGATGCTGGTTTTATTTTGGCAAGCAAAAGGCAAATTGCGGTCGGTTCCTCAGATCACGCCGTTTAACTACCACCCCTGATGTTTGGGAAATCGCTCCACGCGAGGCCATTCGCGCGCTGTGGAGATCACGTGGAGAAGAAGGAGAATGGGAAGAATGACCAGAAGTAAAGTTATGATTGTGGGCTCGTCCATGCTAGCCGTGGGCGTGCTCCTACTTTGTGCCCTGCCAATGTCTGCGCAGGACAACAATACGTACATCAACCATGCGACGAGGTTTGGGATTTCGCCTCCGCTTCGGGACTTGGCCAAGCTGCCTCAGTCCCCGCACTACGGCTTTCACGAAGCTAACCCAGTTCGCCGTGTTCCGAAACGCGCCATCGGAGCGGTAGTGGATCCGGTGGAACAGAGCAGCCGTCCCGCTTCGGGAGTGGCTTATGGCATCGGCGCCAATTTACTCGGAGTGGGTCACGGCTTCCCGGGCTACAGCGTTCCTGACGCTCCACCCGATACCACCATGGCAGTCGGCGATACCCAGATCGTACAGTGGGTCAACGTCTCCTACACGGTCTGCTCGAAGACTTCGCCCTACACCTGCGGGCCATCCATCGAGGGCAACACGCTTTGGAGCAGCCTCGGCGGGATTTGTGCCAGCAATAACGATGGTGACATCATCGCGCAGTGGGACGTACAGGCCCATCGTTGGCTGCTGTCGCAGAACATCTTCACTGGGAGCTACGGAGTTTGCGTCGCTATTTCCACCAGTCCCGATGCCACTGGCACCTACTACCTCTATGAGTTTCCCGTGGTAAACAGCGGTTTCCCCGACTATCCCAAGTGGGGCGTCTGGACCGCCAATTACGGCGAGACCTGGAACAACTTCGGTCCTGGCGGCAGCGGCTTCCGGGGACCGGTATTGTGCGCCTACAACCGCACCAAGATGTTGGTAGGCGACCAGACGGCAGAACAGATTTGCCACCAGTACACGGCTAGCGAGGACAGCCTGCTGCCCGCCGACCGCGATTCGCCAATCGCTCCTCCCGCCGGCGAGGACCAGTTCGCTATCGGCAGCGTCGGCGACGTAGACAACTCCCATCTGTCGCTGTACTCAGTACACGTCAACGACCTGAACGACTGGACGCAGGGCGCCACCTTCACTGGCGATAACAACTCGCAACTGTTGACCGTTGCTACCTACGATCCTTCCTGCAACGGCGCTTACGGCGGCGATTGCGTTCCGCAAAAAGGTATCAGCGACTTAGACGACTCCCTAGGCGATCGCCTGATGTACCGTTTTGCTTATTGGGAGGACCAACCGCTTCCCAACGTCAACGCCACTCCGCCCTTGCCGCTGCCCGCGCAGCACTGGCTGGTGAACTTCGACGTGACCGCTTCGGGTGGCAACATCGGCCCGCGGTGGATGGAAATCACCGCCCCGATCCGGGCCGTACCGCCTACCTCTCTCACTGTGTTCCAGCAGGGTACCTACGCTCCCGACGGGAACTGGCGCTGGATGGGTTCGCTGGCTAGGGACAAGATGGGCGACATCCTGCTCGGTTACAGCGTGTCTTGCGGAAGCACCTGTCCCGGCGGCACCAACGGCGGAGTTTATCCGTCGGTGTACATCGCTGGACGCCAAGTCAACGACCCGGTGGGCCTTGGCAATTTGGAAGCAGAGACCCTGGTTGTTGCCGGCAGCGGTTCGCAGCCTGACACCGCCAATCGTTGGGGCGACTACAGCTCCATGCGCATTGATCAGGACGGTTGCACCTTCTGGTACACCCAGGAGTTCTACATGGTCACCGAGACCTTCGACTGGAGCACGCAGATCAATTCAGCGAAGTTCTCAAACTGCCAGTAACTCTGGCGCTTCCGGGTCACACGGCCCGCGGGAAGTAGCAACCTGAAAAGCTGAATGGGGCATCCTGGTAACGGGATGCCCCATTTTTTTCACGGTTAGAACCTAAAGGGAAAACTCTGATCAAGTTGCTGTTCAGGTAGGGCCGGCCTAAGAAGAACTCTTCCCCGAACTCTATTTACTGCTGTTTAAGCTACCGGCTGGATCAAAAACGCGGTGCACAACTCGCGTGCTTCGACGCCTTTCCATCGGCTGACAAATGTGCCTTACCTCTAACTGGGCCAGGTCCATTGCACGATAAGCACGGGCAACCGTCAAATAGCAAAGCTTGCAAATCGAATCTAGTGTCCCATCTTGGTTCGGACGGTGTGCGTATTGACGGTCAGCTGGCGATTCTGTTCCCATTCTCTTCCCTCGGCTCATTCTTGACGGGCTTGTTGCTGGCGCATCGACTGCGGGCTAGGCAACGCTACTCTATTATCCGGCTGCAGCGCAATCAATAATATAGTGACCTGTTCGCCGGCAATGCCCGTCTGATCGACCGCGAAGCTTTCAACTCGCTTGGACGTCTAATGGGAAGCTACAAAGTCAACTCGCTAGGGTGATGTACCACGCCCTGCCGAGCAAGCCCGTGGGCGCCCGCCGCGCGTAGCCTGATCGTACTACATGCTACTATTTGCCTTTTGGATGTAATTCTTGTCTGGGAGTTTTCCCTATGAGTACCCTCAGCCGTATCGGCGTCGCACTCGATTCCAGCCTGCTGGAGCGGTTTGACCACTACATCGCCGCGCAAGGCCACAACAACCGCTCCGAGGCGTTTCGCGACCTCATTCGCGATCGGCTGAACGCGTCGCGTCTGCTATCGCCCAAGGCGTTGGTCGTGGGCACCGTGACTCTCATTTACGATCATCACTCCCGGCTTCTGCCGGAGAAGCTGATGGAGTTGCAGCACCAGTATCACGAAGTCATCATCTCCACCGTACATTCCCACCTTGACCATGATATGTGCCTGGAAGTCGTGGTGGTCAAGGGCCGGCTCGGAGAGGTACAGGAATTGTCCGATCGCCTGATCGGCATCAAAGGTGTGCAGCACGGCAAGCTGGTCATGAGTTCTCCAGACGCCTATCTGCCACCGCCCGACCAGCACCCAAACCCACATCCACCCAAGCATCGGCACTCACACTAGCAACCTATATTTCCCCGCGATTCGGCGGCCCACCAATTTGGTCATTGCGGGACGGCCGGTCGAGAGAGAGAATAATCCTTCTTCCAAACCCATGGCTGCAGTCGAAATGCGCCCAGCCCACTTCGCCGACTGCTGCCTATCGGAGGAATCATGTTCTTGACTGGCCGGCCGAACTGGAGCAGTGACGGACGCCGTGCCTGCCCGGCGGGTTGAAAGGGCTTATCCCAGCGCGGGTGTCAGATGCAGTTTCTGTTCCACTGCGCACGCTTCCCACGCGAACGACTAAGGCGAGCTGTGGGACTGGCTGTTCCTCTCTTCCAGCGACTCCAGCTTGTCCGACAACACCGCCAGCTCCTGGGCCATCAAATAAATCTGTCGCTGCACCACGTCGACCGCAGCAGCCGTCTCGGCCACCGCGTTGAGTGCAGACTTGTCGAAGCTAATCGACGGCCCTATAAACCAATTAAGCACCCGGCGAGTACATTGCTGGAATACATTCAACATCCGTCCGAGAAATCCTTCCCGACTGGGGCCGGCTGCAAAATGGGCGAGTATTGTCTCGCACTCGGCAAGGCTTCGCCGCAACTCTGAAAGCGAGTGGCGTTCCGCCAGCAGTGAGGGAGGATCAATTCGTGTGGCAACAAATACTTTGCGTTCCGGGCCCATCGTTCGGTACATGTTTCCGGCGGAATTCTGCTCGCCTGCTGCAGTCTGCGGGGCGGCCTTGGCAAATCCAGGGTCCTCGGCTAACTGCAGCGTAACCGCTGATTCCGGATGAATCCGCAAGGCACTTCGCAGCCTGGCCATCACCTGTTCTAACGGCTCGCGGTCCGAAATTTGAAAATTGCGCGGTAATTCAAATGGCATCCGCTTGACTCTTTTAGCTGAATACGCGCCATTTGCGGCTAAGATCGTTAGAGTAGCACACTCATTGTCCACCGGCGCGGCGGCCCGTACACTGGTGTCGAGGGAGACACCGCACGGCGGCTTGCACACCAGGTAAGGAAGCTCAAGAGCGGGATAGCGCAAACTGGAAGTTTACCCAGCTCGCCGTCGCGTTGTGGGCCATGCGATAAACGAGCGGCGGTTGTCGGGAAACCGCCCGCGAGACATCCGGAGGACCACCGATTTGTGAAGACTATCAGGCAAAGCTGGATCGGAAAGCAGCTTAATCTTCTCAACATTACGCGACTAATTGCGAACTCCGGAATCTTCGATCGAGAATGGTATCGGGCTCTATATCCCGACGTGAAAGGGACTGGAGCTTTATGGCACTACGTTACACGTGGAGGAATTCAGGGCCGCAAACCCCATCCATTATTCGAAGGTGGATGGTATCTAAGTCAAAATCCCGACGTGGCCCGGAGTCGCGTAAATCCCCTCGCTCATTATCTGCTGCGGGGCGCTGCTGAAGGCCGCGATCCCAATCCTTTTTTCGACAGTGATTGGTATTTGCAGCAATATGCCGACGTAGCGACGGCCAATCTAAACCCACTGTCGCATTACATTTTGCATGGTGCCGCGGAAGGCCGTAACCCCTCGCTTCAATTTGATGCTCAAGCGTATGCCCGGGAACAACTGGGTGGGGACCCCGTGGGCACCAATCCGCTTATTCACTTCATTCAGCATGGTTGGGGTCTCGCAAAACGAAAGGCCCCCGGCAGCCCGGGTCATCCTAGGCGCCGGCAAATCGCCCCCTCGGAACTAGCAAAGGACGATACCCGAGCACCGACTGTTCTAGAGGCGACGGACACTCCGCACATGACGGTGGGACCGGAAGAGTTTATCGCTGCCGGAAAATCGGCCTGGGATGCCTACGGTTCCAGTCGGTTGCGGCAGCTACTTGCATCCACCGCCCGCCTTGGAGTTACTCAAGTACCAAATCCTGAGGTATCTATTCTCCTGGTACTTTTCAACCGGGCCCATCTTAGTCTGATGTGTCTCGAGTCGATTATCAAGAACGCAGATGTTCCTTATGAGTTGATTGTCGTTGACAACAACTCGACCGACGATACCTCGTACCTTCTCGACCACTTAGACGGAGCACGGGTTGTTAGCAACCAGACAAATCTGGGGTTCGGGACTGCGTGCATGCAGGCGGCCCACCTCGCTCGAAGCGAATATCTCTGCTTCCTTAACAATGATGCATTGCTAATGCCAGGTAGCCTTAGCGCCGCGGTCCGCAATTTTCATCGCGACCCCATGGTTGGTGCGGTTGGCGGCAAGCTCTTGTTTTCCGATGGAAGGCTACAGGAAGCAGGATGCATTTTATGGAGCGATGCGACCGCGTGGGGCCTAGGCCGCAACCATGATCCGGACCTACCGGAGTTCAACTTTAGACGGTTGGTTGATTACTGCTCGGGAGCATTTCTAGTAACGCGCGGTAAGTTATTCAGCGAAAGTGGCGGCTTTGATTCGATTTATCAGCCGGCTTACTATGAAGACACGGATTACTGTATTTCCCTGTGGTCCGCAGGCTATAGGGTAGTCTACGAACCAAGGGCTGTCATCGCACATTACGAATCGGCATCATCTGAAGGTCCTGATAAAGCTAAGAGTCTCATTGCGCACAATCAAGAAGGGTTTGCAGCAAAGTGGAAAGACTTTCTTCGTGGCCAGTACTTCCGGGTGGGCGATAACATACTCTCGGCCCGCGTGTCGGTTAGAGCAGAGGGCAAGCGCGTCCTGTATATCACAGACGGGGTTGCCGATTCGAAGGTGGGCAGCGGCGACCCGCGGGCCGGCAACGTGCTTAACGGGTTGGTGATGCTCGGCCATCAGGTGACTTGCCTTACGGAAGAACGATGTGCAAGATTGCCCCACCTTCTTCCTTCAGAAATTGAGTTTCGCGACGGAGACTTGTGCGACCGCCTGCTGATTGAAGATTGGCGCCATTTCGACGTGGTGTGGTGTACTCGGCCCGCGGCAATCAGCCACCTTATTCAGTGGGGTTTCCATTGGTGCGATTCTCGTCCGCGAATTGTCTACGAAATCGCGGCTGGGTATGCGAATCGCGACCTGCGGGACGAGTCGGCGAGCAGCCTGTGGGATGCGGTCGATCCTCTTCTTGCCGATGCCTGCGATATCGTCTTAGTCAGTTCACAAGCGGAAGCTGATGCCCTGCGTCGTTCCGGATTATCGAAGGTTGGCATTTTGTCATCCAGCATTAGTGCGGCGTCGCCCCATGCGACCACCGATCAAGAGAGATTTCTGCAGGCGCTTGCCGGAGTAATTGGTTAGAGTTTCCCGCCGATGCCGTCATTTCTCCCATGATTATTTCAATCGCGGCGCATGGATCGCCCTTTAATGCCCAGGTAGTTGATTGTATGGCGGAGAGACAGGGATTCGAATTGTGAATAGCTCAACATTCATAACAATCGGCTGAAGCTGGTGGCACCGTCTGAAGCTGATCGCACCCCATCGCAGAGTTACTTTGACCGCGGCGTGACCGCATGACCGCGGAAGTTCGATGGCAATATGTGAGGGCATCAGGCTTATCAAGCAATTTCAAAATCATCTTGAACTCCCTACAAGGGGTAATACCCATGCTGGATGAACGGCGTTCGTTCAAGGCCCGAACCGCCGAGGCCCTGGAGCAGGCGGTCACCCCAGGCTCTTCCTTGCATCACCCCAGACAATGCGCGTTCCTGGTTCCGTCACTGCGGAATATACTATACACCTTGATTGAAAATGCTCTAGAGCCCGAGAATCGAAGGTTGCGTTGAGATACCGTGGGCCTTGCGTATCTCCGAGATCAAGATTGGCTAAAGCCTTAAGTCTCCTTGTAGTCCAACGCACACAGCACAATCATTTTGAGCACTACTACTGCCCAGGCTATTCTGATGCACACCACCACTTAGAACGGACCTCCCAATGCAAGATAAAGGTCGATGCGATTGGCGATGAGTTCGTACCGCAAATACGTCTCCGCCGTCTGAGTTGCCAACACTACGCTTTCCAGTTGCAACACTGGCGAGAGATCGGTCTGACCTACGTCATACTTCACTTTTCCCAAGTTGAGCGCATCCTCGGTACTTTTCAAAGCCTCAGCCGCATCCTTCTCCTGATCCTTAAGGTAGCGCTCGTTGGTGAGAGTTACCTCCACATCATCGAAGGCCTGCAATAGAGTCTGACCGTAGAGCGCCAGCGCCGCCTTCTGGTTTTGGTTGGCAATTTTCACCTGCGCTTGGAGATAGCCGCCGGTATAAAGCGGTGCCAGCAGGTCGGCCCCAGCCGTCCAAACCCAGGGACGAAACTTGAGGTCTTGGTAAATCTCATTGGTGAGGTAACCGCCGGCGCCGTTCAGAGCGAACGACGGCAGCCGCGCCGCCTGCGCCGCCTGCACAAGGTGAAAGGCGGCGTTGAAGGTATGCTGCGCCGCCAGAATGTCGGGACGGCGCTCCAGCAATTGCGACGGCAGACCGGCAGGAACCGGCGGCGGCAGGGCGGTGAGGGCGCTGGCGGTCTTGATTTCGCCCGCCGGATAACGGCCCACCAGCACTTCCAATCCGCGTATGACTTGCAGGTAGGCATTGCTGACCTGCGCCAGTTGGGCTTGCGATTGCGCAAGCTGCGCCTGCGCGAAGTCTACTTGCTGTTGCTCGGCGTTGCCTACCTGGAATTGGGCAATGGTAACGTCAAGCAGTTGCTGGTCAACTAGAACATCTTCCTGCGCGTACCTCTGCAGCACTAGGGTACAAGTCGCCAGATACCACAACTTCGCCGTGGCCGCAGCCAGCGACATGCGCGCCCACTGGTAATCAGACTCGGTTGCCGCCATACCTTGTTTGGCAGCCGCCGTCTGGGAGCGGATCTTCGCCCAAACGTCCAATTCCCACGACACACTGCCCAGCAGGCTCGAAGCATTGAAGTTTCCTCTAGTCTGCCCTTGGGCATTCTTTTGGTGGAAGCGGCCCAGGTACTTGGCTTCCCCCGCGACGGCGATGAGAGGCATCATCTGAGCGTGTACTTCGGTCACCACGCTGGCTGCCACCTGGATGCGGGTCGCCGCGGCCTTCAGGTCAAGATTGTTCTGGATGGCTTCGGCGACGACGGCCTCCATTTGCGGATCGTTGAAACTTTTCAGCCATCCTGTTTCCACCGGAGCGGGACTCGTGCCCTGGCTGGTCCATTGGTCCGGGACCTTAGTAGCGGGCGGTAGCGAGTTCTTCACCGTCTCCGTGGTCGATGGCGGCTTCTTCACCGCACAAGCGCAGAGCAGCAGCGTCGCGCAAATCCCTAGCGCCAGTGTTGTTCGGAAGCTCATGCTTGCGTTCACCCTATCCTCCGGGTCTCAATAGCCAGTGAAGACAAAATTGGTCCAGGTGTACCAGCGCATGATGACCCGCCGGATGATAAAAAGCTCTTTCCAGTCTTCACCCTGAATCGATATCCAGCCGTTGGTGCCGATGGGCAGGATGGTGTCCTTGAATTTGTCTTCGAGGTTAAGGATCACGTACATGCGATCAGGAAAGGCCGGCTCGTAAGCTCGCTTCAGACGGCCTTCGGCGTAAAGTGCCCCGGAACCGGTGGCTCGCTCGACCGCCAGCACGCGGGCGTGCAGGATCTTGCCGGGAAGAGCAGGGGTCGCCACCTCGGCTTCGGCGCCGGGCTTCACGACGTTGACGTAGTTCTGCATGACGGTCACAACCAGCAAGGGCTTGGTCCGTTGGCCGATAAAGGCCATCACCGGCCCTATCGAGACCATGGTTCCGGGCTGCAGCGTGACCTGAGTTACATAACCATCGTCGGGGGCGATGATCGTAGTCTGGTCCACGCTCCATTGCGCGCCCGTGACTTCGGCATTCAGACCACTCAGTATGTCCGGCTGAATCTTGATGGCTTCCTGCTGCGCGGTTTGCGCCTGTACCAGTTGGGCCTGGGCGGCGGCCAGTTGTTGCTTCTGCGCTGCCATTTGCTGATTTTGGGCTGCCACCTGATCGGTCAGAGACTTTACGTCAGTCTCATAACGCTCGACTTCGAACAGGCTGCCGGCGTTCTTGCTTTTCAGCTCTGTGTATTCCTTTAAGCGGGTCCTGGCCAGGTTGAGTTGCGATTCGGTGGCGCCGATGGCGGCTTGCGTAGCCTTTATCTGCGCTTCCACAGCTTGCACTTGTGCGCTGGCTGAATTCACCGTTTGCGTGGTTTGGAGAATAGCGGTCGAAGTTCTGATCTCGGCCTCGGCATAGGCGGATTGAGCATGGTGCAGTTGGTCCACATAAGGTTGCGGATCCATTCTGAACAGGACCTCACCTTTTTTCACGAAGCTGTCATCTTTAACATCCACCTCGGTGACTTTGCCTGGCACACGAGCTTCAATCTGGGTGGTCAGACCGGAAACGGTCGTACCGATGGAAAAAGGCTGGGTATAGTTCATTCCGAACAAAACAACCAGTAGGCCGATGAAGCCCACCGCTCCGACTAGAATCTGCGCCAGAAGATTGAACGGCAGCACGCGAAACTTGATAAACACAAGGTAGAGGCCGACGCAGTACACTACCGCCAGAAAGGCAATCATTGAGCCACCCCCAGGCGCTGCGCCAGTTCGCGGTATTGGCCTTCCACTACAGTGAGGCGCTGTGAGGTTTCCGCCAGGGCCTTCTTAATCGTCGCGTAGTCGGCCGGTCCCGTGGGAGCGGCGTTTCCGGCCTTTAGTCGGTCTTTCTCACGATTCTTCTGATCGAGGTATCGCAAGACCAGCACATAGCAGATAACCAGTATTGCGACTAGCATGGCTGGGGTCCTCCTGGGCCCGAGGATCCGGCCTTAGGAAGTACAGCGCGCAGCCCGTTTTCCAGGTTTTTGAGGCGTTCGGAAATCAAGGAGATCGTAGCCGCCAATTCGGCGCTTTCGGATTCGCTGATCGCGATCGCCGCACCTTCACCG
This sequence comes from Acidobacteriaceae bacterium, assembly GCA_003165795.1. GTDB lineage: Bacteria > Acidobacteriota > Terriglobia > Terriglobales > Acidobacteriaceae > Bog-257. The sequence goes on from PMWW01000180.1 coordinate 24,108, forward strand.
GTGCGAGGACGGATGAACGCAGCAGCCAACGCCACGATCCAGATTGGAAACACCAAAATTCCTACCCAGCCTGCGATATTGATGGCCTCGGCCCAAGGACTGTGGCGTGACCTTGCAACTGCTCCCGGGGTATATGCGAGCAGCAGAACCAACCCTACCCCTAGAAGAATCAGAAACAGGAGTATCAGCAGCGAGAAAACATCAAGAAAGGTCATGTCAAGCTCCGTGGACGCCGTGCGGGCCCGAAGGCCCGCACTACTCTCTCGAGAAACCGACTTAGTCCTGTGGAAGTTTGTATCCCTTTGGAGGTACGGAGAGGTCCTTAGGCAACTCCGGCAGCGCCTCCCAAAAAACTTCCCCGTCCAGGCCGAGGAAGCGATTCGGATATTCCTTCATTTCCGCAAATGTCTGTTTCAACACCATGCCAAGTGGCGGCATAATCCAGCCGTGGTCATGTTCAGGGCTTCGGCCGGGAGAAGTCTTCATGGCATCGCCCATGGGTGCTGAGCCCATAAAGACGATATCGTGTAGTTCGAAGGGATCCATTACCAGGTCGTACAAAGATGCGGCTGTCTGGTTGCGGTTCACGCCCAGCCAGGAATCATGAGAGTTGTACGTCAGCTTCCAGCGTCCATTGCGCACAGCAATGCCACCACCGGCGCTGAAGAACAAAACGGTGTCACGCTTTCCAGGCCCCTTGCCCAGGATGAGATCGGATTGATCGATGCCGTCGAAGACAATCGGTGTGCCGCTGTTGTCCACCCAATGACGCGGAGGCGCAGGCAGGCCCGCTTGTGCTGCCAGCGTAGGATACCAATCCATGCAGGAGAACATGTCGTGGCTCACCACGCCAGCGGGAACGTGGCCGGGCCAACGAACCATAGCCGGAACCCGGAAGCCGCCTTCGAAGGTACTGCTCTTCTCGCCGCGGAAGGGAGTTTCGCCAGCATCGGGCCAAGTATCAATCCAGGCACCGTTATCGGTAGTCCAGACGACTATGGTGTTGTCGTCAATCCCGGCTTCTTTGAGGGCGGCCATGATCTGACCGGCCTGCCGGTCGAGAATTACCAGGCCATCAGTGTAGGGATACTGACCGGGAGACTTACGTACGTCTTCGTCGGGAACAACCGTCGGATTATGCATGCGCATGAAATTCAGATCGATAAAGAAGGGCTCGCTGTCTTTGGCATGCTGTTTGATCCACTTGATGACATACTCCGTTTGCCATTGGTCGATCAGCTTTAACTCCGCGGTGCGGAATTCGCGGCCGTCGAGCATGGCGGTGGCTTGCTTCTCCCCAGGATTTTGCTCCCACATCTTCAGATTCATCTTGGCCCAATACGCCATAAACTGCGGGTCGTTGGTTGGAAAGTCGGGGTAGAAGCTTAGGTCGTCGTAGGTGTACACGTTTCCGTAGTAAGGCAACATGTAGTGCATCTCGTCAAAGCCATGTTGGGTAGGGTAGTACTCGGGCTTGTCGCCGAGGTGCCATTTTCCCGTCTGCATGGTGTGATAGCCGGCCTTCTTCAGATACTGTGGAAGGGTAATTTCCGCCTTGCTGATGCCGTTTGGGTCGCCCGGTATGAATACATTGAGAATGCCGGAACGAACCGGCTCGCGGCCGGTCATTACAGCCAGACGCCCGAGGGTGCACGTGGGCTGGGCGTAGTAGTCGGTGAAACGCATGCCTTCATTGGCGAGGCGGTCCAGGTTGGGCGTGGGTGCACCGCGGTCCGCGCCGCCACCGTAGACGCCTAAGTCCATCCAGCCTACGTCGTCGGTCATCAGAATAATGATGTTCGGTTTTTTCGTCTGGGCGGATCCCAGCTTAGTATTCAGTACGACGACGATAAGCAGGGCTAATGTCCACCAGTCAGATAATTTCGTCAAACGAACTGCTTTCATCTTTTCTCCTTTGTCACCAGGTAGTTTCGCAGCCGTACTCCGCGGTGTCAGTTATGTATTCCGCTTCGAGCGGTATAGTGGCCGACAAGTCGAATAGGTCACGTTCGAGCACCTTTACCCAACGGCCGAATCCGGGCACGATATCGGCCACTCTCCGCAAAATGAGGGCCAATACCGATTAGCCTTGCGATTGTCGAAACATCTCGGCGTAAACCTCCTGAGGTGTAAACCCTAAACGAACCACCTGAGCTCTAACCAGATCGGCAATGGCGCCTGGTTGACCCATCCGCTTGGAGATTTCCCTCTTCAATTGCGCGTGGCGGGCGTGTTCAATGACCTTCTCGCCGTCTTCTTCGACTTTGACCTTATGCCGGTGCTTCATACACTGTCTCTCCCCCTCAATGGTGTTAAACAGCAAGCATGGTTAAGTTAGAATTGGCTACTTCGACCGTGGGGAATTCCTGTCCCAGCGCAGTTAATTGAAATAAGAAAACAAGGGGAAAAACACAAAGCCACCTAGTGTTTTTCACAAGTTAATCTCCGTTAGAAAGTTTGTTAGTGAAACGATAAACAGCTTGGGCGATTGGCTGCCAAGGTCGCCGATGGTTGTTATGGAGCAGCCGTGAAGATGGCAACCGCCCGCGCCTCCATGTTGGTAAACTGTGGGGGATCTGCTGGCAATTGCCTTCATCGGTCTCTCCTTAGCAGTAGGCAGCGCCGCAACCGTGTCTCGTGCCGTCAGTGACGTCGCTACGCTCCTCGTTGCTCAACTGGAACGCTCACAGTGCGGCTCAGTATTTAGACCGGCGGGCTCTGCTGTAACTCTGCTTCGGCAGCCAGCCAATCCTCCACGTCCAGACCGTCAGCACATCCGCGATGCTCGTAGAGATCATAGGCCCGCTTGCGGATGACCTCCTCAGTCGCGTAGCCGGCCCCATTCCCCGAAATCAGAACTTCCACCGCTGCTTTCTTGGCGGTTTTCATAGCGATGCTTTTCTCCTTTTGATTGAAATAATGATCACCTTTCCCACGCAAGAATCTACTTCCAGTCGTTCTTGATACTGATGACAACCCAGCCCTTTGACTTGCTTCGTCATATAGCGCTTGGGTGAAAGTTCCTACCTTGGTATCAGGTAATCCCATGGCCGGGCCGTACGCATATTCGCGCCAAGTGTCGTCGTGCAGCACGGTCATCATTAACGTTGCTCCACCGTCCGCCTGGGTATATTCCAGCATTTGTTGGTCGCCGGTTGAGTTGCCGAACGCGGCCTTGGGATGGCGTCCGATGAACAGACAAATGTCTTCCGGCTTTCCTGAGAAATCGTCGTTCAACAGTAGCTTCGGGGGCCTTACAAGAATGCCCTGGCCTTGTTTGTTATAGGTATATTGCGTTTCCAAGGCCGAGCCGATGACCTGCTCCGGAGGAATGCCGTACACCTGTTCGCCGTATACACGAACGAAATCCTGGCCGCCGCCGGTCACGATGTAGGTCTTGTAACCATTGGCGCGGAGGTACTGCATCACCTCCAGCATCGGCTGGTAAACAAGGTCGGTGTAGGGCCGATTCCAGCGCTGGTCCGATGCGGAGGCCAGCGCCCAAACGGCGGTACGCGTCGCGACAGCTTGCTTCTGAATGACGGGCTCGACGGTAGCAGTCGCGCTCATGCAGGCTCCAAGAATTGGCCGTGCGGAACGAGTGATGGGCAGCGGGGAGGGACGTCGGATGCGCGGCCAGATGATCCGGGTCGTACTGGATTGTCGCCCACGACGACTTAAGTCGGAAAGGTCTTCTGTCACCTCAGTGTGTGATTATCTAGCACGATAGATCACAAGAGTTGCGCCATTGACAGCCATTTAAGTGATGGCCATGACCATACCTTATGTGACGGGGGTGACTGAACAAATTGATGCAGCTGGAATGGGTGCCGGGGAGTTTCCAGGTCATTCGTCATGTTCGCCCCAAGCTGTGCTGCACGGGGTGTGATGCGATTGTGCAGGCAGCGGCGCCAAGCCGTCCCATCGATCGCGGCCTGGCGGGTCCGGGACTGCTGGCGCATGTGGTCACTGCCAAGTTCTGTGATCACTTGCCGTTGTATCGCCAATCGGAGATCTATGGGCGCGAGGGCGTCGAGTTGGATCGCTCGGCGCTGGCCAAGTGGGTGGGAGACGCCAACCAGTTGCTGCAGCCACTGGTCGAAGTTCTGCGCCGCTATGTCATGGCGGCTGACAAGTTGCACGGTGACGACACGCCGGTTCCGGTGCTGGCTCCCGAGTTGTAGGAGATGACGGTCGTCTGTCCGCAGCCGGTACAGCGATCACGGTGTCCGCCGAGCGCAGCGCTACGGCATCGGGTGATGGCCAGCAACACCTTCTGATGTTGCCAGGTGATCCAGTTGCGACTGCGCTCCACGAATGTCTGCCCCGCACAGCGAACGATGTCGGCCATCTCCAGGAGAGGGCGACTCATTTAGGGCTTTGGCCACGGCTCTCGTTTCTGCTTCTCAGCGGACAAGACCAAGGAGTCCAGCGGGCTCGCGGTGGCGCTGAGATGGCGTTTGGACAGATGCAGGTAGATGGTGGTTTCTTCCAAATCGTGATGCCCTAGCAGCAACTGAATGGTTCGCAGATCAGCGCCGTCTTCCAACAGGTGGCCGCAATGCGACGGTACTGCGTCTCGTTGATCTGCACCCATCAGAGAATATCATGCAATTCCAATTAGTGTTAACACGCCCTAGCGGGTGGTCAGCTTTTCGAAGGTAAAGTATCTCCGTACACATCGCGCCGTCTCCAAGCCACCTTTGCTTGAGTGGGTGCTTTGGTTGGGGTCATCGACAGCTTTCGCTTAGCGAGCCGAGTCTGTCCAATTTTGCGTCTATGGCGACTCCATGTAATTGTATGTTCTGCCACTCATTCGCGCTCGTGAGAAGTCCTACTGGATACACTTCAGGATATGACCGTCAGAATTGCGTGTGAGTGATGCGAGCAACTGTCCTTGACGATTTCGTACGGTCAGAACCAGGGGCATGCTTCCGGGAAGAGCGTGAGTCGCGCACGCATTGCACGGATCGTAAGCCCGAAAGGCCATCTCAATCTTGTTCAGAACTCCCGCGGGAACTTCTCCGCGATGGATCAAGCCCTTGGCGGCTTTGTCCACGCTCATGGCGATGCGGGCTGCGTTGTTCTGGGTGGCCACAATGAGATTGGCGCGTTGCACAAGGCCATGTTCATCGGTCTGATAGTGGTGGATCAGGGTACCGCGTGGCGCCTCGACCACGCCTACTCCTTCGGTTGGGGTCGCGGTTGGCAAGGTGCGGTATTCCGGTTCCAGCAGCTGGCTGTCGGCGGCAAGCTCGCGCATCCGTTCCGCCGCATAGAGCAATTCGATGAGTCGTGCCCAGTGATTGGCAAGCGTATGGTGCACAGGTTTGCCGCCTAGCTTGGCAAAGAATCGTTCGTACTCTTTCTGCGCCAGCGGTGTGGCCATGCCGTCGGCCGCATTCAAACGCGCCAGCGGAGCCACGCTGTATATGCTGGTATCGTCGCCATCGGTGAATCCCTTCCAGCCCAGCGGCTTCAGATAGCAGAACTTGGCATAACTCCACGGCTCGACGTGTTCGGCAATGACGCTGGCATAATCATTAGCCTTAAACTTCTTCCACTCCTTACCCTCTGGAGTGACGACACGGATCTGCCCGTCGTAGAAGTTGACCCGGTTAGCATCGTCAACCATCCCCATACAGAAGGTGCGATGGCTGTAGTCGTCCCCGGTAATCAGATCCAGGTACGCACGGTTGTTCAGAACGATATCGTCAAACAGGTCAAGGGTAAAGGTGGCGAAGGCCACGGCGTCTTCCGCCACAGCCTGGAACTGGCTCTGCATCTCAACGGTAAAGCGCTTGGCGACTCCACCCGGCAGTCCAAAAACCGGGTGTACGGGCTTGCCGCCCACTAACGTAATCAAATTGCGCAGGCGCCGGCGCATGCTGATGACTTTCTTCGCGTTCTCGATCCCTACGGCTTCGATTACCCCCAGGATGTTGCGTTGCGCGGCGGGAGCGTCAGGCCCCAGCACGAAATCGGGCCCTCCCAGGTAATAGAAATGCAGGCTGTGGTCCTCGACCATGAAGGCGCTGTACACGATTTCGCGGATTTTCTTCGCCGTCTCAGGAGGAGTAACGTGATACACGGCGTCGAGTGCTTTCGTGGCGGCCATGTGATGGGCCGTAGGACACACGCCACAAATACGCGAGGTGATCTGCGGCATCTCCTCCACTGGTCGTCCCTGCACAAACTTCTCGAAGCCTCGCAACTCAGGTACCTGGAAGTAGGCCCGATCCACTTCGCCGGCGTCGTCCAGAAACACTTCGATTTTTCCGTGGCCTTCCAGGCGCGTAACCGGGTCGATAGTGACGCGCCGTCCAGGATACGGATCGTTCGCCTTCCCGGCGGACTGGCGAGAGATTTTCTGGACTGGCATGGTTCCATCTGGCATAAGAGCACCTCGAACAAAACTCCCGAATCAGGTCTAAACCCCGCGTTTGTTATGGATCAGTGAAGCCGGCAAGCTGTAACGATAAAACGTGCCGGCGGGATCGGGGATGGTGGCCAGGATCTGGTCGATTTCGCTTTCGTCTTGACTGTCGATCAAGGAAGCAATCGCGGAAAGCGCTTTCGCGCCCTGCTCCCGCACTCGCCCAGGCGCGCCACAGCAGCCAGTACAAGGCATGTTCCCTTCAACGCACCGCGCCTCGCAACCCGCGCGCGTCGCCGGTCCCAGACAGAGCAGACCCTGGGCGAGCAGGCATTGGGTTTCATCGATCTGGATCTCCTGCGGCCGGCGGAATGCTTTCAGTGCAATCTTGTCCGGCTTGGAGTCCTTACGCGGGCATTCGGTGCACAGCGCCTCGTCGGGCGCCAGAACGCTTCCTTTCGTGGGAGGATGTTCGCCCAGAAGCGTAAGCACGGCTCGCGTGACGATCTTCGGCTGCGGCGGACATCCGGGGACGTAGTAGTCAACCTCAACCACTTGATCGAGGCTGCGAACCCGGTCGGAGAAATAAGGCAGCGTCAGCTCACCGTGCCTATCGTTGAGGGGCAAGCCCGGCATCACCCGATCGGGGTTCTCCGTCGTGGGAGCATCAAAATACACCGCTTGCAGGATGCTCTCACGCGTGAAGAAATTGGCCAGTCCAGGAATGCCTCCCAGGTGCGAGCATGAGCCAAACGCAACCAGGTACTTCGACTTGCGGCGCAGCAGTCCGGCCATCTCTTCCTGCTCCGAGGTGCGGATTGCGCCGTTCAAGAAGGTCGCCAGGATGGAGCCATCCGGCATTTGCTCGACATCGCTACGTTTGAAATCGAGAGCCACTGGCCAGAACACGATGTCGGCGGCCGCGACCACATCGAGTATCTGCTCCGCCACGTCGACCACCGCCTCTTCGCAACCGCCGCAGGAGGCACACCAGTAGAACGCAATCTTAGGTTTCTCCCGGGTCATACGCCCACCTCCTGCGGTACCTGCTCGCCAGAACCGCCGCGGACGAGGGCCGGCCCGCGTTTCAGTTGTAGCGGTCCGAGCTTTCGCAGCTTCTCCACCATGTCGTCAATGACCACGCGCACCCGATCACCTTCCGCGGCAGAGATCCATTCCAGGCGAAAGCGCTCTTCTTCGATGCCGAACTGCTCCAGCACCCGCTTCAGCAGCCGGGCCCGGCGCAGACAGTTGTAGTTGCCCTGCTGATAGTGGCAATCACCGGGATGACATCCGCCGATAAGCACGCCGTCGGCTCCGTGGGCGAAGGCGTCCAGCACAAACTGGGGATCAATGCGCCCCGAACACATGACCCGGATGACGCGCACGTTGGGGGCGTACTTGATACGGGAAGTTCCCGCCAGGTCCGCCGCCAGATACGTGCACCAGGTGCAGAAGAAGCCCACGATGCGCGGCTCCGCGACTTCGGTGGACACCTGACCGTTTCCTGAAACCGACTCGATGGCGTTAGGCATAGGCCAATAAGCCCTCGACTTCCTCGAAAATTTCCTGATCTTCGAACAGGTTTTGCTCAATAGAACCCGAAGGACAGGTGGCGGCACAGGTGCCGCAGCCTTTGCACAGCACCTCATTCACCCGGGCTTTCTTGGTTTCTTCGACAAACGCGATGGCCGTGTAGGGGCAAATGGTCAGACAGGTCTTGCATCCCGAGCAGGCATCTTCAATGACATGGGCGGTATAAGGTTCGAGTTCGACATACTTAGCGTCGGCCAGGGCCATCGCCTCCGCTGCCGCTGCGCCGGCCTGGGCCACGCTGTCAGGGATGTCCTTCGGTCCCTGACATGCGCCCGCGATGAACACGCCATCCGTGAACGTACTGACCGGGGCAAGCTTGGGATGGCGCTCCAGAAACCAGCCTTCTTCCGAGCAACTGATATTAAATAGGCGGCGAACGTCGCGCGCGTCCGATTGCGGTTCCAGGCCCACGGAGAGTACGACCATGTCAACCGGAATGCGGCGCACAAAGCCCGCTAGCGTGTCTTCCGCGCGGATAACCAGCTTTCCTTCCTCCGAGGGATGGATGGGCCAGTCGGCCACCTCGGCTACCCGTCCGCGAATAAAGTGAACGCCTTCGTCGAGCAGCCGGTCGTAAAACTCTTCGTAACCTTTACCCGGCGTGCGCATATCGATGTAGAAGTTGTAAACTTCGGCGCCGGTGCGCTCGCGAATCAGGTGGGCCAGCTTCAGCGAGTACATGCAGCAAACTTTGGAGCACCAGCGGTTGGTGTTGTGATCGCGCGAACCAACGCAGTGGATGATTCCGACCATCTTCGGTGTGGTGCCGTCGCGCAGCACGATCTCACCGCTGGTTGGGCCGGAGGCATTGACCAGCCGCTCGACTTCGAGCGAGGTGTAGACATTGGGATACACCCCGTAACCGTAGCAAGCGTTGCGGTGCGCAGCAAACGTCTTGAACCCCGTACTGACGATGATGCTGCCGACGTCGATCTCTTCGGTCGACGCTTCCTGCTTGAAATCGATGGCCTTGCGCTCTCCGCAGGCCTCAACACAGGTTTTCTTACACTTGTGCGACTTGAACTCAATGCACGCTTCGGGATCGATCAGAACCTTCTGGGGTACGGCTTGGGGGAACGGCAAGTAAATTGGCTTGCGCTTGCTTAGTCCGAGGTTGAACTCGTCAGCCCACCGACCTTCTTTGTACACACAAGCCTCCACGCATTCCTGGCAGCCGATGCAGAGGTCTTCGACGATGTAGCGTGGCTTATGCCGGACCTTCACCTTGTAATTGCCCACGTAGCCTTCGACAGCGGCTACTTCGGCGTACGTCCAGAGCGTGATGTTGGGATGTGAGCCTACCGCCGTCATCTTCGGCGTAAGGATGCAGGCGGCGCAGTCCAATGTGGGGAAAGTTTTATCGAAGAGCGCCATGTGCCCGCCGATGGTTGGCTGGCGTTCTACCAGGTACACGTGCTTGCCGGAGTTGGCAATCGTCAGGGCCGCATGAATACCAGCGATTCCTCCGCCCACCACCAGCACCTCGGGCTTGATCTCGACCCTTCTCTTTTCCAGTGGTTTGTGCAGCCGCACCCGGCGTACGGCGGCGCGGACCAGGTCCTTCGCCTTGGCAGTGGCTTCCTCTTTGTTCGTGTGCACCCACGACACGTGCTCGCGAATGTTGACCATCTGCAGGAAGAACGCGTTGATGCCTGCCCGTACCAGGGCGCCGCGGAATGTGGGTTCATGCATCAGCGGCGAGCATGACGCCACCACAATCCGGGTTAGGTTGTGCTCCCTTATGTCTTGACGGATCAACTCCTGGCCGGGGTCCGAGCACATATACTTGTACTCGCGGGCAACCACCACGTCGGGTAATCCGGCCGCATATTCCGCCAGCGCCGGAACATCAATCGTGGCAGCGATGTTGGTTCCGCAGTGACAAACGTACACACCGATTCTTGGCGGCGTATCTGGATTGTGGGCATCAGGCATACGCGATCTCCTTCTCCGCCAGGAGCGGCTTGATGTTGATGAACGAGCGCTGGAATCCCGCTTCGTTCAGCCGTACGCCAAGAGCTAGCGCCAGCAACTGCGTGAAGTAGAGCACGGGGATGTGAAACTTGCTGGTAGTACTTGCCTCGTCCTGGAACGCCTCCAGGTTGAACTGGCAAAGGGGACAAACGGTGGCGATCGCCTCAGCTCCATTGCGTTGCGCTTCCGTCAACAGGCGGCGGATGAGATTCAGGCCTATTTCCGGGAGCGTGCCTTTCTGGCTTCCTCCGCAACAATGCGTCTTGACGGGGTAATACACGATGGTGGCGCCACAGGCTTCCAGAACTCGGTCCATGGAAGTGGGGTTTCTCTGGTTGTCGAACGAGGCATAAGGCCTGACCATCTGGCAGCCGTAGTATGTAGCGACCTTCAGGCCGGTCAAAGGATGTACGACCTTGGCTTTCAGCGCCTCTAGACCGACATCATTGAGTAGGATGTCGAGAGGGTGCCGAACCTTGACACCAATGTCCTTCGGAAGGTGGATAGCGTCGAGCGCATGATCGACAATTTGGCCGATCCAAGGATATTCGCGCACGTAATGCTGCGTCTTGTTCAGAACCAGATAACAGGCGGCGCAGGGTGCCATCAGGTCGCGGCCCATCTGCTTGGCAAGAGAAAGGTTGCGGGCAGCCAGCGCGTAGGATTGCAGCTCACCGTACGATATGTAGGTCGTGGCTCCGCAGCAGTTCCAATCTTCAAGTTCTTCCAGCTCCACTCCCAGCGCACGGAATACAGCCAGCAACGATTCCTCATAAGCCCGGCCTGTGCCCTTCAAGGAGCATCCTGGATAGTAGGCATATTTCATCGCGCCAGCTCCTTCCTCGTCGTATCAACCGCATTCAACAGCGTGACGATGTCGCTGCGCTTCTCCACCTTCTCGCGCGCCAACCGCATACGTCCGGTGCGAAAAAGCCTGAGTCCCAATTTCGAGAAACCCAGCAGCCGCCAGATGGCGGTTTTGACGAACACACGCATCACCAAGCGGCTTTCGGTAATGCGTCCCGAACCGCGGATCATCCTGGAGAATTCGCGCGCCAGCACCGGGATGGCGAACCGCTTGGGATAGAAATGTTCCTGCATGGCGCGGGTCTTCAGGGCATACATCAATTGCGTGATGTTGATCTTCTTGGGACATTCGACCATGCAGGCATAGCAAGAGGTGCACAGCCAAATCGTGTAGCTGCTAAGCACTTCTTCCTTGAAACCCTCCCGGGAAAGATGCATCAGCCGACGCGGAGTGTAATCCATGTAGAGCGAAAGTGGACAACTCCCACTGCATAGGCCACACTGCAGGCAATGGCGAATCCGCTCCCCGCCGACGGTCTGGCTGATCCAGAGCGCGAAAGCAGGATCTCGTTCGGCTTCGACTTTCACAACCCGCTTCAGCTTCATCTTTACCCTCCATGACTAACGGTTAGCGGCCAATTAGTCGCTCAACGGAACTTTCCACACGGGTGGCACGATACCGACTGGTTCCCGATTAATTTTCTTAAGTGGGGAAGTTATCGAATTCGCTTGCAGTACCTGGCAGTTCAAGTCGAGATCTCCTCGCAACACGAGAAATTCTCTAAAGTGAACATATGATATTCTCAAAGATGGATGCCGCCGAGCCCTGGTATCACACAAGAGTGTGATAACTAAGGGGCCCCGTGCAGCGCTCGATTTGCCTTTACTGACCCTCCGCTTCATCGGCCGGAAGTATGTTTTCGCGCTTGGTGCCGGCAAACTCTATCTCTGGCACGGTATAATCGAAGGTTGTTCTTCCAATCGGCGTCGTACTTTGGCTTGCAGCCGTTCCTCTATGGTCTCTCACTTCACAATCATCTTCTGGTGCAGAGGACATTTGTCACGCCGGTACCGCGCCAGCTTCGACCGTCTTAATTGAAGGGCGCAAGGTCCACACCTTGGCGCTCTTTTGCATCTCGTCTATGTAGTCATCCAGGCTGAAGTTCTATCGCGGATACCCCGAGCGCTCTCATTCGTCCAGCCGAGCAGCACGTTGCTGTATATCTGGACATTCTTGCCGGGTTATTGCGGCACATACGTGATCTGTTGCGGATTAAAAGTCAGGTTACTCCTGACACATCTTGACTCTTTGCCTTGGCTCCTTGCTCGGAAGCGGCTGTCGCACAGCGGTGGCAGTAATCGACATGCAAGAAGTGTTCGGCATGTAGTTTCGCCGCTTCAACATCGTAATAAATCGCGTGTTGACTGAATCCGTGAGCGAGGTAGGCGTGGTGGGTGGCCTTCTCGTGATCCTCGGCCTCCTCGTATTTCGCCGCCTCTTCGTAATGGTAGGCCGCACGCTCATGATGACGAGCCGCACAACGGTAAGCCAGTTCCCAAGGATTGGACATGCGATTCTCCTTTGTTAGATTCTGTCAAATTTTCGGGCGCGACCATGCCCTCCCGCTTGGCGAGAGAAACCGCACATTGCATTGCGTGGTGCGCCCCCGGAGAGGAATCGGTTGCCAGCAGGATTTGGTTGATGGCTAGGTGGGAAAGTTCCGCTTGAGATGCCATAGCATGCCTCCAAGAAGCTGCGTAAAGAAACACGTCCCCACTTTTTCTATTTACATCGAGCACTTGAATAAGTCGGTGATGGCAATCACCAGATAGAGTGATAGTGTCGACGGCGCAATTTCCAGGACCGCTTAACTGGTGGAGACACAATTGTTGCCCGATTCATGCGGTGCGATTTCCAAGATTAATTGACAATTGCCGGGCTTGCCAACCCAGGTTGCTCACCCTCCAAGCTCGCCAAGCGTCGTCGCTCAGAATTCTCCTCACGCTCTTTAGCTTTCTTCATCCAGTAACGGTCAACCGCCTCCGACATGGGATCGTGAATCCCACACTGCTCACGGATCCAAGGTGTCATATAGACCCGCATCGACCGAAGCTTTGCGACTTTAGCGAGAGTATCTTCCTGCTTCCTAGCGAGGTTCGTGATCTTCTCGGGCAGCTCCAGCTCCAACTTCTTCAGTCGATTCTCAAATTGCATTTCTCCTCCACTAAACCGAGTTTTCGATTGGTCCCAATCTCAGCCGTTGGACGTGCGGCCAAGATCAGCTTCAACTATCCGGTCCAGTTCTTCAGCAGTGGGTTCGGGCGGTAGCTGAAGCGGAGATTTCGAGATATCGTCAACTGCATATTCGTCCACGAACCAAACTCCGCCGAGAATGTCTGGATCATGTGATCGTCTTGCACGAGCCGGGTCTTAGGCGGGTGCTGAGGTCATACTTTGACTATTACGCTCATTCCCGAACTCATCTGTCACTCGACAAAGACACGCCCATTCCTCGCCCGGTCCAGCCTCCAGAGTTAGGAAGAGTGGTGGAACTGCCAAAAGTGGGCGGGCTGCACCATCGCTACGAACGCCGCGCAGCCGGACAGACCCGGCTCGAATTGTGGTCTGCTGTCACGTCGCCGCACGCGAGCCGTGAGTGCTGTGCGCGGTCCCCCGCAGATTTGCAATCGACAATTCGAAGGTACACGGGTCTCCAGATCCGGTGCGAGGGATGATCTTAAGACCAGATGGCCTTTTCGCTAAGGGGCTGGCGTTATGGCAAAAACCAAAAGGATACTCAGCAGATAGGACAGTATCCTGTGATTCAGTGTGGCAGTCATTTTCTCTCCTTCTACTAGTGTTTCGACCGCTTGATTATGTAACGAAGCTTGTGTCGGGCCTGCTTGCGTGTGAACTTCCACTGGACGGTAACCCGGTCGCGATTCATACGACGATTCCAGGTCCGGGTTTGCTGGCGCCGTCCAGCGTGCCCGTCCTGACGGCGGCTGGCTGCAGGCCACCGCAATGATGCGCTGTCGCTGCTCCCCATCTAGCGCCGGAGCTGCCCCCGGCCGGGAGGCGTCATATAACGCGCGCTCCAGCCCGCCCTGCTGATAGCGCTTGCCGATCTGCCACACCGCTTTGGCCGAAAGGCCCAGACTGACAGCCGCCGCTGGCGTTGACTGCCCGGTATCCAACTGCCGCAGGGCCAAGGCTCGCAGCACCGTCCGCACCGGCTGCAACCCGCCGCTCAATAACCGATCCAAGTGCTGCCGATCCCGGCTAACGAGGAAAATGATTGATGCAGTCTGTCGAGTTGGTTTCGCTATCGGGAGCAGTTGCGGTGGTGACCGGAGGGGGCCGGGGTATCGGCCAGTCTATTTCTACCAAGTTGGCGGCGATGGGCGCCACTGTGGTGCTCACCGGTCGGGACGAGGGGCGTGTCCAGCAGGCCGCGGCCGATCTGACGGCGCGCGGGTGCAAGGCGGAGGGCATTAGCTGCGACGTCACTGACCTGGCAAGTGTTGACGCCCTTGGTGAGCGTCTTCGCGCCACCCATGGCCGGGTGGATGTCCTGGTAAACAACGCAGGGTTCGGAGGCCCTCCGGGTTTGCTGCATGAACTTTCGCCGGAGGATTGGGAAGCCATCTTCAACACCAATCTGCGCGGTGTGTATTACATGCTGCGGGCCGTCGTTCCGCTCATGATTGTTGCCGGTGCGGGCCACATCATCAACATCTCGTCACTTGCGGGCAAGAATCCGTTGCCGCGCGGCGCCGCCTACTCGGCATCCAAGTGGGGCCTGAACGGCCTTACCTATGGCGTTGCCGAAGAACTGCGCGCCCACAACATCCGCGTCAGCGTCATCTGTCCAGGATCTGTAGACACCGATTTCAGTCCCCGGCGCGGCGGCAAAGACACGCAGAAGATGCTGAGGCCCGCCGACGTCGCCTACGCGGTCGCCATGCTGGTGACTCAAGAGCCCCAGTCCTTCATCAGCGAAGTGCTGATTCGCCCGACGCAGAAACCGTAGTGCAACTGGCGGCGGGGACAGCAAGTTCGGGCAGCGAAGGCCGCTGCGGCTACTCCTCTTGGCCAGCAACAGCCTATAATCGAGGATCACCTTCTTGCATTTCGCTCCGTGACGGGACTCCTATCGATGAGAAAGAAACTGCTTGCCGCTAACTGGAAGATGTATAAGACGCAGGAACAGACCGCCAATTTTTTTCGTGAGTTTATTCCCATGGCCGCCGCCCACACTCGCGACGAGATCGTGATATGCCCGCCGTTTGTCGATCTGCAGACGGCAGTCAACGCGGCCAGCGGTTCCCATGTTGCGGTCGGCGCGCAGAACCTGCACTGGGAAAAAGAAGGCGCGTTCACGGGCGAGATTTCGGCCGGAATGCTGACTTCCATTCACGTCACCCACGTGATCATCGGCCACTCGGAGCGGCGCCAATATTTCAACGAGACCGACGACACCGTCAATCGCAAGCTGGAGGTCGCGCTGGAGAACGGGCTCACACCTATCTTGTGTGTGGGCGAAGTCCTGGAAGAACGCGAGGCGGGACTGACTGAGGACGTGCTGCGCCGGCAGTGTGTGCGGGCGTTTAATGGCATCTCCGCCAAGAAAGCGGCAAAGCTCACGGTCGCCTATGAACCGGTGTGGGCGATCGGTACCGGGAAGACAGCCACGCCGCAGATGGCCGTGGACGCGCATCTGGTGATTCGCCACGAGGCCGAGGAAGCCTTTGGTGAAGATTTCGCGCAGAGCCTTCGGATTCTCTACGGTGGGAGTGTGAAGCCTGACAATGCTTCGGCGTTGATGTCGGAAAGGGAAATTGATGGGGCGTTGGTCGGAGGCGCCAGTCTTGATCCAATATCGTTTACTAAGATCATGAACTACTAGGCGAGCAGTCCCGGCTCCGCTTCTGGTCGCTGACGTGGCAGTAGTAATCCTTACCATTTCCTCCTACCTGCAAATCCAGTAGAATCGGGAATTGAACCTGAGTCGTCTGAATCTGTTCAGGCCCGCGCTGCGCTCCCCAGCGTTTTGCCACCATCCGCGGAAAATATGCGTCGACTGAACCGGCTGCTCCGTTACGTCCGGCCTTATTGGTTTTACCTGCTGGCGTCCGTGATTTCCATGGCGCTGGTGGGGCTCTTCGACGCCTTCCGGCTGCTGCTGATCGGGCCCATCTTCGATCGCGTGTTGAATCCGGCGGCGCAAGGCAATAACCTGCCGCTGATTCGTGTCCCGCTCAGTCACCGCACTATCGAATTGGGATGGTTTGTTCCCGAACACTTCCACAACGTGTGGACCATCGTGGCCTTCGCACTGGTCGCATCGACAGTGCTAAAGGGCATCTTCGATTACGTCGGGACCTACCTGGTGAATTATGCCGGCTTCGGCATGATCACCGACCTGCGCAACGAGCTTTATACCGCGACTCTGCGGCGCTCGGTTGCCTTCTTCCAGAAACACTCTACCGGCACGCTGCTCTCGGCCATTATCAATGATGTCGAGCGGGTGCAGTTTGCCATGTCGAGTGTGCTGGCCGAGTTCCTGCAGCAGTTTTTTACTTTCATCTTCACCGGGCTGGTCGTGATCGGGCTGGGCGGGCGCCTGACCTGGGTGTTGGTGATCTTCGTACCGTTCGTGGTGATGGCGGCGAGGCGCGTCGGACAGCGCGTTCGCACTACCACTCGCCGGGGGCAGGACAAGCTGGCCGAGATCCAGAACATTCTGCACGAAACCATCACCGGCGTTCGCATCGTGAAAGCTTTCTGTATGGAAGCGTGGGAGACGCTGCGCTTTCGCGAGGCCGCGCGGCGATTGTTCAAAGCCAACCTGCGCTCGGCAGCGGCATTTGCTGTCAGCTCGCCCATGATGGACATTTTCGGCGCAGTTGCAGTGGCCATGCTGATCCTGCTGGGCCGCGAATACATTAAGCGCGGCTTCTTCACCGAAGGCGTTTTCTTCGCGTTCGTTGTTGCCGTGTTCAAGCTTTACGAACCGGTGCGCAAGTTTGGACAGTTCAACAACAACTTCCAGCAGGCGCTGGGCGCCTCCGAGCAGATCTTCGATTTTCTCGATGCGCGGGACGATGTTCGCGAAAAACCCGGCGCTGCCAAGTTGCCGCCGTTTCATCAAGGGGTGCGGTTCGAGCATGTCGACTTCGGCTATGCCCAGGCCGATGACGAGCGTGAGGTACTGCACGACATCAATCTAGAAGTCAGCCCCGGCGAAGTGGTGGCAATCGTCGGTTCCAGCGGCTCGGGCAAGACCACTCTGGTCCACCTGCTGCCGCGATTCTTCGACGTCACGCGCGGCCAGCTATTGATTGACAACCATGACGTGCGCGACCTCACCGTCGCTTCGTTGCGCTCGCAGATCGCCATCGTCACCCAGGACACCATTCTGTTTAACGACACCGTGCGCAACAACATCGCTTACGGTCATCCCGAGGTCCCCCATCACAAGGTGGAAGAGGCAGCGCACACAGCCCTGGCGCACGACTTCATCATGGCGCTGCCCGAGGGGTACGATTCCATCGTCGGCGAGAGGGGTTTGCGGCTCAGCGGCGGGGAGCGGCAACGGCTCTCGATTGCCCGCGCCATTCTGAAGAATGCGCCCATTCTCATCCTTGATGAAGCGACCTCGGCGCTTGACACGGAGAGCGAGTCGCTGGTGCAGGCGGCCCTGCAGAACCTGATGACGGGACGGACGGTGTTCGTCATTGCCCATCGGCTGTCCACGGTGCGGCGCGCCGACCGCATCCTGGTCCTAGAAAACGGGATGATTATCGACGAGGGTTCGCACGAAGGTCTGATCGGCCATACTGGCACTTACCGCCGGCTGTATGATTTGCAGTTCGAAGATGTCGAGACCGCTTCCGGAACTGAGTAACGACGCATGAACATTCGCTCCATGACCGGGTACGCACAAGTTAAGACTAACGTCGATGACGAGCTCACCTTGACGCTGAGCTTAAAGTCGGTGAACCATCGGTTTCTGGACCTGCATCTGCGGCTGCCGGTGGAGCTCGATCCGGTGGAGATGAAAGTTCGGCGCGTGCTGAAGGAGCGCCTGCACCGCGGACATATCGAGGTCACGTTAGGCCTGGAGCGCAGCGGCGGGACAGCGTTTTCGGTGAACCGCGAGCTCGTGGGCGGTTACCTGCGGACCTTCCGCGAAGTGGCCGAGGAGTTCGGGGTGAGTGCCGAGCCTGACCTGAATGCGGTACTCAAGCTGCCCGGTGCCTTGAACGCCGCCGAAAACGGCGATGCCATGGCCGCTCTGGAAAAGCAGGTCACTACGGCCTTGGAAGAGTGCATCGAGCGGTTGAATTCCATGCGCGACGAAGAGGGTTGCGGCGCAGTTTTCGAGTTGCGTGACCGCATGACGCACCTTTCGTCGGCCACGCACGAGGTGGAGCAACTTCGCGGCCGAGTGTTGAAGGCTTACCACGAGAAGCTGTATGGCCGTATGCAGGAGCTGTTGGGCTCGCATGT
Source organism: Acidobacteriaceae bacterium (assembly GCA_003165795.1). Taxonomy (GTDB): domain Bacteria; phylum Acidobacteriota; class Terriglobia; order Terriglobales; family Acidobacteriaceae; genus Bog-257. The sequence continues at coordinate 42,377 of PMWW01000180.1, forward strand.
CGATCACGACCGCATTCTGCAGGAGGCCGCCATGCTGGCCGAGCGCAGCGACATTCAGGAAGAAGTGGTGCGAATGAAAAATCACATCCAACATTTTATTTCGCTGCTCGACGGCGGCGGCGAAGTCGGCAAGAAGCTCGATTTCCTGCTCCAGGAAATGAACCGCGAAGCCAATACCCTGATGTCCAAGACCACCGGAGTAGCCGGCGAAGCGCTGCGCATTACCTCGCTGGGCCTGTCGATGAAGTCGGAGATCGAAAAGGCGCGCGAGCAGGTACAGAACCTGGAATGAGCGGAACCATCTTCATCATTTCGGCGCCGTCGGGTTCGGGGAAGTCCACCCTCACCAACGAACTGCGCCGTATCGTCTCTAACCTGGAATTTTCCATCAGCTACACTACGCGTCCGCCGCGCGGCAGCGAGCAGTCGGGACGGGAATATTTCTTCATCAGCCGCGAAGAGTTCGAGCGCATGGTCTGCGAAAATGAGTTTCTGGAGCACGCCGAGGTCTTCGGCAACTACTACGGAACGGCGAAGTGTTGCTTGCGCGAAGCGAGCGCGCGCGGCCACGATCTACTGCTCGATATTGACGTGCAGGGTGCGTCCCAGGTGAAGCACCAGGCGCCCGAGGCGGTCAGCATCTTCGTTCTGCCGCCCTCGCGGGAAGAGTTGGAACGCCGCCTGCGCCGCCGCGCCGAGGCTGACGACGATCTGCAGCGTAAACTGCTGGGAGATGGCGCGCGGCTTTTCAATACCGAAGCCATCATCCAGCGGCGTTTGCAGACCGCATCGCACGAGATTGAGAATTTCCGCCAGTACGACTATATTTTGGTGAACGATCGGCTGGAGGAGTCTATCGACACCCTGAAGTCGGTCGTCGAAGCCGAGCGCCTGAAGCGGTCTTGCGCGGCTTTGAGTGCAAAGGATCAATCGGTGCTGGCAGCCGCCGAGCGGGCCTTGCGCGCGCCCATGATGCGGCAGGTAGAAACCATTCTGGCAACGTTCGATGTTTCCCATTTTCCCGCCGTTACGGAGTGAACGATGAAACTGGTTGAAGGGTTCGACAGCAATTATCGCTATGTCCTGGTGGCCGCGCGCCGCGCCCGCCAGATCCAGAACGGCGCCCGCCCGGTATTAGAGCCGCACTCGCGCAAACCCTGCCGCATCGCGGAAGAAGAGATCCAGGCCGGGCGAGTGAAATGGGAGATCCCTCCGGCCGCAGCAGTTTCCCTGGAGGCGGCTGCCGAAACGCCCGCGCCATTAGTGGGCGGCGACGCCGACGACTAGAAGAAATCAGCAGCAGGCCAGATAACGGAGTTCGGGTAGTGCAGCACTTCAGCGCTGCGTCTAAGGCCCTTATTCTGGTTGTTCCAAGGCGGCTTTAGGCGCCGAGGGACCTGGTGTTCGGCCTTTTTCAGCAGCCTGTTCAGCCCGAGTTTCATCGCAGAGTCATCTGAGTCGCGAATCACCTGGACGCTGCGCCACATCTGGTCATAAGAGACTCGCATGAAAATCGTACTGGGCGTCAGCGGTGGCATCGCCGCTTACAAAGCCGCCGAAATCGTTCGCCACTTCCAGGAGCGCGGAGTGCAGGTGCAGGTCATTATGACCGCCGCCGCACAGGAGTTTGTCCGCCCGCTCACCTTCGCCGCGCTTTCCGGCGAGAAAGTCATTACGGGTATGTTCGGCTCGGCAGCTGAACAGCCCAATCTCGATTCGGCCGTCGAACATATATCAGTTGCGCTATCGATGGACTGTCTTTTGGTTGCGCCCGCCACGGCCGACACCATCGCAAAATTCGCGCAGGGCATCGCCAACGATTTCCTCAGCACGCTGTATCTTGCCGCCACCGCCCCGGTCGTGGTCGCCCCCGCCATGAACGTAAACATGTGGCAGCATCCCGCCACCCAGGCGAACCTGGAGATTCTGCGCGGTCGCGGCGTGCGCATCGTTGAGCCGGGCAGGGGCTATCTCGCGTGTGGGATGGTCGGCGCGGGACGGCTTGCCGAGCCGGAGCAGATTGTTGCCGCCACGCTCGAGCGCCTTGGGGTCACCCAGGATCTCGCTGGCGAGACCGTACTCATTACCGCCGGTCCTACCCATGAGCCCATCGATCCCGTGCGCTATCTCGGCAACCGCTCCAGCGGCAAAATGGGATATGCGCTGGCCGAAGCGGCACTGCGTCGTGGCGCGAAAGTTATTCTGGTAAGCGGACCGACAGCCTTGCAGCCGCCCAGCGCTGCCGAAATTATCTTCGTCGAAACAACGCAGCAGATGCGTACCGCCGTGCTCGACCGTTGGGAGCGAGCCAGTTTCATCATCATGTCGGCCGCCGTAGGCGACTACCACGTGAAGACGGTTTCCCCGGGAAAAATCAAGCGCAGAGGCGCGTTGGAGTTGCAACTGGAGCCTAACCCTGACATCCTCGCCGACCTAGGAAGCCTGCGCCACGCCACGGGTAAGCCGTCGCCCATTTTGATTGGCTTCGCCGCCGAAACCGAAAACCTGCTGGAGAACGCCCACGCCAAGCTCGCGACCAAGCGAGTCGACGCCATCGTGCTGAACGACGTGGCGCGCGCCGGCATCGGCTTCAACTCCGATCGCAACGAAGTGAGCATCCTCACCGCGAGCGATGTGATCCACGTGCCCGAAGCCAGCAAACAAGAGGTGGCGCAGAAAATCCTAGAAGCCGCGCTACGGCTCCGACAAGAACACTCCGCAACTGTGCTGGCGCCATCTAGCAAAGTGGACCTATAGGCTCATCCCTGCGGTTTCAAGGGACGCACCTTTAGCTGCTCCGCTAACACTTTCTTATTTGTTGTCACGAGCGGGCTTTGAGCCCGCGAAGGACCTGCTTTCCTTCCCTTTTCGGTGTGATAAGGGGTAACGTAAAATCGCACCTATAGATGACTCTCGATCCCAACACCAAGTCCGCACTCCGCGAACGCCTGCAGTTCTACCGCGAACTGGGCATCGGCCCGCTCTATCGCCAAGACGTAACTGGAAGTCCAATCGCTTCGGCCTCTGAACGATCTATGGAGATCGAAACTCCACTCGACGCGGTCGTGAAGGGTTCCATCTCCGCCTCAACTCTCGATCGCGACGCTCAACTGCGCGTCATACTCCACGACATCGGCCCCAACTGTCAGCGTTGCAAGCTGGCGAAATTGGGACGCAAGCAGATCGTCTTCGGAACCGGCGATCCTCACGCCGAGCTGATGTTCATCGGCGAAGGGCCGGGCGCGGACGAAGACGCGCAAGGCTTGCCCTTTGTGGGGCGCGCCGGACAACTGCTCAACAANNCTGCTCGGCGTGAACGACTCCATGGCTTCGATGCGCGGCCGCTTCTACGACTTCTCGCCGCCGCGCCCGATCGCCGACGCGGGCGAGCCTTTCGAGTGCAAGCTGGCAGTCACGTACCATCCAGCGTTTTTGTTGCGGGATCCGCGGCAGAAAAAGGAAACCTGGAAAGATCTGCAGATGGTAATGCACCACCTGGGCCTACCCATGCCGGCTCGCGCGCCCGAGGGCAGCTAGCTCGCGATGCCGCTATACTGCGATGTGGCCGTGCCGGTTCCGCTCGACGCCACCTTCACCTATCGCATTCCCGAGAACTCGCCCGAGCCCTGCATCGGCGGCCGCGTTATCGTTCCCTTTCGCGAGAAGCGCCTCTCCGGCATCGTCACCGAGCTGCACGACCGCGAGCCTAAGTTCACCACCCGCCGGCTGAGTCAGGTGCTCGACTCCTCCCCCGTGCTAACGCCTGAGCTGATGCAACTGGGCCGCTGGATTGCGCAATACTACATCGCGCCGATCGGCGAAGTATTGCGCACCATGCTGCCGCTCTCCGCCGAGTTTCGCCGCATCATCGGATATCGCATCACCGACAAAGGCATTGAAGCGCTGCACTCGGCTTCGACAGTCGGCTCTTCCCTGCGCTCGCGCCAAGAGCCTGAGCACCAGATGCTGGAGTACGCGGTGCTCAACCGGCTTGCCGACGGCGAAATTGTTCGCGAGGTCACTCTGCGCTCGGCATCGGGCGCGTCGCGCGCCGTCCTGCAAACCCTGCTGCGCAAGAAGTGGATCGCCCGCGAGGACCTCAGCGACATCCGAGACGCCAGCCGCACCGTACAAATCGCAACGTTGAAGCAGGCCGATGGCAAGCTCAACGCCAACCAGCAAACCATCATTGCCTATCTACGCAATCAGGAAGGTCAGCGCTCTGCGGTTGAAGTTCTGCGCGAACTGGCCGTCCCACGTACGACTTTGAAAACTCTGGTGCGCCGCGGAATTGTCGAACTGACCGAGCAGCCGGCTGAATTTCACATGTCTGGGCTCAAGCCGCGCAAGCTGGAATTTCTGTTCACGCCCGCGCAGCGAGCCGCCCTCAACGCGATCACCACCGCCGCCGAGGAGCACAAGTTCGTGCCTATGCTGCTGCATGGCATCACCGGCTCCGGCAAGACCGCGGTGTACCTGTCCGCGATGCAGGCGGTACTAGCGAAAGGCCGTTCCGCCATCCTCCTAGTTCCTGAGATCGGTTTGACGCCGGCGATGGCCGCCGACCTGCACCAGATCTTCGGCGATGAAGTCGCAATTCTCCATTCCGCTTTGAGCGAGGACGAACGAGCCGAGCAGTGGAAGCGTATCCATAACGGTATATCTCACATTGTGGTAGGTACGCGATCGGCCATCTTCGCCCCCGTGCCCGATCTGGCCCTCATTGTGGTAGACGAAGAGCACGACCACTCCTACAAACAGGAGGAAATGCCGCGCTATCATGCTCGCGACGTAGCTGTGATGCGGGCCAAGATGTGCAATGCCGCGGTCGTGTTGGGTTCGGCCACGCCTTCGCTGGAGACGTACTATAACGGGGTACATGGCAAGTACAAACTATTGGAATTGCCGGAGCGTATCGAGAAGCGGCCCTTGCCGCAAGTGGAAATTCTCGACATGCGCGAGGAATTCCATCGCACCAAGAAGGACGAAGTCCTCTCGCGCAAGCTGGTAGAAGAGATTGGCGAGCGGCTGTCGCGCACCGAGCAGGTGATGGTGCTGCTGAACCGGCGCGGCTATTCCGCCTTCGTCCTCTGTCGCGAGTGTGGCGAGTCGGTGCAGTGCAAGAACTGCGCCATTTCCATGACCTACCATAAGCGTGAGCATCGCCTGGTATGTCACTACTGCGGTTTCACCCGGCCCGCTCCCAGAACCTGCCCCAAGTGCGGCAGCGAGTACGTGCAGTATCTCGGCACCGGCTCGGAAAAATTGGAGCACATCTTGCATGGATTGTTTCCGCAGGCACGCATCGCGCGGCTTGACCGTGACACCGTCCGCAGTCGCGAAGACTTCGAGCGAATGCTGACTGCGATGCATGCGGGCGAGATCGATCTTCTGGTTGGCACGCAAATGATTGCCAAGGGACACGACGTCGCCAACGTCACTCTGGTGGGCGTCGTCGGCTCCGATGCCGCGCTCAGCTTTCCCGATTTCCGGGCCGCCGAGCGAACGTTTCAGCTGCTCACCCAGGTGGCGGGGCGCGCTGGACGCGGCGATACGCCGGGCAAAGTCGTGCTGCAAACCTTTTTTCCCGATCACTATGCCATCCAATTCGCTGCCGCGCATGACTACCACGGCTTCTACGAGAAAGAAGTTCGCTTCCGCAGTTGGATGCACTACCCGCCGTTTAGCGCCGTCAGTAATGTGCTGGTGCGCAGCCACAAGTTAGAAGAGGCGCTGACATGGTCGGGCATTTTGGGCAAGTGGTTCGAATCAACGCGGCTCGAGGGGGTGCGGGTGATGGGACCGGCGGCGGCGGCAATCGTGCGGCTCAAGACCGAATACCGCTACCACTTCCTGCTGAAGTCGGCCAGCCGAGAGCGCATGAACGGCGTGCTGCGCGCTATGCTGGAGCACGCCACCGCGCAGAAAATTCCTCACAACAACGTGGTGGTAGACGTGGATGCGCTGTCGCTAATCTAGCTGTCAGCAGTCGGCGGTCAGCCGTAAGCATTCAGCCAAGCGGTCGTCCTTCGACGATGTTTGCTATGGGCAGAAGCTTCAAGGTCTGAAATGCTGAGTGCTGAGTGCTGAGTGCTGACTGCTCACCCCTCCCACGCCCCCAGCTCTTTTCGTACCAGCACCAGCTGACCGATGTGGTAAGCGTTATGGTCGGCGATCAGCAAGGCCTCGCGCAACAACGTTTGGCCGGAGCCGTGCGGAATCGGTGCGAACAGGTCATGCTTGGGATCGCCAATCAACTTACGCATCGCTTCCAAGTTCTCCAGGACTGCGTTCACGCTCTGCTCCCACGCTTCTTCACTGGGAGGAACCAGGTCTTTCGGCCAATATCCCTCTGGCCATTTTGGCGACTTATGTTTGCCGTTCTGGCTGAATTCGACCATGTCCCACAACGCGATACGAATGTGTTCCAGCAACTGCCACCCTGAATGCGGCAATCCCTCCGGCACGCGCCCGCGCAGCTTTACGGGAAAGTCGGCCACCGCTGAAGAAAAATCGGGATGGGCTTCGTTCCAGTCCATCATTTTCGCTAGTTGTTGACGAAGCTGATTGTCGTGATCCATGAGACCTCAGTCGAACGAAGGGAACAGATGTGTGATGTAGCAAGCATTGGAGTGGATGTAATTGCGCGGAAATTTGTTGTAAGTTTCTGGCAGTGCACTCTTCTTGGAAAACTCAATCCAGCCGCTCCACACGCCATCGCCTGTGGCGTAGGTAGGGCTTACTGCAACGTTATCCCCGGCCGTTCCGGCGGCGGCGTTGCAATACTCCCGCCGCATCTGGATTCACCAGCACGGTAAAGCCATTTCGGAAATGGTTGGGATCCACTTCCACCAGCGTGGCACGTTCGCCCTCAATGCATCCCCCCAGCACGCGTCCCAAACTCAGCAACGAACGGCTGCCGCACACTTCGCAGGCCTCGCCCCCGCTATTGCTGATAATCTCGCAATCCGCGCAAAGCACTGCTTCCAAGAGGGGAACGGAATTCAGAACAGGGTCCCATTTATGATCGTCGTCCATAGAAGACTCTCTGCTTAACGTAGCTGGCTTCGGGCGACGGGGAAAGTATCTTCTGGGGGAAGAAGCGGAGAAGTAACGGGGCCCAGCTGAAACGGGAATGGAAAAAGGCTGTGCCTTTTCGCAATTCAGCTTGAATAATTTCGCAACTGGATGTTGTCAGGAGACATCGGCACTAGCGGCTGGGGGAAGCAGGTTGTGATTGAGGGCGAACAATGCCAGCTCCAGCCGATTGCCGACACCCAGCTTGTTGAAGATGTTGGTGAGGTGGCGCTTGACAGTTTCTTCGCTAATGCCGAAGGTCTCCGCAATGTGCTTGTTGGTCGACCCTTCGGTGATCAACGTGACCACTTCCAGTTCGCGCGCGGTGAGGCCAAAGGTCTTACGCGGCGGCGGAGCGGTCTGCACCGCCAGATCACGCAGCAACTGGACCAGGTTCTGCACCGGACGTCCTTCCAGCCAATACTGACCTTGCATCACGGCGCGAATGCAGGCCGACAGATGCGCCACTACGGCGTCCTTCAGCACCACGCCGCGGGCGCCCAGTTGCAGCGCTTCCAGTATCTGCCGCTTGTCTACATGTCCGGTGAGGACAATGGTGCGGGTGGTGCCGCCGTTGGCGGTCAGCTCGCGCAGAGCTTCCATACCAGGCATCCTGGGCATGGCCAGATCGAGCAACAGGATATCGGGCCGCAAGGTGCGCACCATGTGCAACGCTTCGACCCCGTCTTTGGCTTCGGCGATTACTTTAATCTGGCTGTCGGATTGGAGCATGTTGCGCAAGCCAATGCGCACCACGGGATGATCGTCAGCTATTAGAACTCTAATTGGAGTCACCGCCACCTTACTTCCTCACGTTGAGGGATGGTCTGTTTATGCTGCTGATCCTTCGGCCGGAACTACCGCAGGGCCCACTTGCTCGGTCAACTGCGCCTCAACCTCACGAAGAGCTGTCATGGTGTATTCCAGCATGGGTCCGGCTCCGCGGAAGTCGCAGTCGCGGCCCATTCGTTCCAAAGTTGCGCAACATTGCGACAGTCGTTTCGCCCCAATCATCAGACTGCTGCCCTTCAGGTAATGGGCCCGTTCACGAAATGCTTTGGCATCCTTCACCAGAAATGCATCCTGCAACTGAGCCAGAGCGCCGCGGGCTTCCTCAAGGTAATCCCGGCAGAGCTCGACCAGAACCGCCGGCTCTTTGGCCGTAGCCTGCCGCAAGCGCTCAAACACTTCAGGGAGTATAACGCTATCCATCGCAATGTCTTGAGTTGCTACCCCATTCAATAATGGCGATAACACATAGGTAAATCCTTCCCAGCCCTCGCGTCAAGGAGGAATGAGCGGAGGAGGGTATTTTTTCCTATATCTGAAGTAGTTCAAGAATCTATAGTCGCAAATATTTTTCCTTTGCCAACCGTGAAACTACTGGAACCGGGAGAAATCGGGCTTCCGTTTCTCCAGAAATGCGCTGAGCGCTTCCTTGGTTTCGGCAGACTCCAGTCGCTCGGAGATAACCATGACTTCTTCGCGCATGGCGCGCTCCACTTCCGACTGCTGCGCCCGAGTCATCAGTGCCTTGCACGCGCGCAACGCTCCGGCGGGCTTTTCCGCCAATTGTTGGGCCGCCGCGGCCGCAGTCGCCAGCAAGGCTTCGGGAGCCACGACTGCGTTCACCAGCCCCATCTCAAAGGCCCGCCGCGCGCTCAACGGGGCACCCAGCATGAACAACTCCGCCGCCCGTTGGCGTCCAATGGCCAGCGGCAAGAGCACGGTCGATGCCGCCTCCGGCACAATACCCAGGTTGATGAAGGGCATTACCAGCTTCGCATCCTCAGCTGCGTACACCAGATCACAGTGCAACAAAATCGTGGTGCCGACTCCTACCGCCAAACCCTGGACGGCGGCCACGATGGGCTTCCTGGCCCGGGCCACCGCGTGAATGAAACGCACCGCCGGGGGTATGGCCTGCTCTTTCCACGGCTTCTTCAGAAAGTCTTCCAGGTCGTTGCCCGCGGTGAAGGCAGCGCCCTTGGCGTGCAATAAAATCACCCGGACGCCGTCATCCGCTTCCGCTTGCTCCAACGCGGTCGAGAGTGCGTCGTACATGTCCGCGGTGAGTGCGTTCTTCTTATCAGGACGGTTGATGGCGATGCGCTGTACGGCGCCGTCCCGTTCGCTTTCGATGTGGCTCATGGTGTTGTCCTCGGCAACCCGGCATTGTACGCGAAGCGCAACGAAAGAGTTCAGCGACATCAGCATTCTGAGTGGCTGATTCACCATACATATTTGTCATAGCCAGCGACAGGAATCTGGATTGCGTCGATTAGTCAAATCTGAATTGAGCCTATTCATTTACAAACTCCGTCCCCATCGGCAGGACTTCTTCGCAATCTTTGGCTGGCCCGCCAGACCCGCAAATGAAGCCGCATTTTGATGTAAGCTGGAGCTAGTGACGGACTCTTCTTCTATCACGTTCGAGTCGCTGGAAAATCGCACGCGATTCCTTAGCGGACTGTATAGCGAGCTGCTGGAAAATGGTATCCGCTACTTCTTTCCCGGAGCCACGCTGGAACGCGTCTCGCAAGGCGCCGAGCAGATGCCCGGCCTGCTGGGGGCTGTTCCCAGCGGCGGCCAAGTCGAATTCGAATGGATGGGCAGCGGCTATTCGCTCAGTGCAAGTTCCAAGCTATCGGACCACGAACGCCGCCTGCTGCGCAGCATCGGCATGGTACTCTCGGCGCGTTATCAACTGCTTACCAACCAAGCCCTGGCGGCGCAGAGCTTTCAGCTTTTCCGCGGCCTGCCTGAGGACCGCTTCGTGTCGGCCTTCCTCGATCCCACGCCGCATACCAGTGCCGAGGCCGTCGCCGGCCTTACTGATCGCATCGCCGATGCCATCGAAGTCCTGCGCACCAGCAGCATGAGTACCTACGAGAACCGGCGCATCGCTACTGGGGTCCTGCTGTTCGGTTCGATGCCTGAGCCTTGCCATATTCCGCCACAGACGCCCAAGCGGGCCCTGCGCTATTCGCATCTGCTCACCAGCATCCGCAGCTTCCATCGTTTGTGCGATGGCTTGCGCACGCTGGCGCTGGTCGACCAGGATGGACTACTGGCGGAGTTGATCGACGTGCACGACTGGGCCGAGCCTTACCGCGATATGCCGCTGGCCGTGCCTCCCCCTGCGCAATACGCCGACCACTGCCGCGCCACCCTGTGCGGCGGACACATCTGCCTCATTCTTTCTCCCAACGGCGAAATCAAGATTTATGCCGACGGCGTGCCCGTGTTCCGCTTCATCGACGGCAAGTGGCGGCTGGTGGATGCGCGCTACCGTTACGACCTATGGAAGAAGACCATTGGCAACGCTGCACTGGCGGACCGCCTGTTTTCGGTGGCGCTGAATCTTACCGAGAGCCGCCGCGGCGCTCTCTTCGTGGTGCTCGACGATCGCGAGTCGGCAACCAAGCTGCTGTCACAGCCCGATCTGCTCGACCATCTGAATCACGACGACCTGATGGACGGAATCACCAGCAAGGACCAACTGCACTACCTGCTGCGCGACAAGAGCATCCTCGACGTTCCTTCCACCGTGCTGGAGAACATCGCCCGCATCGATGGCGCAGTGGTGCTTTGTCCGGATGCGAACCTGCTTGCCTTTGGCGCCATTCTGCATCATCATTCCGCCGAAGAAGCACTGAATCGCACTGTCGAGGGCGGCCGCACCACCGCCGCTATAGCGGCATCGCATTTTGGCACGGTGTTGAAGATCAGCGAAGACGGCCTGATCTCGATGTATCGCGGCGGGCAGTGCCTGTGGGAGATGTGAAAATTGTCTGGGGGTGATGTGAAGTCTCGAGGCCTTCGGACTTGGCAGTCTTGAAGGTGAATCGGTTTTGAAGACGAGTCAGCGTTTGTCGGGGCACCTCTTCAGCCGTGCCGCAAACATTTCTTTTGTTTTGTCATCCCGACCGAAGCGGAAGGGCCTGCTTTCCCACTTTTCCGGCAACTGCTGGGACAAGTCGGCCGACTTTCTCAGCTGGCGATCTTCACCAACTCGTCGCGTTCCTCTTGGACTGGCGGCAAAGTTTCCCCGGGCCTATCGCCCCTCGGCCCCAGACCTTTGATGCGCTGCCATGCGTCGCCAATCGCTGCCGAAGCCCAGAAAACATACCCCGCCGTAAGTGGTCCAACCACTTTGCGATTGCCGATGGCGGCCAGACCCATCGACGCGATGCAACCGCAACGTGAGCAATCCGGATCGCCGCCAAACTGGCAGGGTTCAACTCGTGTCTTCAGGTCGGCCGAAATCGTCCGCGTGGTCCGCGCGAAGATGCAGTCCGCCGGCGACTTGGGCGGTGCCAGAAACTCCCGCAGCATCCTTTCCGACATGTCGAGCTTGGGAAAAACCTTGCGCAGATCGAGCAACTCGGCGATCACTTGCCGCCGCTCCTCGATCGATAAGCACTCGATCGGATTTGCGCCCCGCTGCGGGGTGAAGATGCTCATCCAAACTTTTTCGGTCGCAGGGTTCTCTGACCAGAACGCAAGAAACTCCCGCAGATATCCGGGCCGCTGGACCATCGCGCTGGTGATGGTGCAATGAATCGCTACCTGATGCCCTTCGATGTTGCGCAGGATTCTGTCATACGTGGCAGGTTTGCGGCGGACGTCGTGCTCCGGCTGCAAGCCGTCCACGGAAACACTGATTCGTAGCTGCGGAATATAAGCCCACGACTGCGGAATCGGCCGGAAGGCACTGGTCACGACCTGAACGTGGATGCCGCGCTGGGAAAGTTGCGGCAGCAGCTTTTCCAGTTCACGATAGCGAACTAAAGGGTCGCCGCCGACGATTGAAAGGTGCAATGGTTGTTGCTCATCGACCAGCGCGAGCACGCGGCGGACGAGCTCGTCGCCCTTGAAGTCAGACAGGCTGCGCAGATTGGTCTCGCCGAGATGCGCGTCCTCGTAGGCGTAGCAGCCGGGACAGCGCAACGGGCACTCGCGGGTAATTTCGATGGATAAAGTTGGTACTCGACCGCCAAGCACGCGGCCCCAGGTCTGAAGAATCGGTTTGATCTGCAAAAAACTTACTCCTAGTCCTGCTCGTTTGATGTCCCAGAGACCGAACGGTTGCGGCGACGCCGGCATCGCCGCTGGACCTGATTCTGCTAGATAAGAACATGAACACCGAATGCGCTGGAGAGTTGCCGAGGGCCGGTCCATCGCAGGCTAACCTTCTAACTGGACAAGGCCAGTTACAATAGGCATAGTGCCAACCAAGCGCCCACCGGAGTACGAATTCGATCTCACCGGCGGAATCCTTTGTCTTGACTTCGCCAACACCATTAGCCGTCGCGAAGATCCGGAGCATCGCAGGGAGCACCTCGCGGGCTATGCCGATCTGGCCGCCTTTGCCCGGCAGTCCGGACTCTTCTCTCCGAACCAGACCAACCATCTTTGCGCTTACGCCGAGCGTCATCCCAATCAAGCGCTGCGGACTTTCCATAAGGCGATCGCTTTGCGCGAAACGCTTTACCATGCGTTCTCGGCAACCTCGCAACATCAATCTACCGCTACCGACGACTTGCAACAGATCAACGATGCTGCGCTGGAAGCTTTGCAGCATCGCTTTCTTGCACTCGCCAATGGTGGTGATTATCGCTGGGAATGGCTATGGGATGAGAAGAATCCGCTGGAGCGCATTCTATGGCCGGTGGCGCAGTCGGCGGCCGAGTTGCTGACCTCAGACAAACTTCGCACAGTGCGCTTCTGCGAGGCTCCCGATTGCCAGTGGCTCTTCCTCGATCACAGCCGCAATCGCAGTCGCCGCTGGTGCGACATGACCAGTTGCGGCAATCGCCAGAAAGCGCGACGCCATTATCGGCGCACGCACGAATGATGGGAAAGTTCGCTACCGCGCGGCAATGACGCCCTTCTCCACCGGCTGCACCAACTGTTCGGGATTGGCGAAGTTGGCCTGCGCAATCCGGATCTGCTCCTTGAAATTGTCCACCATGTTTTCATGCAAGCGGACTTCGGTGGGCTTCTTGGCGATGCTCATGGTGTCGATTTTGTCTTGCAAGCGTAGCAGTCCGTAGAAAAGATTTTCCGGCCGAGGCGGACAGCCGACAACGTATACATCGACAGGCACGATGCGATCGACGCCTTGCAGCACGGCATAGGTATTGAACGGGCCTCCCACGGACGAGCACGCGCCCATGGAGATGCACCACTTGGGATCGGGCATCTGGTCGTAGATGCGCTTCACCACCGGCGCCATCTTCAAGGTAACGGTGCCGGCGACGATCATCAGATCGCTCTGCCGTGGGCTGGGGCGAAACACCTCCGACCCGAAGCGCGCGATGTCAAAGCGCGACGTGGAAGCGGCGATCATCTCAATCGCGCAGCAAGCCAAGCCAAACGTCATGGGCCAAATCGCCGACTTGCGCGCCCAGTTGAAGACGTAATCGACCGTGGTGACCAGAAAGTTCTTCTCGAACTTGTTCTCAATCCAGCCCATGCAATACCTTCTCTCGATCCCAGCAATACATGCGGTATCCGGAATACATGCGGTAGCTTGTCATCCCGACCTCGCCCGCCGCGGCGGCCGAGTGGAGAGACCTGCGGTTACACCACTATCTTCGCCGATACCTGTACCGGCAGGCTGTGACGGGAATCACAGGCCAGCCCTGAAGGGAGTCTAGGCCCGAAGCGGGGGCTGGTTCAAGGGGATTCGCGCCGGCCGAACATCGCAAACCGAAGCGCGTGAGGCACGCCACCGCGCGATATGGCTCCGTGGCCGGGGACGGTTCCGCCGAACGATGCCTCAAGCTTTCGGTCAGTGGCTCAGGCCACCCGCTCCCACTCGGAGACGAAAGCGTTCCCTACCGCCAAATCACTTGTGACAACGTCGTCGAACGGAAGCTCGAGGAAGCGAACAGCCACCTTGGGTGGCATTTTGTCAGCCCCGATTCCCATCAGCCATGCCAATCGGTTCTTTACATGCAAATGCAGCGACCGGATGAGCATGGGCGCGACTTGTTCGGCAAAGGCCTGTTTGGTCTCGGAAGTCAGATCGCGGCAACCAACCTCAATCCAGCAATCGGTGCGCTGTCGTGGTTGGGGCAGGAACTGGATGGTGATCTGATCGCGGTCCGAGGCGCGAAGTTGAAACGTGCACAGCGTCGTATCGATCAGCCTCCGTGCGATGCGCCGTTTCTGGGCAATCGAGACTCTTGGCAAGTAAAGTCGTAGGTACGGCACAAGCGAGCCTCCTACTTCGTAGGAGCAGAAGTGCATTTCGAGTGCCAGCCATCAACTTCGGGGAACAAAGGACTTGCCCGTACCCAAGATCGGAGGGAACTAAGTAAAATCTTCCAGCCACCCGAAAATCTCTCCGGGCCGTTTATAGCTCCGTCTTCGCAGGTGGTCATCCTGGGCGGGGTACGCGGTTCTTGGGCACCGCGGTCGAAGGACCCCTATAACTTCACGATCCCATCCCGGGTGGGCGCCGCGACACAGGTTCTACTGCTCCGCGTAATACCCTTCCCTGGTCTGCACGATGAGATCTTTGTTGGTCGGGGTCAGGATGATCTTGTGATAGCCCGCGCCGGCGATGGCTTTGTCGGGGGTGTAGCCTAGGCTGTACTGATTGCGCAGCTCATCTTCGATCTGGGTATAGATCTCGTTGATCGGCAGCTTCTTGGAGACCTCGAAGAAACGCCCGCCGGTTTCTTTCGAAATGCGCTGCAGAACTTTCTTGCCGTCGGCAGGCTCGACCTGCTGCGGATACCCTCCGCCACCCGGATATCCCATGCCGCCGCGCCGCCCCATGCCTCCACCCATGCCGCCCATGCGCCCGCCGTAATTATGCCCGTAGGCATCTGGGTCGGCGTACAGAATGGAATATACCAGCGTGTTGGCGCGCTGCGCCGTCTCGATGGCCCGACCCAGGCTGACCTTGCTGCCCGTGTCCACGCCATCAGTCAGCAGGATCAGCGCCTTACGCCCTTCCTGCTTGCGCATCAGCTCATCGGACGCCAGGAAGACAGCGTCATACAATGTGGTACCTCCGCCGCGACGATGCCCACCGCCGCCGCCACTTCCTTGAGAGCCGCCGCCCGCCTGGTCGAACTGCGGCATGTCAAGTTTCTCCAGCGCCGCTTCCAGCTTCTGGTGCGACGAGGTCAGGTCCTGCAGCAGCTCGATGTCCCAATCAAAATGGATGATGAAGGCCTTGTCCTTTTCCGGACGCATCAGGTCGTTCAGGAAGCCATAGCTGGCCGAGCGCTCCTGCTCCAGCACGCGTCGCTGACTCATGCTGGTGTCAACCAGCAGACCAAGCGTGAGCGGCAAGTCCGTATCTTTGGCGAAGTAACGGATGGTTTGCGGATGGCCGTCCTGCTCCAGCTTGAAGTCGTCCTTGGTCAGGTTGTTGACGATCTGGCCGTGCTTGTCGCGCACCGTGGCCAGCACGTTGACCACCTTGACGTCGGAGGAAAACGTCGGCGTTTCCTGGCTGGAGGACGGCTCTTGACTAGGCGACGCCTGCTGGCTTGGAAGAGCGGGCCCAGCCAGCAACAGGAAAAGCGCCGGCGCCAGCCAACGTAGCAACAATGCGACGCGCGATCGAGCGGCCACTGGACTCCTTTATCGGAGAAAATCTTGCGGATGAATTGCCGGCGAAACTGTGGCGTCAGTGCCACCAGCACAAACCCTATCGAACCACAGAAGTTGCCGGAATGCGATAGCGCAGAAATTTTGGAACTCGAGGTGACGAAATCGTGAAATAGCGCGACGGATTCTTCCTCGATCACCGTGGATGGCCCAACTCCCCCGCGCTCTGCCGTGTCGTCGGTAGTGATCGCGGTTTCTCCGTGGCTCGGTGACTCTGTGGTCGATTTTCCCCGCTGTTTACACCGCAAATAGCGTTCCTTTGTGCTAGTCTCAGGTGGTACTCTGATCGCAAGCGACAAGCCTTCCGGCAGCCTCGTCGGAATCCAACCTGTGAACCTGCTGGACTAAGGCATTGGAGCCTGTTCACCCTTTCGCAAGAAGCAGCGGAAGGATGGATCGTGCAGCGCCGCTTGTGTCATAAACTGTAAGCACCGCTCTATTACTAGAAAGAATTAGTACGGAATGTCATCTAACGGTTTTCATAGCAGTTCCTCGCGATTCAGCAACATGCGTTCGCTGTTCAGCATGTTTTCCAGCGATCTTGCCATCGATCTGGGAACCGCGAACACGCTGGTTTATGCCCGCGGCAAGGGCATCGTAGTCAACGAACCTTCCATCGTCGCCATCAACAAGAACACCGGTGAAGTCGAAGCCGTGGGCAAAGAAGCCAAGGAGATGCTTGGCCGTACCCCGGGCAACATTGTCGCTATCAAGCCCATGAAGGACGGCGTCATCGCTGACTTCAAAGTCACCGAGAAGATGCTGAACTACTTCATCCAGAAGGCGCACAACCGCAAGATGCTGGTGCATCCCCGCATCGTTATCGGAGTGCCTTCAGAGATCACGCAGGTGGAAAAGCGCGCGGTCATGGACTCCGCCTATCGCGCTAAGGCCAGCGAAGTGCACCTGGTGGAGCAGGCCATGGTAGCCGCCATCGGCGCGGGCCTGCCCATCACCGAGCCCAGCGGGAACATGGTGGTCGATATCGGTGGCGGGACTACAGACATCGCCGTCATCTCGCTCAGCGGTATTGTGTATTCGCGCTCCGTCCGCATGGCCGGCAACCAGATGGA
>PMWW01000053.1 GCA_003165795.1 Acidobacteriaceae bacterium
GCGAGGCGAAAAATCAGCGCCTAGCTAAGGTGTCGGTGAGTTCTGAGTGGTTTCTGCTTCAGCCTGGCATGTTGTAAGGCCGCCAGGCTTATCCGAAAAGTGCTGAATCACCGGGTAATCCCGAGACTTGAGCGGCCGCCTATCGGAGACCGGGCAAAGTGGCAGGTTTCAAGTCACGCAGGCGGCATACGGCGCTGGAGGCGCGACAGACAGGGGTTGTTCTTCTTAGCGGGTACCAATTGTTTCCCATTTGACTACCAGTGAGAGCGAATGACGGAAACGAAAGGGTAATGATTTCAGGAAAGAAGAGGGAAGCTTTGGAGGCGCGGGTGGGAATCGAACCCACGCATAAAGGTTTTGCAGACCTCTCCCTTACCACTTGGGTACCGCGCCTCGATCTCTCTACGGTATCGTGTTCCACGGGCGAAATCCAGTGGAGGTCGATCGGCCGGGCAACGGCGGTGCTCCGTGTACAATCCTTACACTCTCGTGACGGCCAAAGCAGCTGAGGTGGCATGAACGTTCTGGAGTTCAGCGCACTGGTGGGTCTGGGATCCCTGCTTGCAGGATTTCTCGGCGCGCTGACCGGCTTGGGCGGCGGCGTGGTCGTGGTGCCGATGCTGGCGCTGTTATTTCACGTCGATATCCGCTACGCCATCGGCGCTTCGCTGGTCTCCGTGATTGCGACTTCCTCGGGCGCGGCGGCGGCGTATGTGCGTGAGGGCTATTCCAACATCCGCATCGGCATGTTTCTGGAGACGGCGACTACGGTCGGCGCTCTGACGGGCGCGGCGATTGCACTGCATGTTTCGGGGAATGCGATCGCCATCGTTTTTGGCTTGGTGCTGCTGTATTCCGCCTATCTGTCGAGCCGCCATCGCGAGGAGCACGGGATTCAGCTGCAATCGTCGAAGCTGGCCGAGACGTTGAAGCTGAGTGGTACTTATCCCACATCCGAGGGTAAGCAGTCCTACAATGTGACAGGCGTGCCTGTGGGATACGGTCTCATGTATGTCGCGGGCGTGCTATCCGGTTTGCTCGGCATTGGCTCAGGAGCGGTCAAAGTGCTGGCCATGGACCAGGCAATGAAGATCCCCTTCAAAGTCTCCACCACCACCAGCAACTTTATGATTGGCGTGACTGCTGCAGCCAGCGCGGGACTTTACTTGAACCGGGGATACATCTCGCCAGGCATCACCATGCCGGTGATGCTGGGCGTGCTGGCGGGATCGATGATCGGCGCGAAAGTACTGGTGAAAGCCAAGGTTACGGTGTTGCGCTACTTGTTCGCGGCGGCCATCTTGGCGCTGGGAGTTGAGATGATCGTCAACGGAGTCAAAGGCCGGCTATGAGCGCAAAGAGCTGGGACGATCAGCGCATCGAGGTCATCATTGGCACACTGCTGCGCACCGGCGTCATCCTGGCGGCGGCAGTGGTCCTGATTGGCGGAATGCTGTACCTGGTGCGGCATGGGCACGAGGTCCCGAACTACACCACGTTCCACGGCGAGCCTGAAGGCCTGAAGAGCGTGAGCGACATCGTCCACGGCGCGCTCGGTAGAGGAGCAAGCGCGATCATCCAGTTGGGATTGCTGCTGCTGATTGCCACTCCCGTAGCGCGGGTCATCTTCTCGGCCATCGCGTTCGCCATCGAGCATGACTACATGTACGTGGTAATCACGCTGATCGTGCTGGGAGTTTTACTCTACAGTTTGCTGGCCTCGGGTTAAGTACGGCCTGGTGGACTTGCCAAAACTAGCGCTGCGTCGATATTGTCGAAACCCGTCATACCGTATGACATCTAAATCCACGTTCTTATTCGAGGAGGACCAATGGCAGGAGTGAACCTTGCAGACGCGCGCCGCGTGATTGCGGCTGCGGAAAAGAAAGCGCAGGAAATCGGCCAGCCCATGAACATCGCCGTGGCCGACGAGGGCGGCAACATTGTGGCTCATGTGCGCATGGATGGCGCCTGGATCGGCAGCATCGACATTTCCATGAAGAAGGCTTACACCTCGCGCGCCTTCGATATTGCGACTAAGGATCTCGCGGGCCATTCGCAGTCCGGCGGCCAGTTCTTCGGCATCCACGCCTCGAACGATGGCAAGATCATGATCTTTGCCGGTGGCATTCCGTTGAAGCGTGATGGCAAGGTGGTGGGCGCGGTCGGCGTCAGCGGCGGTTCGGGCGAGCAGGACCACGCGGTGGCGGAAGCCGGCGCGGCAGCCTTTTAGGAACGTGTAAAGCTATCGCGCCTGAATTTCGCCGGCTGGTGCGGCGGTTGAATGGGTGCGGAGAATGCCGGTGCCGACGAACACGGCGCAAGACAGCAACAACACGCGCAACACGTTGGCGTGAAGCACCGGATCGCCCAGCAGAATCCGCAGCAGACCGAAGCCGGCGCTGGCCGCGCAGAAGGCGAAGTAAAGCTTCTCCTTGGTGCAGTGCGAAAAGCGCAGGAGCACCAGCAAGACCACGGTCACGATGACGTAGATAACCAGCAGAACAATTCCGGCGGCCACTTTCTCGCTGCGGATGGAAAAGGGCTCCGCATGCGAGATGGCAAGTTGCAGCCCGGCCACTCCCAGGAAAAAAAAGGAGTGGACCAGCGCGATGATGGCGCGCTTGCGGCTGTTGATGATGGCAAAGTGGTCCATGAACATCAATAGTGTGCCGGATTTGCAGCACACACGGCTGTGACGAAGATCACAGAAGAGGCGTGCCCGATTGCCAGGGAACGCGCCTCATACGGTTCAGCGTGCGAAAGCGATTCACAGGGACGAAAATCCCGACCCTGATGAAGTCAAGGGGAGGGAACCGTTGTTACTGCGCTGTATCAGCCGCACATCGGGCTGCGACCTGGATCACCGCGTCCAGGTTTCTGCAGGCTGAAAGCCGGATATCGGCTTGACTCATATCCTTCTCTCTCTATAGAGTAGCTAAGGAGATAAGGAGGTCTCTATCGTCTATGAAGATACTCGAATCCAGAAGCCAGGTTAAACAACAGGCCCAGGAAACGAAGGATCCCGTTTTGTCGATGCTGGGGATTGGAAAGCAGTTGTGGGAGGGCGAACCAGGCGACCGCTTTATCGAACGGCTTCGTTCGGAAGATCTGCCGCCATCGCCTTTCGAGGGCCGGCTGGACGCTCCAGTGGAGAACGCTTCGGAATCAGTTTGGCGTCGAATCGAGAGCCACCAAGGAGAGGAGTTTAAGACGGTCACGCGGCTGCCGTTTACGTACGCCGTGGAGGGGGCGGGGATTTGGTTCTTTCGCGATGGACGACGCATCAATCGAAAGCTGACGCGAACGCAAGTTGACACGGCCATTGCCCGTTGTCCTCTCCGCAGTACGACTGAGATCAAGGACCTGATGGATTACTCGTATTTGTTTGTGCTCCTGATGGACGCGCGAATTCGCCGCGAAGCCTGGTAACGCCATGGCGCGGGTCTTTTGGGATACCAATCTCTTCATATACCTGTTTGAGCAGAACCCAGAATGGTCGGCCCGGGTGATCGAGTTCCGGCAGCGAATGGTGGCGCGCAGAGACGAACTGCTAACCAGCTACTTTTCTGTCGGAGAGGCCCTGACGAAGCCCAGGGAGACGGGGAATTCTGTGCTCGAGAAGAGTTACCTCAACTTTTTCGCCAACGCCCCCATCGAACTGGTTGCATTTGAGATCGAGGCGGCGAAACGGTATGCAGAAATCCGCTCTCGTGAGCGAATTCGACCCGCAGACGCTATTCAACTCGCCTGCGCAGCGGCCGCCAAAACTGATCTTTTTGTCACGAACGATAACCGCCTCTCCGCCATGACGGTCTCGGGCATCACATTTATTACCGGGATCGATCGCGTACCTTACTGATTGAGTTCCTAGAGGCGCGGGCCGGCCTCGATCTTGCGCCGACTTGCGGGCGTCTGAGCCCGCAGGCGAAATCCCGAACGCAGAGAGGGACCTGCGAACAATCGAGTTCTCTGAGAAATGGGTGGAGGCGCGGGGCGGAATCGAACCGCCGATAGAGGTTTTGCAGACCTCTGCCTTACCACTTGGCGACCGCGCCGTACGGGTTGGCTATGCGAAAAACCCTCGCGGGCAAGGGCGAGGGCAGCAAAATCTGGAGCGGGAGACGGGATTTGAACCCGCGACTTCGACCTTGGCAAGGTCGCACTCTACCACTGAGTTACTCCCGCTCAGCAGGTTGAATTATAGCGAATGGATGAACCGAGCGGCAAATCAGCGTGGACGGAGTGCGCAGCCATAGGGCCAGCAGTTCGTCGGTACGCAAGTGGCGTTCGTAGTCGAATGCAGCAGTCCCCGGCAAAATCGGGGAGCGCATGTCTTCAGTCATGGGCGTGACTCCATTGCGGATCTTTTTCGGGGGGCACAATCGATCCATCGCGCATGTGGACAATGCGATCGCCGTAGGCTGCCGCTTCAGGGTTGTGAGTAATCATCAGCACCGTCTGCCCCAACTCGTGGTTCGACTGCCGCAGCATATTCAGCACGATCTCCGAATTTTGGGAATCGAGATTGCCGGTAGGCTCGTCGGCCAGCACGATGGCAGGCTGGTTCACCAGCGCGCGGGCCAGCGCGACGCGCTGCTGCTCGCCGCCGCTCATCTCCGAGGGGCGATGCTCCAGCCGCTTGTCGATGCCCAGCAAGCGGGTAATGCGATTGATGTACTCACGCCCAGCGGGCCCGCTGGGTTTGCCCGAAATATCGCGCGCGATCTCGATGTTGCCTTCCGCTGTCAGCGTTGGCAGCAAATTGAATTTCTGAAAAACGAAACCGATTTTGGACTTACGCATTCGCGTGCGGGCCGAATCCGAAAGCGCGGTGAAGTCGACGCCGTCGATCGTCACGCGACCCGAGTCGGCGTGTGTCAGCCCGCCGAGTATGTAGAAAAACGTCGATTTGCCGCTGCCGGACGGGCCGACGATGGTGACAAACTCGCCGCGCTCAACCTGCATCGACACCCCGCGCAAAGCCGGCACATCCACTTTGCCAATGCGGTAGGTCTTGCGCACGTCCTCAGTCTGGATCATCCACCCCATGCGAATCCTTGATATTACACGAAACGATTGCGGGCCCGTTGGCGTAGCGCGGGCCTGCACGGCAGCCACTCGCACGGTACTCCCCGCAGCGGCCTTTTCGAGTTACAACATCATCATGCCGAAAACATCTGCGGAGATGAAACACGGCCAGTTGGTTGCCCGGGCGGCGGACTGGCTGCGCCACAAGTATGGATGCGGCATCGTCCTCTCCGAGCAGTATTGTGTGACCGGGGAAGTGCCCGACGTGATCGGATGGAAGGCTTCCTGCCAGTCGGTGCTGGTGGAATGCAAAGTTTCGCGTGGCGATTTCCTGGCCGACGCGAACAAACCATTTCGCTTGCATCCGGAAGACGCGCTCGGAAGCAAACGGTTTTATCTAGCGCCCGCTGGCATGATTGCCCAGGAAGAACTGCCAAAGTATTGGGGACTATTGGAGTGCCAAGGCCGCGAGGTGGAGATGGCGGTGAAGCCAGGAAAACTGGATTTGCGAAGTCCGGTCGGGCTGATGAAAGAGATGAACCTACTACTGGCCAGTCTGCGCCGCGTGGAAGTGCGCATCGAACCGCAGACCATCACCGAATTTCTGAAATGGAAAAATCGCATGGCAGAATACAACGGCGGAAGATTGCCGGAAGGAATTGTCGCGCCGGAAGAGGAGAAGAACTCGTACGTGACTTTATGAGCCGAATGCCTATGCGGTAGAGCGGGCCTTCAGGCCAGGGTTTAGCAGCGAATGAAAATCTAGTTCGGCCGCTGAGTTCTGTGCCTGAGCGGCCGAGGCTTTAAAACTTGGCACTCCGGACGCCGGCCGGCTCTACCGTCAAGCCGTTGCCACGCGCTTTCGCGGCAAACCTTTCACGGCAAAAAACAGAATGTACAAATAACAAATCACCGGCAGAATGAAGGCATGATGCAGACCGACGCGGTCGGCCAGAAGTCCCTGCAATTCGGGGATGATTGCGCCGCCGACGATGGCCATGATCAGAAGACCGGAGGCCTCCCCTGTCAGCGGCCCCAGGCCTTCGATCCCGAGCGTGAAAATGCTGGGAAACATGATGGAGTTGAACAGGCCAACCAGTAGCAGCGCCCACATGGCCACATGTCCGACGCTGAGCATCGAAAGGCAGACCAGCGCAGCCGCGACGACTGCATTAAAGCCAAGCGCCACCCGAGTAGGAATTTTCTGCAACACGGCGGAACCGATGAAACGCCCAATCATCGCCCCTCCCCAATAAAACGTGAGGTATTTCGCTGCGACTTCCGGTCGTAAGTTGCCGACGTCGGCGAGATTCATGTAGTTAACCAGAAAACTTCCGATGGAAACTTCGGCTCCCACGTAGGCGAAGATCCCGACCGTTCCCATCACGAGGTTGCGATGCCGCCAAACGCTGTCATTGGCGACGGCGTGGCCGCCTTCGGCTTCGGGAATGTGCGGCAGGTTGAATCTTGCGATCACTACGGCAAGCACAACGAGAGCGAGCGCGATGACGAGGTACGGCAGTTTGACAGAAGAAGCCTCTTGCAATCGATACGCGTGCAGCACCTGCGGAGACATGGCGCGAAGTTCCTCGATGCTCTTCGGAGCGGCGGCTGAGCCTAGAATCAATAGCCCGCCGAAGAAAGGCGCCACCGTGGTCCCAAGCGAGTTGAAAGCTTGCGTCAGATTGAGCCGGCTGGAAGCCGTGCGTGCCGGACCGAGCACCGCGACATAAGGATTCGCAGAAACCTGCAGAGCAGTGATGCCGGCGGCAAGAATGATGAGCGCCGCGAGAAACAGCGGAAACGAAGGCACACTGGCGGCGGGGATGAACAGCACCGCGCCCAAGCCCATGGTGAACAGGCCCGCGACCATCATCTTCTGATAGCCAATGCGCTCGATGATCTTGCCCGATGGAATGGAGAAAACGAAGTACGCCGAGAAAAAGCAGAACTGGACCAGCATGACCTCGGCATAGTTCAGGTCGAAGATCGACTTCAGGTGAGGGACGAGGATGTCGTTAAGGCAGGTGAGAAATCCCCACATAAAGAAGAGCGTGGTCACCATTGCCAAGGGGCCGCCGTAATTCCGCGCGGTTTCAGCGCCGCTGGTGATTGTCTTGTTCGGCCGTGCTTCCAGTGCCATGTTCACCTGCGAGGATTACAAAAAACTGCTTGACCCGAATTTTCCTCAGGGGCTGAAGCCCAATCTGCCACCAGACATTTTCGGACGGCCTGGCCGTCCCCTTCAAAATCCCCGAGCGCAATCAAAACCTTCCTGGCTGTCTACCCAGAACGTACCCGGCTGCTACTCAGAACCTCGCTGGCCGTCTACCACGTCCGCTGCATGGGGTGGGCTTCGGTGTTGAAGACCACCTGGTGCAGATCGAGCGTCGACTTCGGCGCGTACAGCAAATAGAGATACTTCAATGTTTCCGCTAGGAAGAAGCTTTCCATGTTGTCGCGTTTCTCCTTGGTCTCAACGTTGAGCAACGCGGCATATCCGGCGTCGGTACGGCAATACTTCTGCAAGCTGTCGAAGAACGTCTTGCCCATGTCAAGATATCGCGATTCGCCGGTGAAGTAATACAGATAGTATGTGGATTCGATGATCTCGGGACGAAGTTCGTAACCGGGATAAGTAATTTTCATCGTGGAGTAATCCAGCTCTTCCGGCTCCACGCCGAACGTGGTCCACATCTTATAGCTGGATTCCTGGAGACGCCTGGCGCGATCCAGGTCTCCCGAGAGCGCCAGCACCGCGGGGAAAAATGCGTCCAGCGCGCCGTAGTGCGTCGAGATGCGAGCGCCGGTGTTCATGTTGACCTGCGCATACCAAAGGCCGGTCGGGGTTGGATCGGCGACGTACTGGTTGAGCGCGGCAATGCTGGTCTTCCACATTCGCTCGCAATCCTTGTCGTGGAAGAGAATGGAGCACTTCAGCAGATACTCGTAGTAAGAGTCGATGCCTCCGCTGATGTGGCTGGTCGGATCGATCCATTTTCCGGTTTCGACGTTGATGATTGAGCCTACCAGTCCGATCGGCGAGCGGCGATTGTAGATCTCGACCAGCGCGCGCTTGGCTTTGTCGTAATAAACCGGTTTGCCGGTCAGCTTGCTAAGCGTGCCGAACTCAATGAGCAGCGAACCGATCTCGGCGGGATTGCTTTCGACGCCGCGCACCGCGCCAGTTTTCAGGTTCACGAAGACATACGGCATACCCGTTGGCGAATTGAACGCCGGAAGGAGGCGTTCGCCCAGGTCGTCGGCAAGTGCCAGCAGACGCGGATCGCCCGTGAGCTGATAGCTGCTAAGCAGCCCTCCCAGCAGGCGAATCGTGATCTCGAAGTTCTTGACGTAAATATCTTTGTCGAACGAAAGCGATTTGTCGATCAGCTCGCGATCCGCCCTAGCCTCATCCTTCAGGCCCATCAGCACCTGGGTGTCCAGCGCGTCGACGGGCGTCATCAGCAGCGAAGTGCCGTACCAGTCGCGATAGCTCTTGCTCAGCGGACGCAACTCGTCGTGTCCCCAGGCGTACTGCCGGTAGCCGTTCCAAGCATGCAGGAATTCCTGGCGGACGCTCGCCGCCATTTCCGCTTTCTGTTGATCGGTCCATTTCGCTTTGTCGTTGGGCCGCGGAGACGCGTTGACTGGCGGAGCTTCTTGCGCGCACGCCGCCGATATCGCGAGGCAAAGCAGCAGCAGGGGCAAAAGCTGCTTCCCTAACGTTTTGGCGATCGATCGCAAGTAATTCCTCCTTGCGCCATCAAACGCAGCTTTGATGGCATTCTCCGCCGAACCACAGCAGAGCTCCAGCAGTATTTGGCCCATGGCGAGAAAGTCCCGGCCGGCAAACCTCCGAATGGGATTCTACTGTAACAAGTTAGGCGAGTATCCAGTTCCGGAGTGCATTTCTTTTCGCAGCCGAAGAGTTAAGCTCATGCTAGTTGGCTCATCGCTGCCGATCGAAGAGGTGAACATGGAACGCTCGCGCAGTTTCGATCTCTACCTGGAACCCTGGCTTACCGCGCGCGTGCCGCGGATGGCCGAGTATGCGCAACGGCTTGCCGAATTCCACGACTGGGTCCGTACGGAAGTGGACGCGCAGGTGAACTATACCGACCGCTACGCGCCGCCCGCGCTGGAGACTTACGATCGCGACGGCGAAGTAGTCAATCGAATCGTGGCCAATCCCTGGTACGACGGGCAGCATCGCGAGCTGTACCGGCGCGGCATCATCGGCTTGCCGTATGCCGAGCAAGCGCCGCACCTGCTGACCTTTGCCATGGGTTACGTGTTGGCGCAAGCCGACATCAGCCTGCATTGTCCAGTCACGCTTACCGGAGCCGTGGCTTATGTTTTGGCCTCGCATGCGCCCGACGCGGTGCGCCAGCGGTTTTTGTATGACGTGGTGCGCATGGACGGGCGAGCCAAGACCGGCGGTACGTGGGCCACCGAGCAGCACGGCGGCAGCGATGTTGGAGCGACGACCACAACGGCGCAGCGCAAAGGAGATGGCTTTGCGCTGCACGGACTGAAGTGGTTTACCAGCAATGCGAATAGCGGACTCGCGGTAGCGACGGCTCGTCCCGAAGGAGCGGCGGCCGGTTCGGCAGGACTCGGGTTATATCTTGTGCCGAGTCACTTGGAGAAGGGGCAGCCGAATCACTATCGCATTCGCCGGCTGAAGGACAAGCTGGGCACTAAGGGACTTCCCACCGGAGAGATCGATTTGCTGGGCGCCGAGGCGGTCGAGATCGCGCCGCCGCCGGACGGATTCAAGCTGATGATGGAAGCGCTGGAATATAGTCGCGTGCACAATGCGGTGGGGTCGGCGGGAATACAGCGCCGCGCGTTGCGCGAAGCCCTGGCGTGGGCCAACACGCGACGCGCCTTCGGCCAGGTTCTATACGACTATCCCATGGTGCAGGACGAGTTGCTGAAGATGCGAGTGGAGTTCGAGGCTGGCGCGCTGCTGGCGTTTGAAGCCGCGATCACGTTCGACGAGGTCCAGCAGAACGGTGATCGCCGCACGTGGTTGCGGCTGGCGACGGCTCTGGCGAAGTATTTGGCGGCGGAATATGCGATTGCAGCAACCCGGGCCGCGCTGGAGTTGATTGGCGGCAATGGTTATACCAGCGACTATCCCGTGGCGCGCCTGTTGCGCGATGCGCAGGTGCTCACGGTTTGGGAAGGTCCAGCCAACATTCAAGCGTTGGAATTGCTGCGTCTGTTGGGCCCGCGCTACCGAGGGTGGGAGCAGTATCAGGCGCGGCTGCAGGATGTCGCTGGGAAACTTCCGGATGGGCTCGGCAAGTTGCGCGACGGCCTGGAAACGAGAATACGAGGCGACGCCGAGGCCGCGGCAATCACGCTGCGTGACCAGCAGAGCGCGCAACGCCACGCTCGCAAGCTGCTGCATCGCCTGAGCCAGAGCCTGGCATTCGCGCTGCTGTGCGAAGCCGCGGGCCAAGGCGATCCGCGGCAGGCGCAGTCGGCGTGGCGATATCTGGAGACGATCGAGCCGCCGGGGTTCGGCGCCGAAGATGAGATTGCGCGGCGGGGAGTGCTGGAGTTGCTGGAAGAAGACGCAGTACGGGCGACCAAGGAATTCTAGGCGGGCCGCGCCCCCGGCTGAGACGTTTGTTCGCGGCGGGCGGCGGCAATTTCGTCCCAGCGTACCCAGGCGATGTAGAGAACCACGAGGATATTGATCCCCAGGATTGCCCAATGAAATGCGTTCGGATGCCGGATTAACTTGTAAAGTTCGACAGGGAGATAGAGACAGCCGGAAACGATGGCCAGCCACTCCGCCCAGGCACGCTGCTTCCACAGGCCGTAACCTTCCAGGAACCGCAGGATCGCGTACGAGATCGCGATTCCCCAGATCATGGCGAGGCTGGGGGTGGACATCTTGTCGGCGGCATGAAGAACCTGCTGCGACCAGTGGCGCTCGGGATTGATGTGGAAGAAGAAGAGGATGTGCTCGGCGGCCTCCCCGAAATCGACGTCACGCCGCCGCATGACCACGAGCGCGTACGCTATGACCAGCGCCAGGCATCCTTTAAGAGCCTCGAGGACGGCGACGGTCCTGAGGCCGGCGCGGTGCGTGTGTCGCCGCGAAGTCTGCTGCCCGCGTATGGTGGTGCCGCTGCTCATATCTGAAGTGAGGCGATTGCGGCCTGCCGCAGAACGTACCTTACCAAATGCCGGCCCAAGATGCTGCAATTCCCGACTGCGCTCCATCTGAAGTTTGAAGCACAGACCGCGAAATAGGCTGTCGCCTGATGGTAACGATTCGATTCAACGAGGCCTCAAGGGAGTAGAGTTTCACCCTGAGCGCAGCTGGCCCGCCGGTGCGGCGTCCAGCATTTCAGCGGTGGTGGAGAACTTCTGGCGGCAATGGTCGGCGCTAGCGCGGGCCAGTTCGGCCGCATCAACTCGGCGCCAACCTTCGTAGTCAACCCAGCCAACCTGCCGTTCTTGCAATATATGCCGTAGGCCCTGGCCGCCTGGCCGGCCAGCGGCGGTTACTTCCTGCGCGATCTTCTGCGCGACCTGTTGCGCCTCAACGCGATTGGTAGGGATGGTGCCCGACGGCCCGCGCTTGGCCCACCCAACCACGTAAAGCCCGTCGTTGACCTTGCCGTCCTGATTGGCGAACAATCCGTTTGCCGGTTCGACAGTGCAGCAGGCGCGGGTTTCGTATCCGATGCAGGTGACCGCAAGTTGAGCAGGCAGCTCGGTGGTCTGGCCGGTTGTCGAGCGAAACTGCACCGCGCGCAGGTTGTCTTCATCTACGAATGCAGTTGGGGTCAGGTTGAAGTGAAAGTTGATGGTGAGGGGAGTTTGGCGCAAGGCGGCTTCGGCAAAGCCGCGCAGCGTTGTGAGTGCCGCGCCGTCTCCAGCGAGGTTTGCTGGATCGCTTATCACCGGACGCGCACGCCGCAAGGTTCCGAGCTCGGCGAGTTCGCGATCGTTAAACTTAGTATCTCCTGCGCCGCGGCGGCCAACGATGTGAATCGACTCGATTGGCTGCGCATTGAACCAAGACACAATCTCAGGCGAGAGGTCGGAACCGGCGAGTTCGTCCGGATGTTTGGCGAGAATGCGAGCCACATCGATGGCGACGTTGCCGTTGCCGATAATTACTGCCGAGCGCACCTCGTCAACTGCAGGCGCGCGGCCGTCAGGATGGCTGTTGTACCAGCCAACGAACGCTCCCGAGCCGATGACGCCGGGCATATCCTCGCCAGGAATTTCAAGCCGCCGATCCAGCGGTGCGCCCGTAGCCAGTACAACCGCGTCATAGAGCGGCATCAATTCGTCGAGACGAAGGTCGCGGCCAACTTCGACGTTGCCGAAGAAGCTGACGCGATCACGAGAGAGCACGCGATCGAAGAGGCGCGACACCGCCTTGGTACTTTGATGGTCGGGCGCGACGCCGTAGCGAATCAGACCGAAGGGCACCGGCAGGCGCTCAAGGACATCGATAGCGGCGTCAGGGATGAGTCGCAGCAGGTGTTCGGCCAGGTAGCAACCTGCGGGACCGCTGCCGATGATGGCGATGTGGATCATGAATGCCGCTGTTCGCTATTCGTTCTAGCCGTTAGCTCTTAGGGAAACTCTGATTAAGTCTGATTTCTTGAAGGGGACGGCCTTGAGGCCGTCCGTAAATGCCGCAGAATCACTTCGGCTTC
>PMWW01000079.1 GCA_003165795.1 Acidobacteriaceae bacterium
AGCGACGACTTGCCCGACCCGCTGAGGCCGGTGATCACGGTCAAAGTGTTGCGCGGAATCTCGACGTGAATGTTCTTTAGATTATGCTGCCGGGCCCCACGTACGCTGATGCTGGTAATTCCCATGGACAATTTCTGGTTCGACCCTACCTATGTCATTGCCGCCCAGGCCTTTTGAGAGCGAAAGCGGCTGAACCTAATTCCGGGGTTGGCCACCCGAATGGCAGCTTCAGCGCACTGCACTGCTCTGGAAAGTCCGGAAGAGTGTAAGCGTAGCTTTACTCCAGTATCTTAGTTGTCAACACCGGAAAGCGTCAACGCGAGGTAAAGTGGCAACATCAGACTGAATGACCCTCTGGCGTGCCGAAGGATGCTTATGACGACGTTTCTGCTGACCACGCTGTTCCTGTTTACGATAGCAGGAGCCTTTGCCTTTGGAATTGCAGCCGGATATTGGGTCATTTGCGGATTTCTGAGTCTCTTCGATCCCAGCCGCACTGGTCCGAAAGCCACTCATTCGCCAGCCCTGGCGCCGACCGCCAGNNGGGGACTAGTTCGGCTTCAGAATCCGAATCAAGAGATCCGGCAGCCCTCCAATCCACCGACAAGAAATTCATCAAAGCCGCTCCAACCAGCTTCCATTTGCTGAATTTTGTACAGGCACCCCACCTAGATTCGCCACTACGGTGTGGCAGATCGCCTCATTCCCTTCGGACGCTCGACCCAACCTGTTGCGAAATCCATCACGGCCTGGAGTGACTACCGTCACAGCGTAACCTAAAGTCTTTAATCCACACTGAACTCGTACTCATAGGGTCTCGCACGCGCAGGAGGCGTGACCTCAACCCAAAGCAACGGATACTGAGTCGCTTGGGTTCTAGTCTTACCAGTTAACGGAGAAATCATGAAAAAGGTCATTCTAGCGGTAATGGTTATCGCATTCGCACTCTTTATTGCGCTTCCGAATCTGTCCTGGGCCCAGGAAGATCTCTACAAGGCCAAGTGTGCCGGCTGTCATGGTGCTGACGGAAAGGGCACCCCTGCGGGCAAGAAGATGGGAGCTCCGGAATTTTCGTCTCCTGTCGTGCAAAAGGCTTCCGATGCCGATCTCGCCGATTTCATCGAAAATGGCGGCCCGCAGAAGAAAGCCATGCACGCTTTTGCCAACAAGGGTGTCAGCCCGGCCGATGCGGCCAAGCTGGCGGTTTACGTGAAGACACTTAAATAGACTTCACGTTACGGTTTTGCGTCCGTTCCAGGCCGGCTGCAAGCCTTGGCCGGTCTGGACTGGTTCCTCCCCCGATTTCGTAATCGCCCGACGGCGCTACCCTTCGGCGCCGCTTTCACCCCTAAGGGTCCGCCTGGGCGACCCAGCCCCGACCAGCCAAAGCCGGCGGTCAGGGCCCTGGAGAAAGCTCATGAGCAAGGGAATCCTCTACGATGCCACCAAGTGCATCGGCTGCAAGCAGTGCGAGCAGGCCTGCGCCACCGAGAACGGCCTGCCGTACGATGACAAGATCGCGGCCCAAGAGGTAACGTCAGCCCACAAATACACTACCGTCCTCACCAAAGATGACAAGTTCATGCGCCGTCTTTGTATGAATTGCGACGACCCGGCCTGCGCTTCAGTCTGTCCCGTGGGCGCGCTGCAGAAAACCGCTTTGGGCCCTGTTACTTACGACAAGAGTAAGTGCATGGGATGCCGCTACTGTATGGCGGCCTGTCCCTTTGGCGTGCCCAAGTACGAATGGGAAAAAGCCATTCCCGGCGTACGCAAATGCATCATGTGCAGCAAGCGCGTAGTTGCAGGAAAGCAAACGGCCTGTGCCGAAATCTGTCCCACCGGCGCTACCAAGTTTGGCGATCGCGACGAGTTGCTGGAAGAAGCAAAAAAGCGCATCCACGACAACCCGGACACGTATCTGCACCACATCTTCGGCGAGACCGAAGTCGGCGGTACTTCCGTCCTGTTGCTGTCGTCGATTGGCTTTAACAATTTCGGTTTCCGGAACGACCTGACGGAGCGCGCGCTGCCGCTTTACACCTATCAGGTGCTGTCGCGTATTCCCGACTTCGTTCCCCTCTTCGGCACCCTGCTCGGCGGCATTTACTGGATCACCCATCGCCGGGAGGATGTGGCCGTAGCCGAAGCCCAGGAAAAAAATGACAAAGGCGGTGCCCGATGACTGTTCCCCGCATTCGATTTACCTTCTGGAAGGCCGTCTTCCTGGTCATCATGGCGGCCGGCATCTACTGCACGTTCATCCGCTTCTTCCGAGGCTTGGGCGCCTCCACCAATCTCAACGATCAGTTTCCCTGGGGCCTGTGGATCGGCTTCGACGTGATGTGCGGCGTCATGCTGGCGGCCGGCGGCTTCACCCTGACCGCGGCGGTCGAGATCTTCAACATCAAGCGCTTTCACTCCATCATTCGGCCCACCATTCTGACCGCATTTCTGGGCTACCTGCTGGTTTCCGCCGCGCTGATGTATGACCTCGGGCTGCCGTGGAACATATGGCATCCGCTGGTGATGCGCAATCCGCACTCGGTGATGTTTGAGGTTGCCTATTGCGTGATGCTTTACACCACGGTGCTGGCGCTGGAGTTCTCGCCCATCGTGCTGGAGCACTTTAATCTGCAGAGGCCGCTGAAGATCGTGCGCAGCGTCATGGTGGTGTTCGTCATCCTGGGCGTGCTGCTGTCGACCCTGCATCAGTCGTCGCTGGGCACGCTGTATCTCATCATGCCCAACAAGCTGCATCCCTTCTGGTACAGCCCGCTGTTGCCCGTGTTCTTCTTCCTTTCGGCGATCGCCGTGGGCCTGGCGATGACCATCTTCGAATCGTCGATGAGTTCCAAGTACTTCGGCCGCGAGCTGGAGCTTCCCATCCTGCGTGATCTGGGACGCGTGCTGGTAGTGGTGCTTGCGCTCTACGGCATTCTGAAATTCGAAGACCTGTACCATCGCGGCGTCCTGAAGCTGGTATTCGTTTCCGGTTATGAACAGCACTTCTTCCTGCTGGAGATTTTCCTGTCAGTGCTTGCGCCGCTCGGTCTTCTGTTGGTGCCGAAGATCCGGCAGAGCGCTCAGGGGCTCTATCTCGCCGCCGTGTTGACGTTGTTCGGCTTCGTAACCAATCGTCTGAACGTGGCCATCACCGGAGTGGAGAATGCGGTTGGTGCGCGTTACACCCCGAAGTGGACGGAAGTCGTGATCACGGCGATGTTCGTGGCGCTCGGGTTCGCCATCTTTGGCGTGGTCGCAAAGTACTTACCCATCTTCCCCGAGGAGAAGGCACATATCCCGGCAATCCGCGAACCGGAAGTGGTTATGAGCGAATTCGCGGTGCCTGCTCATGCTGGTGATTGACAATTCGAACGGGCTCCCTGGCGCAGAGAAGCGAGGGAGTCCCGGTTCGGCACCTTCGCGCTGGTTGCAGCGCCTGGGGCGGAGCGTTAGCGCGAAGTTGATGGTTTCGATCTTCGTGGTCCTCATCGTCATCTTTGCCCTGCTGGGGTACTTCAGCATTCAGGGCCAACGCAAACACCTGGAAGACGCGGCGTTGGTGAGCGCCGAGCAGCAAAGTGAAGTCCTGCGCCGCAGCGCCTCCCATTACATGCTCAACAACGACCGGTCCGGCCTGTACGAAATGATGTTGAACATGGCCGACCAGCCAGGCGTGGTGCGGGTGCGCATCATGAATCCGCAGGGCGTGATCAGCTACTCCACAGCTCCGGCCGAAGTCGGCAATTCCGTCGACAAGGGCGCCGAAGCCTGTTATGGCTGCCATGAGAAGTCCCAGCCGCTGGCTCGCCTGAACCGCTCCGATCGCTTCCGCGTGTATCGCGCGCACGGAAGCCGCGTTCTCGGGGTGATTACTCCCATCGAGAACCAGGCCGCCTGCTCCAACGCCGCTTGCCATGCTCATCCCGCCACCACCCAGATTCTGGGCGTGCTCGACACCAATCTGTCGCTCGCCAAAGTCGACCAAGGCCTCCAGCACGACAGTCGCGAGATGTTCGTTGGCACCGCCTTGGCCCTGATTGCCGTGGTGTTCCTGAGCGGCTCGTTCGTCTGGATCGTTGTCCGCAATCCGCTGCGGGAATTGAAGACAGGGACCGAGCGCATAGCCACCGGCAAGCTGGGCTGTCAGATTCCTATCCACTCGCGCGATGAGGTGGGCGAACTGGCGCAGTCGTTCAACGACATGAGCAACCGCCTGCAGGTTGCGCAGGCGGAAATTACCGCGTGGACGCATACCCTGGAGCAGCGCGTGGACGAGAAGACGCGCGAGCTGAAGCAGGCGCACCAGCACATGCTGCATGTCGAGAAAATGGCCACTATCGGCAAGATGGCCGCGGTCGTGGCGCACGAGATCAATAACCCGCTGTCCGGCATTCTTACCTATTCCAAGCTGGTAAAGCGCTGGATTGACAAGAACACCGAGGTCTCTGTCAAGCAGGAAGAGATGAAGGGATCGCTCGACCTGATCGCCAGCGAAAGCAAGCGCTGCGGCGAGCTGGTAAAGAACCTGCTCAGTTTCTCGCGAGTTTCGCCCATGAACCTGGCTTGGTGCGACCTGAGCCAGGTTATCGACCGTTGTGTGCGCCTGGTGCAACACAAGATGGACATGGGCAACATTCAGCTCAACCTTGATCTTGCCGCGGATTTACCTCCGGTGCATTGCGATCCCGCCCAGATCGAGCAGGTCGTCCTGGCCATGGTGATCAATGCCATCGACGCTCTGCCGCAGGGAGGCAATTTGTGGATCAGCACGCAAGTCAATCCTGACTCCGCCATCGAGCTGGTGATCCGCGACGACGGCATTGGAATTCCGGCGGAACATCTTCCGCACATTTTCGAACCCTTCTATACGTCCAAGGAAGCGGGCGGCTCGGGGCTTGGCCTGGCCATCAGCCAGAACATTGTCGAACGCCACGGTGGCCACATCGATATGACTTCCGTGGTCGGACAGGGAACGACTTTCAAGATTGTGCTGCCAGTTGACAGCCAGAGACCCGCGATTCCCGGTGAAGGGGATCGCGTCGCGATGGAGAAGATTCCACATGAACGAGGTTGAAACGCCGGGCTCTATTGGCGCGGCTGGGTGCCAGGTGGAAGAGCCGGGCTTTAGCCCGGCGGACAACTGATCAAAGGCGGTTTTTCTTTCCGGCTTAAACGGGAGCTGGGATCAAATGCCGAAGTTTGGCAGGAAGGATTTACGGAGCATCGGGTGAAGGGCGCGAAGGATTTCGAGCAGCATGCAGCTTACATCCGTGACAATCCGGTAAGAGCACGGTTGGCTGAAAGAGCGAGCGAGTACCCATATGGGTCGGCGGCGGCCAGTGTGGAAATCGATCCCGTGCCGCCGGGGCAAAAGCCCCGATCGTTAATTTGCGAACGGTTCGCCGGACTGAAGTCCGGCGCTTCCACCGAGGTAGAAGAATGACGCAAGGCAAACTATTGATTGTTGACGACGAACTCAGCGTGCGTGACTCGCTGGCCAAATGGTTTGTGGAAGAGGGCTACGAGGTCGCAATGGCGGAAAGCGCTAATGAGGCCCTGACACGGGTCGCCGAGCAGACCTTCGATGTCGCGCTTTTAGACATCAAGATGCGCGGCACCGACGGCATCGAGCTACAACGGCGGCTGCACGAGATTTGCCCCGACATGCTGGTCATCATCATGACCGGCTACGCCTCGGTTGAGACCGCCATCGCCGCGCTTAAGAACGGCGCTTACGACTATGTCAACAAGCCGCTCGATCCCGACGAGATTGCCCACTTGATCGCCAAAGCCATGTCCCATCGCCGCACCCAACAGGAGAACACGCGCCTTAAGGAGACAGTGGCGGCGATTGCCCATCCGTCCGACATCATTGGACAGAGCGCAGCCATGAAGCACGTCTTCGATGCCATTGAAACTGTCGCTCCTACCGACGCCACGGTGCTCGTCACCGGCGAGAGCGGCACCGGTAAAGAGCTGGTGGCGCGGGCCGTTCACGCCAGCAGTCCTCGCCGCTTCCACCCCCTGGTCGTGATCCACTGCGGTGCGCTGACGGAAACCTTGCTGGAGAGCGAACTCTTCGGCCACGAGAAAGGCGCCTTCACCGGCGCCCAATACCGCAAGAAGGGCAAGTTCGAAATTGCCGAGGGCGGCACGGTTTTCCTCGACGAGATTGGCGACATCAGCCTGAAAACTCAGACCGACCTGCTGCGCGTGCTGCAAGAGCGCGAGATCGTGCGCGTGGGCGGCAATCAAACCATCAAAGTCGATTTCCGCGTGGTAGCCGCCACCAACAAGAACCTGGAGCAACTGATCGAGGAAGGCAAGTTCCGTCCCGATCTCTTCTACCGGCTGAACGTTTTTCACATCGAGATACCGCCGCTGCGCGAACGCCGCGAAGATATTCCTCTGCTGGTAGACCACTTCACCCGCAAGTTCTCGCGCGAGATGAGCAAGCGGATTACGCGGGTCTCGCCCGCCGCCATGAACGTACTGCAGCAGTACAACTGGCCAGGCAACGTACGCGAGTTGGAGAATTCCGTCGAGCGGGCCATGGTCGTAGCCCAGGAACCCGAACTCCGCGAGCAGGACTTCTCGCTTAAGAGCAGGAACGGCGCTGGCTTGGGAGTAGGCGATGTCCGCAACCTGGACGACGTGGAACGCAATCACATTCTGCGCGTGCTCGACGAGTGCAGCGGCAACCAGACGCGCACCGCCGAAGTCCTCGGCATCGACCGGGTCACGTTGCATCACAAGCTGAAGAAGTATGGCTGGAACCGGAAAGAGAAAGAGCAGCTAGCAGCTAGCAGCTAGCAAAGACTATTCGATGAAAGATTTTCGGCAGCTCAAGGTT
Source organism: Acidobacteriaceae bacterium (assembly GCA_003165795.1). Classification (GTDB taxonomy): domain Bacteria; phylum Acidobacteriota; class Terriglobia; order Terriglobales; family Acidobacteriaceae; genus Bog-257. The sequence goes on from PMWW01000079.1 coordinate 6,860, forward strand.
TGGGAAAAGGCGCATGAATTGACGCTTGAGGTCTATCGAGCCACGGTGGCATTTCCGCGCGAAGAGGCTTACGGCATCACGAGCCAGTTGCGCAGGTGCAGTGCGTCCGTCGCGGCAAATATCGCTGAAGGGTGCGGCCGGATCGGGAATGGCGACTTCCATCGTTTCCTCAACATCGCTGCTGGTTCGGTGCTGGAAACGGAATACTTCCTGTTGTTAGCACGTGATTTGAATTTCATTCCAACGAATTCATACGACAGGTTACAGGACAAAGTTGTGGAGGTACAGCGAATGCTGGCTTCCCTACTTCGAAAGGTTGACGGCGCGCGAAATCTCAGCAAAAGGCAACTAGGAGCGATCGACTAGCCTAACAATTCGCAAGCTGCCCGCCTTAGCTAATTGCTAGTCACTAGTTGCTAGCTGCTGCTTTCCTATGAAAAAGCTACAATTGCTGCCGGTGGGACCCGTGGACGCTCGGCTGCTGGAATGGCTGCGGCAGGCGCTCTCCGAGAAGTTTCGTGTCCCGGCGGAAATCCTGTCGCCGGCGCTCGATCCCGCGTTCGCACTCCACGCTGAACGCCAGCAGTACCATTCCTCCGAGATCCTGGCCAGTATGCAGCGCTATATCACGGGCAGCACCTGGCGCCTGCTGGGAGTCACCCAGTTGGACCTGTACATTCCAATTCTTACGTTCGTTTTTGGCGAGGCCCAGTTAGGCGGAAGCGCTGCGGTCGTTTCCTATCATCGTCTGCAGCAAGAATTCTATGGGTTGCCGGAGGATATGGACCTGCTGGCCAATCGTCTTCTGGTCGAGGCGGTGCATGAGTTGGGACACACCCTGCGCCTCACCCACTGTCACGATTATCGCTGCGCCATGGCGCCTTCCCATGCGGTGGAGTGGATCGACATCAAGGACAGCGGTTTCTGCGAAGACTGTCTGGCGCGGGCACTGGAAGCCGTGTAAACGTACTGGCGCAGGTTTTCATCGCTGCGCTGCGGGTTGCCCACCCAATCAGTCTGTGGTCATCGCTTGGTCGGCTTGGGCTCGTCGCTCCACTTCCAACTGAACAGCTTGCCGCGGTGTTCGGCCACCATCGCCGTCACACCCATAACACCCATCACCAGGAAAATCGCGAAGAAGACAACTGCAATCACGAGGACTGGCATACTGCACCTCTGGCTGTATTGTGCGTTGGGAATGACCCCTGCCTCTGTGATTCAGGTCACAGGTACCTGTGAGCGGCTGGCCAAAATTAGCTCATTCCTTCGCCGCGGCGGCGCATTTTGCATCTAACTGCCAAGCAGGGAGTAAACCCTTCTAAGCTCCGTTCAGGTCAAAGTTGGTGAAGACCAACCGCAAACCTGGGCCGTCGCGAACAATCTCGGCACTCATGAACCGAGAGGAGAGAAATGCCAACTTCAATATGCAATTGGGTCGCGCAAGAAGCGTTTCTGCGCAGTGACGAAGATCCACCCATCCCGATGCCTCCGGGCGAAGATCCGCCTCCGATTCAGGAGCCTCCGGACAAGCCGGTTATCGGGCCCGATGGTCCGGTGCGCGAACCCGGCCCACGCGAACCGAAAAGGTTGTCGATGTAAAGCGGCCGAAGTTCGGTTCCGACGCTTTCGGGCATGTAGGCGATGCCCTCACTGGCGACTCACTTATAATTGCCTGATTGATCTACGAATGAGTCTTCTTTCCGCTTTCGAAGCCGCAAGCTCTTATCCGCTTGAAACCCCCAGCGACTCTCGTGCGCAACGCCGCCGTTGGATTTGGATTGTGGTCCTGTGGGCGATCATTTACATCCCCGGCCTGTTCACGCCGCCGCTGCTGGATGACGCCGATTCCGTCCACGCCGAAGCGGCTCGCGAGATGGTAGTCCGCCACGACTGGACCACGCTCTACATCGATGGCCTTCGCTACCTGGAAAAAGCTCCGCTGATGTATTGGACCATGGCGGCGAGCTACAAGGTCTTCGGCGTGAAAGACTGGGCGGCGCGGCTTCCGGTCATTCTGGGTGTACTGGCGCTGCTGCTGGCGACCTACTCGCTGGGCAAACGGACGCTGGGCGAGCGCGCCGGCTTCTGGGCAGCCGTCGTGCTCACCGTATCGGTGGGACCGTACCTCTTTACCCGCGTTCTGATTCCCGACATGCTCATCGGGCTGTGGCTCACTCTAGGATTCGACTTTTTCTTGCGGACCCTGGACGAGCAAACGCCCTCGATTGCCGCGTGCTGGGGACTGGCGGCGACGGCTGCGCTGAATGTCCTCACCAAGGGACTCATCGGGCTGGTATTTCCCGCAGCCATCATCGGGATTTATCTGATGCTGACCGGCAATCTCAAGCACCTGCTGCGAATGCGGCTCGTATCCAGCACTCTGGTTCTACTGCTGATCGCCGCGCCGTGGCATATCGCCGCTGCAATTGAGAATCCTGCCGCCGGCCAATCGCGCGGCTTTCTCTGGTTCTATTTCGTCAACGAGCACTTCCTGCGCTATCTGGGCAAGCGCGTACCCCACGATTACGACACCGTCCCGCTCCTGGTTTTTTGGGCCTTAGTGTTCCTGTGGCTGTTCCCTTGGTCGGCATTTCTGGTGCAGGCCGCGGCCAGGGTGCCGCACCGCTGGAGCCAGTGGCACAGCGGACTGAACCAGCGGCAACGCGCGATGGTGCTTTATGCTATCTGGGCAGCCGTGATTCTGCTGTTCTTCAGTTTCTCGACGCGCCAGGAGTATTACGCGGTTCCCGCGTTGCCCGCGCTGGCATTGCTAATTGGCGCATGGCTGCACCAGGAAGAGGACTCTTCCGCTGATTCCGCGCTTCGGCGTGGCGGGCGGATTGGGTCGGCGCTGCTGGCAGCGCTCGCCTTCGTCGTCTTTGTAGCGGCGATGTTCCTGCTGGCGCAGAGCAAGAGCACGCCCGCCGATAGCGATCTCGCCGACCTGCTCAAGAAAAATCCGACTGAGTATGCGCTGGCGTTCGGACACATCTTCGATCTGACGCCGCGTGCCCTCGGACTCTTCCGCGTTCCTTTGGCCACATTTGCCATCGCGCTCTTGGTGGGCAGCATTCTCAACCTGCTGTACCGGCGACGTAATTTTGCTACTCCCGCCAACTGGGTGCTGACCATCATGATGGTCTTCGTGCTCTTTTCCGTACACCAGGGCTTGGTGATGTTCTCGCCCATCCTGTCTTCGAAGAAACTGGCCGATGCGGTGGAGCAGGAGTACCGGCCGGGAGATGTGATCGTCTCCTATGGAACCTACGAAGATGCTTCGACCCTCAACTTCTACGTTCGGCAGCCCATCCATGTCGTGAACACGCGGACCGAAGGCGATATGTACTACGGATCGCTGTTTCCGGATGCTCCCGCCCTTTTCGAGGACGACGCATCGCTCGCCGCATTGTGGAAGGGTCCGCGGCGCGTGTTCCTATGGGTGGAGGAAGACAAGGTCCCGGCCAACATCAAGCAGAGTGGCAGCTACCAACTTGCACGCAGCGGAGGCAAGCTGATTTTGATGAACAGGACGTGGGTGGCCCAGCAGCCGTAAGAAAGCCTCCCACGCCTGCGGAGACTCCCGGCGTACGCCGTCGCATATCCAATGAAGAGGACGGTCAGAAAAATTTCGACCCTCAAGTGTTAGAGCAGCCCCAAATGGTCCGGATATTTGGCCTGTAAGGAACTTACTAACAGGTCAAAGTGAGCATGGCGGCGCAGATTTTCCAGGCAGGGGTCTTTCAGAAAGAATGGCCAGCATGCGAAGCCCGTGTCCACGCTGCGCTCCAGCCACTCAAACGCGGCTTCCGTTCGGTTCAGCAGAGAAAGGATGCTGGCAATCTGATAGTAGGTATGGTGAGTGTGGCCAAACGATTTCGGGTTCGTGCAGGCCCGGTTCATGCAGCGCAGCGCCTGCTCAGACTTACCCAGCCAGGCGTGCACCACGCCTTGCACGCTGATAATCAGCGGTTCCTCAGGCATCAGGCTCGCGGTATTGTCCAGCAACTGTTGAGCCTGTTTCCATCGCCCAGTTAAGACCGCCAGTTGCAGCGCAAAGTAAGTAGCATATTTCGTCGTCTTACTTTCTCTGCGCCATCGCTCCAGTTCGTCGTGGGCAAGGTGGTATTCTCCGCTCCATAGATAGACCTGAACAATGCTGTGGCTGATAGTTGCCTTGGGGTTGAAAGGCCTGCCCCGCTCATACATTTCGCGAGCAAGAGGGCGATAGTGTCTTCCATCAAATCGGACTACCAGGGAGGAAGAGTATGAAACGGAACCTGTGTTTGCTCCTGACGCTGATGGCGGGAATATGCTGGATGAGTCAGCCCGGCGTGCCGCATGTGAGGGCCGCGGCACCGGAGAAAAATGCATTTACACCGGACACGATCGAATATGGTCCAGCGCCTCCGTTTCTTCCGCCGGGCGCGCACCTGGCCGTATTGGAAGGCAATCCCCTTGCCCCGATTGGCGACTACACGGTGCGCCTGAAGATGCCCGCGGGATATCGCATCCCGCCGCACTGGCATCCTCAGCGCGAAAACGTGACCGTGATCTCAGGCACTTTGAAAGTCGGCATGGGCGACCATTTCGACGAGACCAAGATGATGGCGTTTCCCGCTGGCAGCTTCGCCTATCTCGATCCCGACATGCACCACTACGCAATGGCCACCGACGAGGTCACCATACAGATCCACGGCACGTCGCCCGTGCAGATCAATTACGTTAACCCGGACGACGATCCCAGCCGGAAGAAATAGTCGAGGCAGGCTGAGGCAGGTGGAACTCAGAGACAGCACAGCCGCGGCGCAAAACCGCGGCTGTACATTAGGGTTGAATTGGTTAGCGACGGCCCTTCTTGGCCGCTTTTTTCTTGGCCGCCTTCTTGACTGCCTTTTTCGCAGGCTTCTTGGAAGCTTTCTTAGCAGGGGCCTTCTTGGCTGCCTTTTTTACTGCTTTTTTCGCAGGCTTGGCGGCCTTCTTGGCCGGCGCTTTCTTAGCCGGCGGCTTGGTGGCCGCTTTCTTGGCGCTTTTCTTGGCTGGGCTCTTGCGCGGTGCAGGAGCCCGGGTTTCGCTGGCGACTTCCGGGTCCTCTTCTACTTCAACTTCCACCACCGAGACAGATTCGGGCTCCTCTTCTTCTTCCTCTTCCTCTTCGTATTCCTCGTCTTCGAGGGAATCGCCGTAAGCAGCGTCTCCGTAGTCGTCCATTTCGTCGTCCTTACGAGCATAGAGCTTTTCATCGAACGTCATGTGCTTGTCCTCCTGATATTGCCGGACTCCGCATAACTGAACGGAGGCAGCTCACTAGGCAAAATCCAGTTTTATACCAAAGACAAAAACCGCTTCAATAAGCGCGCGATTATAGCACGGCAAAGTGTCTGCAGCGCTCACCACGTGCCCGGCAGAAAATTAGCAACGCGCCTGTTGTAACAGAACGTGCGGACGAAGGGAAGAGCGTAAGCGCAAAATGGTGATGAATGGTCGAGAATGCCGCCGTGACCGGATAGCTACTTGCGGATCAGGAGCACTTCGCCGGCCCGCACATTGGCGGTGAGCTTGGGGTTGTCGCGCTTCAGGGCAGCCACCGACGTGTGGTTCGTTTCGGCGATGCTGCTAAGGGTTTCGCCCTTCTTAACCTTGTGATATCTCGCGGCTTCGGCGCTCTGCGCCTTGTGCGACTGGCTGTTGCTTTTGGCCTTGGCTGGGGTGCTCTGGGTGCCGGGGGACTCCGCCTCGGCGCTTTCCGACGCCGACGGTTTGTAAATAGTCAGAGTACGGCCAGGAGTCAGGGCCGTTCCCCGCAAGTGGTTCCATTGGCGCACCTTTTCTACCGGAACCTCGAAATCGTCGGCCACCGACTCCACGGTATCGCCCTTTCGCACCTTGTAATGCGAGGCGCGATGAGAATAGGCGACGGTCGGGGCGTCGTGCCGCCCGGGTGAAATGGGGATGATGAGCTTCGATCCGGCCTTGACTTCATCGCCCGCGAGATTGTTGGCGTCGGCGATCGAGGCTGCGGTAGTGTGATACTTCCGCGCAATCGAAGGCAGCGTATCCCCATACTCCACTTTGTGATAGCGCCAGTAGGTGCGCATGTCGAGCGGCACGACGGCAATCGCCGCCTCGTACTTCTCGCGCGATCCGGTGGGAAGATTCAGCATAAAGAACTGGTCCTTTGGAGTGGTCATGCGCAGCAGGCTGGGATTCAGCTGCTGCAAATAGTCCACTGAGGTGTCGACACATGCCGCCACCAGCCGCAGATCCACCGGATAGTCAATCCTGACCTGGTCCACCTGCGGCGCCGGTTCCGCCGCGACGCGCGCCAGCCCATACTGCTCCGGATTTTTCGCCATGATGGTCACGGCGAGAATGATGGGGACGTAATTCCGCGTCTCCTGGGGCAGCACGCCGCGCTGGTAAAGTTCCCAGAAATCGGCATAGCCGGTACGTTCCACCGCGTGCTGCACCGTGCCGGCGCCCGAGTTGTAGGCCGCCATCGCCAGATACCAGTCGCCAAATTGGTTATAGAGGTCCTTCAGGTAATGTCCGGCGGCGCGGGTCGCTTGCTCTGGGTCCTGACGCTCATCTACCCACCAAGTCCGGTTCAACCCGTAGAGGATCGCCGAACCGGGCATGAACTGCCACATGCCGCGCGCCCCGGCTCGCGACAGCGCCAGCGGCTGGAAGCCCGATTCCGCTTGCGCCAGGTAGATCAAGTCCTGCGGGACCCCTTCTTCCTTCAGGACCCGCGCGATCATCTCGTGGTAGCGGCCCGAGCGCGCCCAGGCATGTTCCAACGTGGCCCGCCCGCGCGGACTGGAAAAATAATTGATGAACATCGCCACCTGGTCGTTCAGCACCAGCGGCAGGTCGGACTTGGTCGTCTTGATCTCGGCTTCAGCCTTCGCCCGAATGTTGGGGTCGACCGGGAAAGTAATGTCGTTGGCTTCGTCGATCGGCGCCGGCTCGGAGCGCTGCTCGGTGAAGCCATCGCCCTGCTGCAGCGCCACTAGCTCCAGTCCGTGGACCGCCTCGACAATCTTCTCGAACTCGCGATCTAGGCGCTCGTCGTTGCGCACGTCCAGGTTGCTGGTGAGCAGAGTGTTGAATGCCTGGTCAAAATCTTCCTTCGCCGCCTCCAGATGGCCAGCCTGATAGTTGGCCTGACCGGCCGCGTACTGCTTTTCGGCTTGGGCAATCAGGGCATCGGCTGGATCGGCCTGCGGTTGGGGTTTTGGAGCTTCCTGGATCTTAGAAGCAGGCGGTGGCGATTTCTGAGCCGCAAGCGTAGTCACTGGCGGCGCACTGGCTTGGGCAGGAAGTAGAGAGGACTTGATTGGTGCCGTGGTCTCGCATCCTGTCAGTATGCACAGGAACAGGAGAAGACTCGCCGGAACTGTGGCGCGTAGAAGTGTCATCGTTTAAACGATTCCGAAACAGCTCTCTCCTGCGTTCCACCGGTTGCTTCGATGGTACTACCGGGGAATTTCACGGTCAACGAAACTTGGCCTCCAGTAGTTGCTGTTCGCCGCTCCGCCTCGCGTGCGGTTCCAATGCGTAGCCGTTATCTAAAGCTTCCGGCCTTTTGCGGCTTGGCCGGGTGACAGGAACGTCTTGGGATAACCGCCTTCTCCACAAACCTTGAAAGAACCGAAGTCCTTGTACCATGGCCCTTCCGGCACGTCGGGTTTCGATTCAATCCACCGTCGCAAGAGATTGAGGTCCTCGAGACTGATGCGGCGATCGTGCATGCGCTCGACCAAATGGTTGCGAATGGCGTCCGGAAGCTCGGACCATGTCTTGATGAAGGGCACTACTCACCAAACACAAAGCGCCCTAACTGCTCGCCCAAGCGCTTCACTTCAGACGGATTGCTGGCGGCGCGGAAACGCTCGGCCAGCTCAAGAAAAGCCCGTTCTTTTCGTTTGCCGGCTTCAATCCCTTCCTCGATGAGTTCGACCAGTATCCGGTTGTCGCTAAGGCGCCGGCGCTTGGCCATCACATGGACTTGCTGACCTAGTTGGGGCGGCAGCGTCACGCTGCGTCGGATGGGTTTTGCGGATTCGCGCTTCGTCATTGCCATAGCATTAGTATATACACCAGTCTGGTGCAAACTGAATCTTGATCCTATGCCTGCCTCAGTGCTTGGTCCATATCGCCAATCAAATCGTCGGCGTCCTCGATGCCCACCGACAGCCTCACCGTGGCCGCTGACACCCCCAGCAGCTCCAGTTGCTTGGTGCTCAGGCCAATGTGCGAGGTGAGCACCGGATAGGAAACCGTCGATTCCACGCCTCCCAAGCTAGGCGCCAGATACCACAACTTCAGGCTATCGATAAAGCGCTCGGCCGCTCGGCCGCCACTTCGGAGATCGAACGACACCATCATCCCAAAGTCTTTCATCTGCCGCCGCGCCACCTCGTGTGCTTCGTGGTTCGGCAAGCCGGGATAATAAACGCGAGCGACCTTAGGATGCTGTTGCAGCGTCTCGGCAATTCGCAGGGCGTTGCGGCAGGCACGCTCGACGCGAACGTGCAGCGTCTTCAAACCGCGCAGCAGCAAGTAAGCGCAGCCCGGATCGACACAGCCGCCGGCCAGGATCATCATCGCGCGCGCGGCATCCATCCATTTTTTCGATCCAGCCAGCACGCCGGCGGTCAGGTCGCTATGGCCCCCAAGGTATTTCGTCGCCGAATGAATCACCATGTCGGCTCCCAACTCCAGCGGCTTCTGCAGCACCGGAGTGGCAAACGTATTGTCCACCACCACGCATGCCTTGCGCTTTCGTCCCAGTTCGCACAGCGCGGCCAAATCGACGCAACGCAGCGTCGGATTGGTGGGTGATTCCAGAAACATCATGCGCGTCTTACGGCTGAAATAACGATCGGCATTCTTGATGTCGCGATGGGGAACAAATCGCACCTTGATCCCGCATCGCGGCAGCACCTGCTCGAACAACTTGACCGTCCCGCCGTAGACGTCGAGCATGGAGACGATCTCATCGCCCGCCTGGCAGGCCGCCAGCACCGCGACCATTTCCGCGGCCATCCCACTGGAAGTGGCCAGCGCGGCCTCGGCTCCCTCCAGCGCAGCCATCTTTTCCTCCACGGCCGTGACCGTGGGATTTCCATATCGCGAGTAGAGATACTCGCCGCTATCGCCCTTGGCATAGCGGCGCAGGCCCTCGACATCGGGAACCACGAACACCGAAGTTTGGACAATGGGCGTAGTCAGCGGGGCGGATTGGCCGTGACGATCTTCGCCGGAATGAATGCAGCGGGTGGCGTCAGCGTGCTGGGTGTTGTCTCGGGGCTTGGTCATGCCGGAATCACCTTCGGGTGGGACAGTCGATTGTAAATGGGAGGAGAGCGTGCCAGTCACCACTCAGCCGCGGCTGAGTCGAGGTCACCGAGCGAATCAGCGTATGATAGCTCTCATGGATTTCCAGTTCCCCGCCGTCTTCCGCCGCGTGCCCGAGGGCTATATCGCTTTCGTCGAGGAGTTGCCGGGGGCGAACACCCAAGGCGGAACGCTGGAAGAGGCTCGCGCCAATCTTCACGAAGCTGTCGCCCTTGTGCTGGAAGCAAACCGAACCTTGGCCCAGGAAGCTACTTCGGGTAATGAGGTCATTCGGGAGCCGTTGACGGTCAGTGCGTGAAACGCCGGGAATTGGTTCGACATCTACAGCAGCACGGATGCGAACTCTTGCGCGAAGGCGCCAATCATTCAATCTAGGTTAACCGGACTGCAGGGAAAGTCCCCGCCATTCCAAAGGTAATGACGATCTGGCGAGGAAGATCTGCAAGGACTTGGGTATTCCGTCTCAATAGGCAACGCGGTCGCCGACCGCGAATGGTGAACCCCTTATCCCTCGATCACAATTCCCTTCGACGCTTTCTCTTTGGTGCACAAGGCCCATGCCATTCGCGGCGTGTTGTGCGCGATGCCGATGCGTCCGCGGGTATCGACCATGATCACGCCGCCGTGGCCATTAAGCCGCGCTTTCAGATAGTACAACGCGCGCTGCGCCGATTCCTGCGGCGCCAGCCCGTCTTCTACCCGGTCAGCCGCCCACTTGCTCAGCACCAGCTTCATCATCGGCTCGCCCCACCCGGTGGTGGACACCGCAGCACTGCGATTATCGGCGTAGCAGCCGCAGCCGATCAGCGACGAATCGCCCACCCGCCCCGGCGCCTTGTTCAGCGTTCCCCCAGTCGAGGTGGCTGCGGCGATGTTGCCGTAGCGATCCAACGCCACCGCTCCCACTGTGTCATGCGAGCGGCAAGGTCCGAACTCGTCGGGCATCTGCAGGTAGCCTTGCTTCTTGGCCTCACGCAGGCGTTCGACTTCACGCTCGATGATCAGCTCTTGGTTGGCGCACAACTCGATGCCGTGCTCCTGGGCGAAGCGTTCGGCGCCGGTTCCCACGAAGTACACGTGCGGGCTCTCGGTCAAAATTTTCTTGGCCGCGCGAATGGGATTGCGGATGTGCTCCACGCAACCGACGCCGCCCGCCCGCAACGTGGCGCCGTCCATGATGAGCGCGTCCAGTTGCACCCGGCCATCCATGTTCAGAAACGAGCCCCGCCCGGCGTCGAAGGTCTCGTCTTCCTCCATCGCGACCACTGCCGCCTCGACCGCATCGAGCGAGCTGCCGCTGCGCTGCAATATCTGCCAGCCCACATTGGCCGCAGCTTCCACGCCGTGCAAATGTGACTCAACCATGTCTTCGGGAATGGCCCACGCCCCACCGTGGACCAGAATTATAGGATAGACAGCCAATGCCGCACCTTTCGCATCAAGAGTGGCCTCGTTGCAGAGGCAAACCCGACAGCATACCAGAAGAAAGGTTCGCGGCAGGTCGCTGTGTTCGGTCAGCAGTCAGGATTGCGGGGCCCGCTCGCGGGTTATTTTCGTATAGCGGGAGGTGAAAATCGACGCGGCGGCCATCATCAAGATCGGGGCAAGCACGCCGCTCAACAGAGGATAGTCCCGAGGGTTAAGCGCGATCGTGACCAGCACGATATTAATGACAAACGCCAGGCTCCAGACTCGGCTGATGACCTGATTGGCGCGAATAAATCCGGGGCTCTGCCAATGCTCGGGCGGCGCGGATTCGCGCGCATATTGCAGGGTGAACGGAGCTCCCAACAGGATCGAGCCCCAAGACACCCCGGCGTACAGGACCCAGATGATTACGGAACTGTAGGTAGGAAAACTTGCCGACCGGACCACGAAGGTCGCGATGGCGGCCAGGACGAAGTAGCCCAGCAGCACCCAGTCCAGTAGCTTAATCTTGATGTGGCGGCTGGCCTCCAGCGCTAATAGACACGCACTGGCAAGAAGTCCAAACGCGACTCCCACCGGCCAATGCCCCATGCCTGCCAAAACTCCATAGATGACCCATATCACGAATTGCGTGCTCAGAAGAAGCTGGGAAAACCGGGACGAACTCATTGCCATGGTTGCACCTGACGCTCTGCCGATTCACACTAGAAAACGCTGTATCTCTGGCAGAACGAGCATTATAGAGCGGCCGGTCCGGTGCGCCTTATCAAAACCAAACCCTACTAAGAGTTTGTTACAACGCCCTCCGGAATTGGGCAGAGATGCCCATTCGTGATAAAACTTCCAAGTTATGGACCATAAATTCGCAATTCGCGCTCTGCTGGTGAGTGCTGCCCTCGCGGCATGCCTCGTCTCCGGGATCCCTCAAGCCAAGGCGTCAGAGAAGACGACTGTCAAATTAGTGGACGCCAAAGGGGACGACGTTGGCACCGCTACCATTACATTCCCGTCCACGCAACAACCGGGAGTGATTGTGAAGCTCGATGTCAAAGGTTTGCCTCCCGGCGTTCACGCCGTCCACTTCCATCAGAACCCCAAATGCGATGCTCCCGACTTCAAGTCAGCCGGTGGGCATTTTAATCCCACTAACAAGCAGCACGGCTTCGATAATCCCCAGGGCCACCACGCCGGCGACATGATGAACTTTACTGTCGAGGACAACGGCAAGGCGAACGTGACCGTCAAGGACGACGACGTTACGCTGGGTTCAGCCAAAGAGTGGAACTCGCTGCATGTCAACGAAGGTACATCGATCATCATTCACGCTAAGGCTGACGATTACAAAACCGATCCGTCCGGCAATTCCGGCGACCGAATCGCCTGTGGCACGATCATTCAGTAGCGTTGCCTTCTTGCGGCGTCGCTAAAGTAGTTTGGCCGGCCCTCCGGCGCGGAGCATAATATAGGGAAGCTAGGGACCCACCATGTCGAGTGCAACGCTCATCTCGGTGCAAGAATACGTCGCTACCAGTTACCGCCCGGACCGCGACTACGTCGACGGAGAACTGCAGGAGAGGAACTTGGGAGAGCTTGAACACAGCCTTTTGCAGACTGCAGTAGTCGCTTGGTTCTGGACAAGACGAAAAGAATGGAACGTTCTGCCGGTAGTTGAGCAGCGGGTCCAAGTTGCTCCAACTCGCTTCCGGGTTCCCGACGTTACGGTGTTGCGTTCGGACCAAGCTCGCGAGCCCATCATCACGACGCCTCCCCTCATTCTGATCGAGGTTCTGTCCAAAGACGACACCCTTCGTAGCATGAGGGAACGCGTCGACGACTATCTCGCCTTTGGCGTACGGCACGTTTGGATAATCGATCCTGCCACAAGACGCGCCTACGTATGCAGTCAAACCGGTTTTCAGGAGCCGGAAACTGGAGTGCTCACAGTACCCAACACGGCAATCCACTTGCCGCTGCAGGAACTCTTCGATCAGGTCGAGCAGACGTCGTAATTGGATCTGGAAGTAGGGCCGGGCTGCTGGTGTAGGCAAGTTATTGTTGTACTTCTCTCGGCCAGCAGCATCGAACAACCTGGAACTATGGGCGACCTTGGCCGGAGGCTGGTTTTTCTTGGCGGACTGATCCTTATCCTGGGGATAGTCCTGATACTCGCCGGCAAGGTCAACCTTCCCATTGGACGCCTGCCTGGCGATATCGTCCATCGCGGCAAGAACACCACCTTCTACTTCCCGCTGATGACTTGCATCCTTCTGAGCGTGATCCTGTCGCTGGTGCTGTACATTGTGAACCGGATGCGATGAGAAGCCGCCAGCGTGCAGTCGTCAGCTTTGCAGACCTCCCCGTGCTGTGCAATTTCTAGAAGCCATCGCACAAATCCGAAACGCTTCCACCCCGAGTAACCCCACATTCAAAGGACTCCCACGGCACGGCTGAAGCCGTGCCCTTTCAAACCCGATTTATGAGATAGCTTCTAGTCTAAGGATCTTCATCATTCGTCTCGACCAAGCTCTCTTTGACGGCTGACAGCTGACAGCTTCCCCTTGATACACTGCCTCCATGGCCGGCGCGGAACAACTCGGACTGGCTTTCCAGGCACCGCCGCGGAAGATCTATCCCGTACGCGAGCTGGTCGCATCAGTGCGTACTCAGGTGGAACGCGCCTTCACCGACGTGTATGTAGAGGGCGAGATCTCAAACTATCGCCCTGCCGAGTCCGGTCATCTTTACTTCACCATGAAAGACGGCTCCGCTCAACTGCGGGTGGTGATGTGGCGCACCCAGGCGCGACTGTTGCGTTTCCGTCCCGAGAACGGTTTGCAGGTGATCGCTCGCGGTCGGGTGACCATCTATGACGAGCGCGGAGACCTGCAATTCCAGGCCGAGCATCTCGAGCCCAAGGGCGCCGGCGCGCTGCAGATTGCCTTCGAGCAATTGAAGTCCAAGCTGGCCGCTGAGGGTCTGTTCGACCCGGCCCGCAAGAAACCCATCCCCACTCTTCCGGGGCGCATCGGCTTGGTCACGTCGCCGCGCGGCGCCGCGCTGCAAGACATCTTGAACATTCTTCGGCGCCGCCACGAGTCGGCGAACGTGGTCATTTACCCCGCGCAGGTGCAGGGCGACATGGCCGCTGCCGAGGTGACTGCGGGCGTGCAATACTTCAGCCGGCACGGCCACGCGGATGTCATCATCGTCGCTCGCGGCGGAGGTTCGTTCGAAGACTTGTTCGCTTTTAACGACGAAGGACTGGCGCGCGTCATTGCCAGCTGCGAAGTTCCGGTCATCTCCGCCGTCGGGCACGAAACCGATTTCACCATCTGCGACTTCGTTGCCGACCTGCGAGCGCCCACGCCATCAGCCGCCGCGGAGCTGGTGATTCGCTCTCAGCACGAGCTCTCCGAGAAACTGCACGCGCTTTACAAGCGCATGACGCAGGCCATTAATTACAAACTGTTGCGCGCCAACAATGCGCTCTCGACCCTGGCGCAAAACGCCGTCTTCGCGCGGATGCAGGACTCCATCGCCCGCCGCCAGCAACGCCTGGACGATCTTGGTTTTCGCCTGGTCCAGGCGCAATCTCGTCGGTTGAAGGAGCTTTCCCGCCGCCTTGAAACGCTCGAAGCCCATCTCCGCCGTTACGATCCACGGGTACGCGTTGGCGTCATGCGCCGAGAACTCGAGGCGCGCACTGCCGAGCTGATCTCCGCCAGCTCGCGCCTCTTCGTCTCACGCGACACGCAGGTGGACCGGTTGACGGTGGCCCTGGGACGCGCGGGCGAGACCATCTTGCTGCGACGTCGTTCTCGCTGGGAGCGGCTGCAGAGCAACTTACAAGCGCTCTCGCCCACGGCGATCCTGGCCCGCGGCTACGCGCTGGTCTTTGATACGAATGGTCATCTGGTTACGCAGGCCGCGCAAGTCAAGCCTGGCGAACAGGTCCGCACCCAACTCGGCCGCGGCGAATTTACCGCCGAAGTCAAGTTAGTGGATGGTGGATAGTGAATAGTACGTTCCGTAATCTAAGGACGATCTGATCAAGTCCATTGCAATGCTGCCGGGGCTAAAGCGCCTATTTCATACCAAATATTTGCGGACGGCATGAAGGCCGTCCCCTTCAACCTACAGACTTAATCAGAACTTCCCTAAGTCCGAATTCTCGCAAGAACCAGGATCGTTCACCGGTTACACTATCCACCATCCGCTAACCACTAATTACTGCCCCCATCCACGATGCATTAGAATTAAAGCTATCGACGCGGTTTGGGCCGCTTTTGAAAACCAGAATGCTGCAAAACATCGGTCACATTCCGCAATTGTCGGTGATCTCCATCCTCGACATCCTGGTTGTGGCGTTCATCATCTATGAGTTCCTCAAGCTGATCAAGGGCACCCGCGCCATCCCCATGCTGGTGGCGGTGATTCTGCTAGTGGCAGCGTTCTGGCTCGCGCATATCGAACAGCTCAAGACGGTCGACTGGCTCATCACCACCCTGTTTCCTTACGCCGTCTTTGCGTTGATCGTGGTTTTCGGCGCCGAGATTCGCCATGCGCTCGCGCGCCTGGGCCGCCGGCTGTCAACTTCGCGCGGCGGCGTGTTCAATGGCACGGACAGCTATGAAGACATCGTGCTTGCGGCCAATCATCTTTCGCAGACGGGCACGGGCGCGTTGATTGTTATCGAACGCGAAATCGGCCTGCGTACCTTTATCGAGAGCGGTGTGCCGCTCGATGCCAATCTTTCCTACGACCTGCTGATTACTATTTTTCGACCGAGCGCGCCGCTGCATGACGGTGCAGTCATCATACAGAAAGGTCGCATCGCCGCCGCCGCCTGCTTCCTGCCGCTGTCGATGAATCCCGTGCTCTCCACCCAATTCGGCACGCGCCATCGCGCCGCTATCGGCATCACCGAAGAGACAGATGCCATCTCGGTCGTGATTTCGGAAGAAACCGGCGCCATCAGTATTGCCGTGGGAGGCGCCATCGAGCGCGACATCACCGTCGAATACCTGCGCGAGCGCCTGAGTGAAGTCCTGCGTCGCTACGTACCTCCGGCGGTGTTGCCCACCACGGTCACGGACCGCGAGATGGCAGCCGAAGACCGCGAAGTCGAACGCCTCAGTCACGAGAAGGACCTTGCCGATGGAGCGGAGCGCTAACATGGGCGAATCGATCCGCAACTTCGTTCGCAAATACATTCTCAAGAACCTGGCCTTCAAGCTGGTTTCGCTGGCCATCGCCGTGATGCTATGGTGGGCCGTGGGCCGCGACCAGCCCATTGAAATCCCGATGACCGTGCCGCTGGAATTCCAGCACGCCCCCAGCAATCTGGAGATCAACTCCGATTACCCGTTTCAAGCGCTGGTCACTTTGCGTGGCCCCGAGCGCTTGCTGCAGGGCTTGCGTCCTTCCGAGGTGCACGCCATCCTCGACCTGCGCGGAGCCAATCCCGGCGAGCGTACCTTCGACCTCACGGCCCAGGACATCCGTGTTCCGCGCAACGTGAACGTGGTGCAGATCGTGCCATCGCAATTTCACATCAGCTTCGATCGCAGTTCCACGCGATCGGTGGAAGTCCAGCCGCGCGTGATTGGCACATTGTTGAGCGGCTATGGCATAACCGAAGTGACGGCCGATCCGGCGAGCATTATTATTGTGGGTCCGCAGAGACGGGTGCAAGCGATCCTGACCGCCATGACCGATCCAGTGGACGCTACGGGCGTAGTGGGAACGGCAACATTCACCACCCACGCCTACGTGGCTGATCCCTTAGTGCGGGTGCAAACGCCCGGCCCGATCCACGTGACGGTCAACACGGGAAAGAATTCGGGGAAACCCGGCCAGCCTTAAGCAGCAAAACTGGCACTACTAAAAGCGCCGCTAGGGCGCTTGATACGATCGAGAATTAACCCCCCATTTGGGCGGAGTCTTGTATGTGACGCGGGGCAGGAGCGAAGATAACGATGCGACAGCTATTCGGAACGGACGGAATTCGGAGCGTTGCGGGCGAGTATCCGCTCGACCGGCAAACCGTCTTCGCGATCGGACGCGCCTTGGGGCAGCGACTGGCCGCGCGTGAAAACAATGACCGCGTCCTGATCGGTCAGGACACTCGCGAGTCGAGCGCCTGGATCAGTTCGGTCCTGGCCGCTGGATTGGAAGCTTCGCATGTCAAAGTTGCGAGCGCCGGCGTCATCACCACTCCGGGGATCGCCTATCTCACGCGGACCAATCATTTCTCCGCCGGTATTGTCATTTCCGCCTCCCACAATCCCTGGCAGGACAACGGCATCAAGATCTTCGGCGCCGACGGCTACAAGCTGTCCGATGAACTCGAACACGAGATTGAGGCCGACATCTTCGCCCACCTGGAGCAACTGGCGGAAGGCGTCTCTAACGTTGTGGGACCTGCAGCGGAAATGCTGCCGGGTGACCAGGAGCTGCGGTCACAGTATGCGCACTGGCTGGCCGACTTTGTCGCGGTCACCGATTTCAGCAAGCTGCGCGTGCTGGTGGATTGCGCCAACGGGGCGGCCAGCACCATCGCGCCTCTGGTATTTCGCGATTGTGGGATTGCCGCCGACTTCCTGCACATTGAGCCTAATGGCCGCAACATCAATGCCGGCTGCGGCGCGCTTTACCCCGAACATGTTGCGCAAGCCGTCGCCGCGGCGAAAGGGAAGTACGATCTCGGTATTACCTTCGATGGCGATGCCGACCGCGCTCTATTCTCTGACGCAGCCGGGCGAGTGGTCAACGGCGATGGCATCCTGCTGCTGGCTGCGCGCGACATGAAAACTCATGTCATGCTGCACAACGAAACGGTTGTGGCCACTACGATGTCGAACATGGGACTGGAAGCCGCGCTACGACGCAGCGAAATTCGCATGCTGCGCGCGCCGGTGGGCGACAAGTATGTATTGGAGCAGATGCTGAAGACCGGTGCCACCCTGGGTGGTGAGCAATCTGGCCACATTCTGTTTCGCGACGTGGACACCACCACCGGCGACGGCATCCTGACCGCCTTGCGCGTGCTGGAGGTGATCGCTCGGACGGGCGAGTCGCTGGCCGAGCTGGTTGCCGACATGAAGGTCTTTCCGCAAGAGATCAAGAACGTTCACGTGCGCGAGAAGTTGCCGCTGGATGAATTGACGGAGGTCGCGCGCGCGATCCGCGACGCCGAGCGCGAACTCGACGGCAACGGCCGAGTCGTCGTTCGCTACTCCGGCACGGAAAGGCTGGCGCGAGTCATGATTGAAGCCGAATCGGAGCAGGTGATGCGTCGCCACACCGACGCCATCGCCAACGCGATCCAGCAAGCAATCGGGATCTGAAGGCAGGGCATAGCGGTTACGGACTAAGGATTAGAAAAGGGGTAGGTGAAGTGGAATTATGCAAGTTGCAAGAATATGCGTTTCATGCATAACTTCCTAAAGTCCACTCTGACCCTAGCCCCTGACCCTAGAACCTGCCTTCGTCAATCCACGCCTTGACCTCCGCTTCAACATCAAACCCGACGCTACCCATGATGAACCTTCCGTCTAGCTGATAGGCGCAGACTTCCAGCGGCGTGCCGTCGTATCCGCCTTGCAAATACCCGCGCACATACAAGCGCGCGAACTCCTCGATCCCCAGCAACCGGTACTGCACCATGTGCACCAGTTCGTGGAAGACCAGTTGGGGGGTGACGGGATCGTGGAAGACGACCACATCGTCGAAGGTGATGGCGGCCATGGTCGTGAAGTTGGGCAAGCCGGTAAAGCCCAGTTTTTCCAGGTCCTCGTAAAAAGGTGGGTTGGGGACCCGCTCCTGCCCGGGCTGCAACACGCGAATCCGTTCCAGGTCCACTGCCGGAAAGAAGCGCGACCAAACCTGTTCAAACGCGAGCGGAGCCGCCCGGCTGTAGTAACGGTTACGCTGGGTGTAGATGTACTCGGCCACCGCCTGCGAGAACGTAACCATCTGCTGGGGCGTAAGCTTCCCGCCCGGCGGGTCGTCTTTTGCCTGCTTCGCGAACGGCACAGCCTACTCCATATCTCGCCAGTTCGGTCCCACTCCGACGTCAACTTTCAGCGGAACTTTGAGCTGATAAACGTTCTCCATGTGATCGGTCACCAGTCGCTTGACCGTGTCCACTTCCCCATCCGGTACCTCGAACACCAATTCGTCGTGGACCTGCAGAAGCATCTTCGCAGCCAGTTGGCGTTCGCGCAACTCGGCATCGATGCGAATCATGGCCAGCTTGATCAGATCGGCGGCCGTGCCTTGCAGTGGAGTGTTGACTGCAGTGCGCTCGGCAAAGCCCCGCAGGTTAAAGTTCTTGCTGTGGATGTCGGGGATGGGACGCACACGTCCGAACAGCGTGGTGACTTTCTGATCGCGCCGGGCTTGCTCCAGCGTGCTGTCGATGAACCCGCGCACACCGCTGTATTTCTCGAAGTACGCGTCGATGAAGCGCTTGGCTTCTTTGGTGTCGATGCCCAGTTGCTGCGACAATCCGAACGGCGACAGCCCGTAGACGATGCCGAAATTCACCGCTTTGGCGCGGCGGCGATGTTCGGCGTCAACCATCAACGGCGGCACGCCGAAGACTTGCGACGCGGTCAGCGTGTGGATGTCTTCGCCTGTGCGATACGCCTCCACCAGCAGCTTGTCACCGGAGAAATGCGCCAGCAGCCGCAACTCGATTTGCGAATAGTCGGCAGCCAACAGAACGTGTCCCGGCTCGGCGATAAATGCCGCGCGAATCTCGCGTCCCAGCTCGGTGCGGATGGGAATGTTCTGCAGATTGGGATTGACTGATGAAAGCCGTCCGGTTGCCGAACCAGCCATGTTGAAAGTCGTGTGCAGCCGCCGCGTACACGAGTTGAGTAGCGCCGGCAGTGCGTCAACATATGTCGACTTCAGTTTGGAGAGCTGGCGGTAATCCAACACCATGCGCGGAACTTCGTGATCGCTCGCCAGTCCCTCCAGCACATCCACCGCGGTCGAGATGGTCTTGCCCTTGCCGTACTTGATGGGCTTGGGCAGGTTGAGCTTGTTGAACAGCACGTCGCCCAGTTGCTTGGGCGAATTGATGTTGAACTCGAAGCCGGACTTGTCGTAGACCTCGCGCGCTTTGGCCTCGATCTCGCGCTCCAGCCGCCGCGACATTTCCGCCAGCACGTTGCAATCGAGCTTGATGCCCGCTTCTTCCATGCGCGCCAGCACCGGCACCAGCGGCAGGTCGATCTCGTCGTAAACCTTCCGCAGACCAGCCTTTTCCACTTCCTCGCGCAGCTTTTCCGTCAGGCGCAAGGTAACGTCGGCAGCCTCGGCGGGCGATGGTCCCATCTTGTGATTGAACTTGCGCTGCGCAGTCTCGCGCAATCCGTAAGTCGAATATGTCGGATCGAGCAGATATCCGTACAGCAGGGGATCGTGCCGGACACCGGCCAGCGCCAATCCCTGCTGAGTGAAAATGTGCATTGCCGCTTTGTAGTCGTGCACGGCTTTGGGGAGCGATTCATCAGCCAGCGCTTGCTGCAACGGTTTTGCCAGCTTCGAGTCGTCGAGTGCGAGCGTCAGCGCTTTGCCGGCTTCAGATGAGATCGCAACCCGCTGGCTCGCGGCCGGTTCTGCAATGGCTTGAGGCGCTGCCGTCAGCGAAAGCTGCTCCAACTCCGGCTCGTCCGCGACCTCAACTTCGACCATGACCGCAGGCTCGGCCACGGAAGATTCCAAGGCGATGGCTAGCATCTTGCCGGGCTTCTTCGCCGCCGCGATGACAGCTTCGACCTCAGCCGCGTTCTCAGCCTCGCGATAGTCGGTCTCGCCCAGCTCGATGTTCTCGTTCAGGAACTCCTGCACCAGCGTGGTGAACTCCAACTCGGTAAACAGGGCGCGAGCGGCGGCCGGATCGGGCTCCTGCGCGCGCATGGTCTCCGGCTCGAAGTCGACGGCCACATCGGTATCGATGGTCACCAATTTCTTGCTGACCAGGACTGCGTTGCGATTGTTTTGCAGCGACTCGCGGTAAGTCTTGCGCTCGACTTCCGACGCGTGCTCCAGCGCGTTCTCCACGCTGCCGAAGCGCTGAATCAGCTCCACCGATCCTTTATCGCCGATGCCCGGCGCGCCGGGGATATTGTCGATGGCATCGCCGCGCAGCGCCATAACATCCACAACCTTGTCCGGAGGAACGCCGAGAATCTCCTCGACTTTGGCAGCATCGCAGATCAGGTTGTCCTTGGGCGGATTGAGCACGCAGATGCGGTCGCTGACCAGTTGCATCATGTCCTTGTCGCTGGAAACCACAAAGACCGAATAGCCCGCGTCGACGGCTTTGCGCGCCAGCGTGCCGATCACGTCATCTGCCTCGAAGCCGGATGCTTCGAGCATCGGAATGCGATAGGCCTCAAGCGCTCGCCGGATGTAGGGCACCTGTTGGGCTAGATCGTCGGGCATGGCAGCGCGATTGGCCTTGTAGCCGTCGTAGGCTACATCGACAAATGCCTGCGTCTTGGCGTCGAACTTGCGGAGGCTGGTGATCGCGGTTGCCTGCTCGTCGCGAAAGGTGGGAGCGGCCACGTCAAACACCGCGGCCAAATATTGCGGCGCAAAGTCGGCGCGCAACTTACGCAACATGTTGACGAAGACGAAAGTCGCGCTGGTCGGGATGCCGGTCTTGGTGGACATGGGCCGCTGCCGCGCCATGGCGTGATAGGCGCGGAAGATGAATGACATGGTATCGATGAGGTAGATGCGGCCCTTGGAGCCGGCAGGCTCAGGCGGCGAGGCGACCACGGGCTTGGCAGCAGCGCTCTTCACCGCGCTCGCCGGCTTGGCGGCGCTGGAGAAGGTGGAGGATTTTGCGGTTTTGCGCGTGGAGGGCAAGAGAAAATTCTAACAACTCGCGGTGAATGCCGCCATAGGACTCGGATATCGTTCGCGGTAGAATGCTTTCTTGCCCTACTGACCTACGAATATGCAGAACTGGCTAGACCAGCACCACACCGCACTTTGGATCATCATCCCGTGCTATGCCTTAGCCCTTTGGCTTCTCGTGTCTGCGGTGATCAGCTATATTGGCGGCTGGACGACGTTGGCAAAGCGGTTCCGGCTGAGAGTACCTTTCGTTGGCGAACGTTGGACAGGACGGAGTGGTCAGATGCGCTGGATCGCTGGGTATGGAAACTGTCTAACTGTGGGCTGCAATCCACACGGACTGTATCTGGCCATGATGCCGTTGTTCCGGTTCAGACACCCACCGCTTCTGATCCCGTGGGAGGAGGTAGCGGTTTCCCGACGCCAGATTGTATTTCTTCGGTATGTGCGGTTCGGATTAGGGCGCGAACTCGACATTCCGCTCTACTTAAAACAAAATGTGGCCGACAAGATCAAAGGGACTGCGGGAGATCGCTGGCCGATGGAACGGGTTGGATAGCGATAACTGTCACAAACAGGTCAGCATGACGGTTTCCTGTCGCAACCAAGCATGAAAAGGCTCAACCGATCCTGTCGGCGCCCGAGTTGACTGCACAAGCGCGCTTGGACAGCCTATTCCACGAACATGCAATCGCCATACGAATAGAAGCGATACCGCTCGCGGACTGCATGTTCATAAGCTTGTAGGATTCGTTCCCGCCCGGCGAAGGCCGACACCAGCATCAGCAGCGTGGATTTTGGTAGGTGAAAGTTCGTCAGCATCGCGTCCACCACGCGAAACTCGAATTCGGGATAGATGAAGATGTCAGCTTCGCCGCGTTGGGCGGTAATGTTTCCGGCACGTCGATTCTGGGAGCTCCAACCTTCGACAGGCTCAGGGCACGCCCCAAGCTGATTTTGCTCGTATGGGATAGTTTGCTGCGCGGCAAACTCCAGCGTGCGGACGGTCGTCGTCCCTACTGCCACCACACGTCGTCCTTCATCGCGCGCCCGTTGAATCCTCTTCGCGGTTTCCGGGGAAATCTCGAACCACTCGCGATGCAGCTTGTGCTCTTCGACCACTTCCTCGCGGACCGGTTGAAACGTGCCCAGCCCGACATGCAAAGTGATCTCGGCCGTCTCGATTCCGCGCTGGCGAATCCGATCCAAGATCTCCGGCGTGAAGTGCAATCCAGCGGTCGGCGCGGCCACCGAGCCCGGTGGCTTGGCGTAAACCGTCTGATAGTGCTCACGATCTTCGGGAGTGTCGGGACGGTCAATATACGGCGGCAGAGGAATGTGTCCGATGCGATCCAGCACGGCGAAGAAGTCGTCTACTGGATCGAAGCGGAGATGCCGTTCGCCGAAGGTGCCACGGCCAACGATCTCGGCCGCCAATTGGTGCGACGATTCGTCGGCATCGCGGCCAAAATAAACTCGCTCGCCAACTCCCAGCTTTCGGCCGGGATGCACCAGGGCTTCCCACTCCAGCGGCGAAGTCGAGAGTTGTTTGGTCAGCAGCACTTCCACCTTGCCGCGCAAAAACTCCCTGGCCGCGGGATTGCTCTCTGCCGGTCGTTGCGCTCGCGAGCCGCTGCGATGTCCGTAGAGCCGAGCGGGCAAAACTCTTGTGTTGTTAAAGACCAATAAATCGCCGGGCCGCAGCAGCTCGGGAAAGTCGCGGAATTGGAGGTCTTCCAGCAGATCGGGACCGCGACCGACATGCAGCAACCGCGAGGCGGATCGGTCAGCCAGCGGCTGCTGGGCGATTAACTCCTCGGGAAGGTGGTAATCAAATTCGGCGACAAGCACGAAACAGTTCCCCCCGCAGGCATAAAAAAGGCGGCCCCAGGTTCGTCAATATTATGCCCGACCCGCCAGGTCACACGAAGGTGTTCATCTTTCCTTTTGCGGCGAGCACGACCTGCGGTACGATACAACATCGGTTTCTAATCGAGGATGCGGGGCTCGGCGCATGAAGACGGAGCAACAACACAGGGAAGAGATTGTCCGCTTCGGCAAGCTGCTTCACCAGACAGGGCTGGTGGCGGCGACCGATGGCAACCTGTCGGTGCGCTTGGAGGACGGCAACATTCTTTGCACGCCCACGCTGATGAGCAAAGGACTGCTGGAGCCACAGGACCTGGTAATCGTCGACCAGCGCGGAAACAAGGTCAGCGGCGCACGCGATGTTTCCAGTGAAGTCAACATGCATGTGGTGATCTACCGCAGCCGGCGCGACGTCGGCGCCGTGGTGCACGCTCATCCTCCGACTGCTACCGGCTATGCGGCCGCTGGCCTCGCGCTGGATCGCGCTCTATGTTCTGAAATCATCGTGACCCTGGGATCGGTGCCTCTGGCCAGCTATGAGCCGCCCGGTACGCCCGAGTTGGCGGAAGCGCTGGCGCCTCTGGTAGCCGATCACGATGCCATCCTCATGGCCAACCACGGCGTCGTCACCTGCGGACCAGACCTGATCACCGCCTACATGAACATGGAAACCGTGGAGCACTTCGCCAAGATTGCCCTGGTCACGCATCTGCTGGGAAAGCAGCAGCCGCTCAGCGATCAGCATGTGGACAAGCTGCGCGAGATCCGCACGAAATATCGTACGCAGAACCATGTCGTGGCGCAGGGCAAAGACTAGAGCGCACATCTGCGGCTAGCATGTCAAAAGCAGATGCCTCGTCGGGCTGAAGCCTGGCTCGTGATGACAAGATAATAGCCTGATATGGCGCAGCTAAAGCTGCGCCCCTTCGAACCGTTTGCTATAGGCCGGGACGAAATTGCGATTCCGCAAAAGCGGTAATGCGATCGAGCGCGGATTGCATCTCGGCGTGATACCGCTCCATCGTCGCGTCGCCGGCGTCCGGCGGGACAAGAATCTTGCGGGCGAAACGCACGTAGATCCGCGAGAACGGTTTGGGAATGACCAACGCGTCCCACGTCTTCAGGACCCAGGCGTTCTCCACCGCGACGTAAAACGCGGTGATGGCCGCGCCGCTCATGCGCGCCAGCAGCACCGGTCCTTTCTTGGCGACATAGCGCGGACCGCGTGGGCCGTCGATGGTGAAGGCCACAGCGTTACCTTGCATCAGTTGCTGGTTCATTTCCAGCAACGCCCGCGGACCGCCGCGCGAGCTGGAGCCGCGAATCGGTACGAAGCCAAACCGCCGAATTACGCGAGCGATGTATTCCCCATCCAGGCTGCGGCTGGTCATCACCGCCGGATGTTGATGGCGAAACTGCCACGTGGCCGGCAACACGCAGCGATGCCAGAAGGGAAAGATGCCGGGATAGATCTGGTCCATGCTTTGGATCGCGCCCTCTTCGTAGGTCATGGTGACGCGAAGAGTGCATCCGATCAAGCGTAGCAGGGCAGGAACAATCCAGGAAACCAGCGCGAGCTGGATGCGCTGCGCCCGGGTAAATCGTAGGTCACGAGTTTCCGCGACGATGGCGCTGGGGAGATCGGGCACGCGAGAATTCTAGAACCTTTTCGCAATTGCCGTCGTGGGCGGGGATGAGACATGACATTGGAATTCTGCTTCGTGCTGGTGAGGTGAGGCAAGTCAAGAAGCGTTTGTGGTTGAGCTAATCCCGCAATTGCTCCAGAAAGTGCGACAGCTCCGGCGGCAGCGGCGTCTCGAACGCCAGTCCCTTGGCGGTCCGCGGCTGGATAAATTCAATCGCCGCGGCGTGCAGAAAATTGCGGTCGAGGCTGAGAACGGCGGCGTGCCCCACTCTTTCGTCTTGCTTCGGCGAAAGGCTGGGAGATGACGAACTAACCTCCATCTTTTCCTGTCGTGACTGTCTGCGGGCGGTGGCCGTTGTCCGTTTCAGCTCTTTGGGCGCGCCGTACAATGCGTCTCCCACTACTGGATGCCCAATCGACGACAGGTGTACCCGGATCTGGTGGGTGCGTCCGGTTTCGATGCGCACGTCAAGCAGCGCAAACTTTCCATAAGCCGAGGCGATTCTTTCGCGAACATCGTAGTGGGTTACGGCTGTCCGGCCTGCACTGCCGCGGGTGGTCATGCGGATGCGGCGAATTGAATCGCGGCTGATGGCGGAGTTGATGGTACCGCGGTCTTTCGCCGGCCAACCATGCACCAGCGCTACATACCTCTTCTTGATTTCGCGCTTGGAGAACTGCTCGCCGAGCTTGCGGTGGGCCACGTCGTTCTTGGCGACGAGGATCAGTCCGCTGGTCTCTTTGTCGAGGCGATGGACTATACCCGGCCGCAACTCGCCGCCCACGTCCGACAACTTGGCGAAGCGATGCAGTAGGGCATTCACTAGCGTGCCGCGATTGCGTTCGTCCTCGGTGGCGCCGGCTCCGGCGTGCACCATCATCCCCGCCGGCTTGTTGACCACGGCTAGATCAGCGTCTTCGTAAACGATGTCGAGAGGAATGTCTTCCGCGATCGCCCGCAGCGGTGGAGGCTGCGGATCACCGAGGATGGTAATCTGCTCGCCGCCCCGCAATTTCAGCGAAGGCTTCGCGGCCACACCGTTGACCAGCGCTTTCTCTGCCTGCAGCAGTTGCTGTACGCGCGCGCGGCTGATATCGGCGATCTGCGCCGTCAGGAACTGATCGAGTCGCTGGCCGGCGGCTTCTGCGGGAACGGAAATGGTGACAGGGAAAATCAAGTTTCGAGTTTCCAGTTTCGAGTTTCAAGTGTGCGGAACAGTATGGAGTTCGTCAACGACAGACTGGAAGGGCCGGTGGAATGGGAAGTGACCGCCCTGCCTGCTGATTCGACTAGATTCGCAGCGCCGGCGCTTCGCCGTTCCACTTGAAACTTGAAACTTGAAACTACCGCGCGGCTTTGATCGGCGCCGGCGGAGCCAGGGCCGCGCGTCGCATCCACAGCAGGCCGCCGAAGATCACCAGGCAAATCGCGATTGCCTGGGTACCGCTCATGAAGCCGAGGAAGTCGCCGCGTCCCTCATCGCCGCGGAAAAATTCGATGAAGTAGCGGCCCACGCCGTAGACGATCATGTAAGTGCCGATGATCTCGCCTTCGAACTTCTTGTGCCGGATCAGCCAGACCAGGAAGAGGCAATTACAAAGTTCAAGCACCATCTCATAGAGCTGCGTCGGATGCAGCGGCACGTGAAGAGGAGTGTCACTGATCGAGTTGGCCAGCGGATTGGTGAAAGTCACGGCCCAGGGCACGTGCGTCTCGCGGCCAAAGCAGCAGCCGGCAGCGAAGCAGCCGACGCGGCCAAACGCGTGTCCCAGCGCCAGGCCCGGGGCAAAGACGTCGCAGGTCCGCAGCACCGGCATATGGTTGGCGCGCATGTACCAGACGCACATGGCCAGCGCCAGAAGAAGGCCACCGGACCAAACACCGCCGGCCTGCAAGGTTGAAAAGCTGAAGAGTTCGGCGGGATGCGAGCGGTAATAACTGAGGTCGACGAGGACCATCAGGAGTTTCGCGCCGAAGATGCCCGACAGAATAGCGATGATGCCCAGGTTCCAGAGTTTGTCGGGATCAAGTCCCTGTTCGCGGCCGAGCTTGACGATGAGCAGCAGGCCGAAAATCAGGCCAAAGGCCGCCATCAGGCCGTAGGTGGGAAGGTTGAAACTGCCAAAGTGAAATATACGGGGAAACACGCTTCTATTTTAGATGCTGGAAGGCGGCTGTTCGCTCCTCGCCTTTCGCTTTTCGCCGGAAAGAGCCCGCTGTTGGCTTCTCGCCATTCGCTCTTCGCCAGAAACGGCCACAACCTGGGCATGGGCAGTTGTCAGCGAGGGAACTCTGAATCTGTAATGAGGCAGGCAAAGACAGGGGACCCAGAGACTAGCGAACGGCGAAAAGCGAATAGCGGTAGCAAAAAAGCCGACCCGCGGGGCCGTGTTTCAGTGGGCCGTCAATGAACCCGTCCTATACGGTGGGAACCCGCCGCAGCTCTTTAGGCATTTCCGCATGGCGGAACGTTGCACACCGAACCGAATACGAGTCGAGCTCCCTGTTCATTGAGCATTGGTTCAAAAAACGGTGACCACCAACACTAACTTGGCAGGCCGGCTTCCAGCTCAGATGCTATGGAAAAGGTCAACGGATAACAAGAGCCAGTGGGTAAATAATTGGCGAATGACGTGCTTAAAGGCGGAAAGCCCCATTAAGGTGCCAGCGCGCCACTTTGTTAGAGAAGACCTGCTATCAGCCCGAACACCGCATTTATGCGGAGAGTCAACCAGCGCTATCCCGCCCGCCGCTCGTCTTGCAGCACTTCATCCAGCGCGCCCTCCAGATGTTCGGCCTGCTCGTTGTAGTCGCTGGCGACGCACTCGTACTTGCGTCGCAGCACGTGCAGTTCGTCGGCGATATTCAGCGCCGCCAGCACCGCGACCCGCAGCGAATCGACGGTGGCCGCCTGTTGCGAGATCAGCCGCATCTTGTTGTCCACATACTGCGCCAGCTGGGCGATGTATTCGGGATCGGAGCCCCGCAGATGATAGGTCTGATCGTAGATTTCGACGCGGACATTGCCGCTGCCGTTCCCGTTCGACTGACTCAAACTAGCCTCCTGTTCAGTGGCTAGGACCCAGGGGTTAGGGGCCAGAAAATCGACGATGTAACGCGACTCTAGCCCCTAGCCACTAAATCCTAGTCTCTGCCTTCAATTATTCCGCCGCTTCTTCCAGCGTCAAAGCCTCAATTTGTCCCAGCATCTTTTCTACCCGGGTACGCACTTCCTCGCGTTCGCGCCGAAAAGTGACTAGCTCCTGCCGCAGGGTCTCGACTTCCTCTGCGCGTTTATCCAGTTGCTCGCGCAGGCTCGCCGCGTCGCGCTCAGCGACCGCCCGGGCCTGGCGTGCGGACTTCAAAAGTTCGATGGTGCGCAGGATTTTTTCTTCCAAGGGCCGGAAATCTGCGGCGGTGGAGGAAGCTACTTCAACGGCATTTGCTGGCATAGTGAATGCGTGACCTTCGCAAGTATTTTAGGCCGATCTGAGGGCAGTATATCGCATGAACTTTGTGCGTAGAACGGTGCAGTGCGCGATTCCTCTGGCAATTATCGCGGATGAACCTGAATGTGCAACGTCAGCGGTGCAGATGGCCCAAATTGGCTGGCGGTCCCTGGCGTACTCGGCACCGATCAACTCGGCCAGAGCAACTAAACTGGCGTGCCGGGTTTGTTTTGCTGGAAGCTAAACTTGATGCCGCGTTGCTGGAAAAAATCGCGCCTGTGCGGAATTACCATCCTAATCTCGCTCTTGCTGCTGGCCAGACCTGCGGCTTCCCAGGACGAGCCGACCTTTCGTACGCAGTCGAACCTTGTGCTGGTGCCTGCTCTGGTCCGCGACAAGACGGGTGAAATTGTTTATGGCTTGCAAGCCAAAGACTTCATCATTGAGGACAACGGCGTGGCCCAGACGGTCCACCTGGATGAAGCGGCGGAGGCCGAGCCGGTGTCGCTGGTGGTCGCTGTGCAATGCGGACGGCGCGCCGACTACGAACTGCCGCGCATGCATGGGCTGGGCCTGATGCTGCAACCGTTGATGGCGCAACCTGAAACCAAGGTCGCCATCGTGGCCTTCGACAGCCAGGTGCACGCCATCGAGGACTTCACCGGCAATGAGAATGTCGTCACTCGAGATCTGGAAGGACTGCAGGCCGGCGATGGCGGGGCGGCGATCCTGGATGCGGTGAACTATTCCATCAAGCTGCTCGACGGCGTGCCCAAGAATCGCAAGCGCGTGCTGCTGCTGATCAGCGAAACCCGCGATCATGGCAGCCATTCCGCAACCATCGACGATGTCATCAAGGCGCTGGGGAACAGCAACATCGTGGTTTACACGCTGGCGTTCTCGCCGTCGAAATCAAACCTGCTTGACACGCTGCGCGGCAATAACAATCCTGACCTGCATCCCGAGCAGACCGAGATGCACGAAGGCCCGGACCTGCTGGCGCCGTTGCTGCTGGCGGCGCAGGCCATGCGCAAGAATAGCGCCAAGGCGATCGCTTCGTTGAGCGGTGGAGAGTACGAA
Source organism: Acidobacteriaceae bacterium (assembly GCA_003165795.1). Taxonomy (GTDB): domain Bacteria; phylum Acidobacteriota; class Terriglobia; order Terriglobales; family Acidobacteriaceae; genus Bog-257. The sequence continues at coordinate 36,573 of PMWW01000079.1, forward strand.
ATGTTCGATTCGGCCAAGGGCTTCGACGCGCGTATGACCGACTTCGACAATCACCTGCACAGCCGTTATCTGCTGAGCTTTCAGCCCACGCAACCGCATCCCGGCCTGCACCGGTTGAGCGTGCATCTGAAGGAACCGCGGGACGCGACCGTCCTGGCCCGCAGCAGCTATTGGGCACAAGGACCGCAGCCGTGAACGTGAATTGTCATTACGAGCGCCCGCGTTCGGCGCGAGGAATCTGTTTTCTTCCGTCACTGGCGAAAGCAGGTCCCTCGCTGCGCTCGGGATGACAATTCCAAGATTCCCGTGGTAATTGGAAGTTTATTGCGCCCGCAGCACGCCGCCCAGCACTTCCAGTTGGGCGACGATCTGCGCCGACCACTGCGCTACTTCGTCGTCGCGCAGGGTGCGCTCCTTGGACTGGAATTCGGCATGGAGAAGCACGGAGTACTTGCCGGCGCCCACTTTTTCGCCGCGATAGATTTCCGCTGGAACGAAGGTTTGCAACTCGCTGAATCCCAGCTCCGCTACCGCTGACTTGATTTGTTCGAAGGCGACCGCATCTCCGAAGACGAAGGAGAAGTCGCGCTCGACGGCCGGAAACTTCGAGATCCGCTGATAGCGAGGCTCGCGCAGCCCATGGCGGTAGAGCCGGTCGAGCATCACCTCGGCAAGATAAACATCCGATCGCAACTTGCGCTCCGCTTTAAGCTCAGGATGTAACTGTCCGAAGCGCGCCACGGTCTCGCCATCCAGCGCCACGCGCGCTGAGCGGCCGGGGTGGAAGTATTCCGGAGTCTGCTGGTCGAAGTACAGCGACTGCTGCTGAAAGGCGGACAGCAGCTCTTCAACATCACCTTTCATGTGAAAGAACGTGTAGGGCTGCGCAGCGGCGTGAACGTTCTTGGCGAAAGCATCGCCGGTGGCCACGAAGCCGAGATTCCGGCGCTCGTGGTGACGGTCGCCCAGCTTTTCGAAGACCTGCCCGGCCTCGAACAGCCGAACGTTGACGGTCCCGCGATTCAGGTTGTAGCTCACCATGTTGAGTAGGCCGGGCAGCAGCGAAGTCCGCATGTATCCGGCCTCGTCGCTCAAAGGGTTAGCCAGCGCTAGCGGGTCGCCTCCACCGAAGGTCTTTGCATCCTGCTGGGAGATGAAGGTGATCGAGATCGATTCGTCATACCCCAGCGCCAGCATGTTCTCACGGACCTTGGCATTCTTCCGCTCATCCGGCAGCTCGACCACCGCACCAACAAATGCGGGCAGGGTGTTGGGAAACCGGTTGTAGCCGTAAATGCGCGCCAGCTCTTCCAATAGATCGATTTCGCGCTCGACATCGAGACGCCAGGTGGGGACCTGGACGGTGAAATCGCTTGAGCTTGCAGTCGTCTTACTAGTAAGATTTGTGCCCTCCGTCTTACTAGTAAGATCGACCTCACTTGTCTTACTGGTAAGACGTTTGTCGTTCGCGCCGACGGACACCCCAAATCCCAACCTAAGCAGAATCCGCTGGATCTCGTCTGCGGCAATATCGATGCCGAGGTTGCGCCGAACCTCTGAGCGACGCAGCAGGATCGGCGCGCGCTCGGGCATACGCGCGATCACATCGATCTGTTCGCCGTGTAGCTCGCCGCCGGCGCTTTGCAGAATCAGCTCGGCCACGCGATCGCAGGCCAAGGGCGTGATGCCCCAATCGGCGCCACGTTCGAAACGATGCGAAGCGTCGGTGTGCATGAGGTGACGCTTGGCCATGCTGCGAACCGTTGCCGGATCGAACCAGGCCGACTCGATCAGCACGTTCTTCGTTCGCTCGGTAATCATCGAGTTGAAGCCGCCCATCACGCCCGCCAGCGCAACCGGCTTCTTGGCGTCGGCGATGACGAGATCGAGGGTCGTGAGCTTGCGGTCGACGCCGTCGAGCGTCTTCAGCACTTCGCCGTCGCGGGCTCGACGCACGATGATCGTTCCGCCCTCCAAGAGATCAAGATCGAAGACATGCGTCGGATGGCCAAGCTCGTTCAGCGCATAGTTTGTCGCATCCGCAGCATTGTTGATGGAACGCGATCCCAGCAGCGCCAGGCGCTGGACGATGTGCTCGGGCGACGGACCAATCTTCACGTTGCGGATGACGCGGGCGGTGTATCGGGCGCAGCCTTGCGGATCATCAATCACAATCGGAAACGTATCAGTCGCGCTGCGGGAGACCGCTCTTGGCGCGCGCCCCTCATCAGGTGTCATCCCGACCGGAGGCGGCGCGCTGGCGTGCGCCCCTTCCACTGTCATCCTGAGCGGAGGCGCGCCGTCTTTGCGCGCCGGAGTCGAAGGATCTGCGGTTCCCGGCAACTGCGGCGCGATCGGCTTCAGCTCGACGTCATAGATGGCCGACGCCTCACGCGCCACNNCCGTAGTGGTTCATGGCGTCGACGCGGTTGGTGGTTAGGTCCATCTCGTAGATGGTGGCGTCGTTCTCTTCCTGAACAGACTCCACCGCAATTCCGGCCGAGGTTAGATCCTCGGCGAGTTGGCGGTCGTCGGCCGTGATGTTGACGAACTCACGCAGCCATGTGGGTAGGATTCTCATGCCAGGTCCCCGGGGCTAAAGCCCCTTTGCTGTTGATGACGCGGACGGCACGGCTGAAGCCGTGCCCCTTCAAGACACCTCGAGCTGTGAGGTTCTCTACCTCATGCGAACTGCTCCAGGAAGCGCANNCGCTCCACGCCCATGCCGAAGGCGAAGCCCGACACCTTCGACGAGTCGTAGCCATTCTGCTTGACGAAGTCGAAGACGTTGGGATCGACCATGCCGCAGCCCAGCAGCTCGATCCAGCCGCTGTTTTTGCACTTGCGGCAGCCCTTGCCGCCGCAGAAGATGCAGCTCACCTGCATGTCGGCGCTGGGCTCGGTGAAAGGGAAGAACGAGGGATAGAAGCGCGTCTTCACCGACGAGCCGAACAGCGCTTTCATGGCGTGGTCGAGGGTGCCTTTCAGATCGCAGAACGTGATATTGGTGTCGACGGCCAGCCCTTCGACCTGGTGAAAGACCGGCGAGTGCGTCGCGTCGAGCGGATCGTTGCGATGCACCTTGCCGGGAATCACGATGCGCACCGGCGGCGGCTGCTTCTCCATGGTGCGGATTTGCACCGGCGAAGTGTGAGTACGCAGCAGCAGGCGATCGCGCGCCGGCTTGCGCTCCTGGCCGGCGATGAACAGCGTGTCCTGGGTGTCGCGCGCGGGATGATTCGGCGGGAAGTTGAGCGACTCGAAGTTGTAGTAGTCGGTCTCGACCTCGGGCCCTTCGCCGACGGAGTAGCCCATCGCCTTGAAGACGGCGACGATCTCGTCCATGACGCGCAGCACGGGATGCTTGACGCCGATAGGGCGTTGAATGCCGGGCAGGGTGATGTCGAGGCGCTCGTCGGCGAGAGTTTGTTCATAAAGCTCTGAGCGCCTTTTCTTCATTATGCCGAGATTAGCCACCCAGGCCGTCCGCCGCCGAACCACTTCCTCGAACTCGTAGCGGAGGAGATTGACTCTGAAACCCACCAGTTTCTTATGTTCGGCGGGCGCCGGCTTCAACCACGTTCGGTTTATCTCGTTGAGGATTCCTGAATTCCTAGCCAACCAGCGGTTTCTGAACGATTTAAGCGTGTCCTCGTCTTTGACGCCCTTTGCTTCAGCTTGAATCGCATCGACTAGCAGTCGCACAGCTGAATCAATCGTTTCAGGCGAGTAATCCTCGAGTTTGGTAACTGTATACATGTTCGTCATCGGACGCTTTGAAAGGGCACGGCTTCAGCCGTGCCACTAGAAGAATTTATGTTGGATGGCTTTAGCCACTGAGGTACTTCGTCTTTCGTGCTGTCCGGAAATGCTGAACAGTAAGGATATTCAGCAGCGCTCTCGACTAGTTTCCGTCCAACCGGGTTTCTATAGATATAGCCAACATGAATCTCGAAGTCCGGCAAGTCGCGAATGCGGTGATCGGAAAAGCCGCGCTGCCAAATTTCCATTCCGCTCTGAAGTTCCTTCTTAGCGCGGAACGAAAACCCGCCTTTGATGAACTGGACGGCGTGCTCGAGAGTGACTGCGGGTGTGATCAGAATGTGAAAGTGGTCGGGCATGAGCACGTACTCGTGCAGCAGGTAGCCCCGGCCGCGATAGGAATGCAGTGTCTCTAGAAACAACTCGGCCCATCGCGCGTGTTTGAAGAGCGCACGCCTTTGCCACGTCGTCGCCGTCGCAAAGTAGGTTTGCTGGTTGTTCGTGACGTGTTCGCGCGCGGGTTTCAAAATCAGATCCCTCCGGGGCTAAAGCCCCGGCTTCTATAATGTCCCTACGGCACGCCTAAAGGCGTGCCNNAGGCGTGCCCTTTCAAAACACGTAATGACGGCGTCGAAGGCGTGCCCTTTCAAATCACGTAATGACGGCGTCGAAGGCGTGCCCTTTCAAAACGTTCAAATTTCAACTTGCTCAAATTTCAACTTGCTCAAATTTCAACCCGTTCAAATTTCAACTCGCCCAAGTTTGAACTCGCTCAAATTTCAAAGCGCCCAAAGTACAAATCCGACAGAAGTCTCTTTGCCTCTCCGTGCACTCAGTCCTGCCGTCGGCTGAAGCCGGCTTTGCCACCTCCAACTGCGTAGACGCCAACCTAGAGGGTCGGCTCTACCTATCGCGGCCGGGGCTACCCACTACAGGAATAGGTGCCGATCGGCTCTACCCATGCGTCGCTCCTGCAAAACACAACGGGCGGCCACTGGGGCCGCCCATCGGAAGTCACTGCAATGTTTCTGGGATGGGCGGACTATGCCACGGCGACTTGCGCCTGCTTGCACAACGCCGTAAACCCAGATGGATCGGTCACCGCCAGATCGGCAAGGATCTTGCGGTCCAGCTCGATGCCGGCCTTCTTCAGGCCATTGATGAACACGCTGTAGCTGAGGCCGTTCAGCTTGGCGGCGGCTCCGATACGCACAATCCAGATGGAGCGGTACTGGCGCTTCTTCTGCTTGCGGCCGCTGTAGGCGAACTTCAGCCCTCGCTCGACCGACTCTTTCGCCGAGCGGTAAAGTTTTGACTTGGTTAAGTAATAGCCACTGGCGCGCTCAAGTATTTTCTTGCGGCGGGCGCGGCGCTTAGTTCCACGTTTTACGCGAGGCATGGGTGCTCCTTTTTCAGATCGTTAAGCGGCTGGAGGTAAGAAGTTGACCACGCTCGTTGCCCGATGTTCCGGGGTCCCCGGCGAGCGCCGATTTTGCGCTTGCTGGGGCTATCTGAGGGGCCGGATGTACCTCTTCACACGCTGTTGCCCGTCGTGACCCCAGTGGACCACGCCGGATGCCGCACTATGCGGCTAACATCTCAACTCTAGTAGGGGATCATGCGTGCAATCTTCTTCTGATCCGCCTTGTCCAGAATCGTATCTCGATCGAGCTGGCGCTTGCGCTTGGATGCTTTAGAAGTCAGGATGTGGCGCTTGAACGCGTGACCGCGTTTGATCTTGCCAGTGCCTGTCTTGTGGAAACGCTTCGCCGCTCCGCTATGTGTTTTCAGCTTGGGCATAGTGTCTTTCTATTACAACATACAATTCGTGAATTCAGCTACTCGCGGGCAGGCGAACCGTCATCGATCGGGAATTGTGCCGCCCCTGAAGGGGCTCCGAGGTTCATTTACGGCCCACCCAGGACTCCGCCTGCGGCTGCGTCCTGGGCTAACTGCAGAACCGCCCTTGCGGGCTCGATTTTCGCTGGGAAATAGCCCGCTCGCGAAAAAGGAGCTTTGTTTATCATCCGGCGTTTATCGTCCGGCTGTTGACCGTGAGCGATTCCGGGAATCGGGTCACGCCCGGGCTAACTTCGTGGCCGCCGCTGCGCGGCTCGTTTCAGCGCAGGTCCGGGCGAATAGTCCAACGGAAAACCCTAAGTCGAGGCCACGGCAGCCGTCGCTACTGCGCTGGTGGCGTCGGCGTTGGCTCGCTCTTCTCCGGCTTGGAAGCCGGTTGCGCCGGAGCGACCGGCGCCGGTGCGGCTTGCGGCGGACGCGGCGCAGCACTCTTCTCAGCCTTCGGCGCGTCCGACTTCGGTGGCTTGGCCGGAGCCTGCACCTTGGGCGGCGCCAGAATCAAATGCAGGGTGTTGCCTTCCTGCCGCGGCCGAAATTCCACGATCGCCTTGTCGCCTAAGTCTTGGATCAAGCGGTCTAATATCCCGCGTCCCAGGCTTTGGCGGGTCATCTCGCGACCGCGGAAAAAGATGGTGGCCTTCACCTTGTCGCCTTCGCCGAGGAAGCGCAGCACGTGGTTCTTCTTGGTGTCGTAGTCGTGATCGTCCACATTGATGCGGAACTTCACTTCCTTGACCACAATCTGGTGCTGGTGCTTCTTGGCTTCGCGCTCGCGCTTTTCCTGTTGGTACAGGTATTTCCCGTAGTCCATGATGCGGCAAACAGGAGGTTGAGCGGTGGGCGAGACTTCTACCAGGTCGAGAGTTTTTTCGCGGGCAACCTTGAGCGCATCGAAGGGCGTCATGATGCCCAGCTGATTACCCTCATCGTCGATCACGCGAACTTCACGGACACGAATGCGTTCATTCGTGCGGATAAAACGTTTATCGATACAGTCCTCCGCAGTAACTGCAATACTACTAAAAGTATAGCATGGGGCTAGGCGAAAACAGCGGGTGGAACTGCCAAGCGCTGCGTTGCGAGTGAGCCAACCATAGCATCGCTTTCCACCGCGCCAATGCTGCTCTGAATCCATTGGTTCGAGATGTGCCGGCCTCTGATCTTCAACTTCAAGTAATTATCGGTCAGCGCTTCGGTAAATTCGCCATCGCAGTGGGTGAGTGTGATCGCTTCCACTTCGCGGCCAATGAACGATTGCATGAACTCACGCTTCTTCCCGGCGATCAGCTCGCGCAGGACGCGATTGCGTTCGCGAGCGATCTGCACTAGAACTTGGTCGGGCATTTCTGCCGATGGTGTTCCCGGCCGCGATGAGTAGGTGAAGACATGCAAGTAGGTGAACGGCAGGCGCTCGATGAAGGCGCGCGTTTGTTCGAAGTCGTCGTCGGTCTCGCCGGGGAAACCGACCATCACGTCTGCGCCGATGGCGGCGTCGGGCATGGCACGGCGGATGCGCTCGATGCGATCGGCATAATGCCACGGGCGATACTTGCGATGCATCTTGTGCAGAATCTTGTCGCTGCCCGACTGCAGCGGCACGTGGGCGTGCTTGCAAATTCGCGGTGACGAGGCCACCAGATCGATCACTTCATTCGTCCAGTCCATCGGCTCGACGGAGCTGATGCGAATCTTCTCGATCGCGGTCTGATCGAGAATCGTGCGCAGCATGGCTGCGAAGTTCGTTCGCGGGGTGAGTTCGCGTCCCCAGCGGCCGAGGTTGATTCCCGACAAGACGATCTCGCGATAACCGCCGGCGACCAGCGCGTCGACTTCGCGCAATACCTGCTCCAGCTTCAGCGAACGGCTCTGGCCGCGCACATACGGGATGATGCAGAACGAGCAGCGATTATTGCAGCCATCCTGTACTTTCAGGTTGGGACGCGTCTTCTCGAACGAGCCGCTCTCGAAGACGGGAGCAGCCCTCAGTTCGGTGTGGGCGAAAATGTCGCCGACGATGACATTGGAGGCAGCGCTGCTGCCAATTTCTGCGAGGGGAACAAATCCGGTATCGTGAATCAAAGGTGAGACGTAGTTGGCCAGCTCGTGCTTATGCGAATTTCCCACCACCAGGCTCACGCCCGGCAGCACCGACAATTCCTGCGGAGCGCGCTGCGCGTAACAGCCGGTGACCAGAATTTTGGCTTGCGGATTTTCGCGATGAATGCGGCGAATGGCGGCGCGAGCGTCCTGATCGGCGGAGGAGGTGACGGTGCAGGTATTTAGAATGACGACTTCGGCGTCACCGGCGTTGCCAGCGCGCTGCAAGCCGCGGTCGAGCAACTGGCGCTCAATGGTTGCGCCATCCGCCTGAGTAGCGCGGCATCCGAAGTTCTCCAAATGATATGTAAGATATGGCGCCACGAAGCTATTATACTGAGCAGAGATGCGGGCCCGGCTGGCGCGCTCAATCGGTGAGGATGTTAGGACCACGGAATATTGGCAGGACAGAAAAAGATGTTAGGGAAGGTCGGACTGAGTCGGATGGGAGTGCCTCAGGGCTAAAGCCCAGCCTTCCTTATAACGGGCATTTACGGGCGGCCTGAAGAGACTGTATCGCGACTGGTGTCGCCGCTCTGCGGCTCAGACTAATTTCCCCCTTGACCGGGGCCTTACGGCCCCGGCTAACATCATCCCGCCGCGTTGCGGCTGTGAGGGCTACTATTGCGCAGTTCTTGTTCCACTGGAAAATTGCAGTTGCGGTTGCAACCCAGTCTCTGAA
>PMWW01000015.1 GCA_003165795.1 Acidobacteriaceae bacterium
GCCGAGATTGCTTCGCTCAAGGTCGGAGACCTCCACCAGAACCGGGGGTTTGATTCGTTGCGCGTAGTGCGCAAGGGCGGCCGGCACGAAGCGCTCGCCATCAATCCGCAAACGGCACAGCGTATCAAAACCTACCTGGAGGGGGCGAAGCATGCAGGAGATCTGGAGGGACCGATGTTCCGGCCGCTGCGCCGCAACCGCAAAAACCAGCAAGCACGGCGAGCCATGAATCCGGACGCCATCGACCGGGTGGTGAGGAAGTTTGCGGGGAAGATTGGACTGGAGAGAGCGTATTCGGCGCATTCGATGCGGGCGACGTTCATCACCACGGCGCTGGAAAATGGGGCGCAACTCGAAGACGTACAGAAAGCGGCAGGCCATCGCGACCCGAGCACCACCAAGCTCTATGACCGCAGGGGCTACAATCCAGAGAAAGCGGCGAGCTTTTTTGCAACGTATTGAAGCTGTCGTGTTTCCGTTGCTTGCGACGGCTACACCCGCGTCCAATTATCGGCGGGAGCAGCTCACGGTAAGTAAGCTTGAATATGCGGATTCTGGCGGAATAGACTAAGTCGATGATCCCTAGAGAATTCGAGGCAAGGCAAAACGAAGCGTGATTCACCGTCGACGAAGGGCACTCGTCCTCTGCTAAAGAGGAGTTCCCACGTCCCCGCTCAAGCGCTGGGATATCCGCACGCGGCCATTTTGAGGCAGAGCAGGAGGGGGAGGCCAAGGCATTAGACCCTGGCCGATAACAGAATTTATCAGCCAGAACAACCAACAATGAATAAGCAATACCGAAGCACTCGGCATAGTGTATCCACTAAATCGATGGCTCAGGGAATCTACTATTCCTCTCCGAAGGTGGGAGTGACTTTCGCATGTTGGCGAGCTATGGGTACTTCAGCGACAAAAACGGCATTCATTTTGCGGACTTTCTTGCCTAGCAAATCCAGGGCGGCGAGGACCTGTTTGTCCGGCTTAGAGCGCATCTGTTCGTAATTGTTCCAAGCATCTAGTATTCCGCCAAATTCCGGGTGCGTCATCAGAACTTCGGCAAAACCACCGCGATTAAACCCCAGCCCGATGACGCTGCCGAAGCTTGGAATCCTGATTCTCCTCTTTGAACCTCTCTTTACCGTCATCCAACCCTCCCACTAACGCTTATCCGACGACGAGTCTTGCCGCGACTGCACAAATGCGCGCAGCACATTGTTCATGAGCGTCTGATAGCCCCTGCCACTCGCCCGGAACCACTCCAGCACGTCATGGTCTACCCGGATATTGATATGGTCCTTGGGGGCGGGGACTCCCATGATGGCCTTTGTCCAGTCGGGTTCCCCCCGAACGTCATCAACATCGGCGCGTATCGACGCTTCGAGTTTCCTGCCTGTCATGGCTTTCGCTTTGCGCCAATTGGTGCGATCCTCGCCGTGTTCGACTCTTGCTTTAATCTGTTTAGCCGTATAGCGCACGGTATCGTCTTTCTTCCGCATGTCTTGCTCTCCTTGCTGTGATAATTCGTATGGTTCCATCTCGCCACATCCAGATGACGGCGAAGAGTTTTCCTTCCATTGGACCGATGCTCAGGAAACGTTCTTCGTCATCGCGCAGCGTCGGCACGGTAAGCAGGGGACGACCATCAAAGAAGCTGTAAGCGACGCGGAGAAAATCAATTCCCCGCTCGGCCAACACCCAGTCGCGTTTGGATTCGTCCCAGCTAAATTCCACGCTTTACAGTAGCCACATTTGTACCCACGGTCAAGGAAATACTGCCGGAACTATGTGTGAGTTTCGGTGGTAAAGATCACAGTTTCGCCCCGTTATTTGTCACTCAGTCATGCGTAGCCGCGCGCGGAAGCTGGATCGACACCCACGTGCCGGTGACATTTAGCGCGTAAAAACATATGACAAATAGCGCGTCAAGCGACAACATTGAGCCGCCGGTAGTATGGCGGATCGTCAACCCGAAGTCCCAGTGCATTGGGCCCCGGCGGCGGAACGCTGTGCGCTCACTCGAAAGCAATCCTTCGCTCTATCTCGCTAAGCGTTGCCAGGTCCTTGCGCCGGTCGTAGAGCTTGGTGGTGCGCGGATCGGAATGATTCGCCATGTCTTGTGCCGCTTCGAGCGCTCCGCCGTTCTGGAGGAAGACCGTTATTCCCGTGCCCCGGAACGTGTGATTACAGATCGTATCGGGCAGCCCCGCGATGGCGCAACGTCCTTTGACAATCCGCAGCATGTCACGCCGGGAGAGGGGTAGGCCGGTAAGCCGGTGATTCTTATCCAGCGTCTGAAACAACGCCGCTCCGCTCTCACTGACCGCCGCCGCTTCCAGGTAAGCGTCCAGATATTGCTCCGCCTCGTGATGCAGCCAGACGAGCTTCTCCTTGTTGCCCTTTTCCAGGAGCCGCAGGCGTGCTCGCTTACCTTGCAGCGTGTAATCGGCCCTTTTGAGTTTCAGTACCGCGCTCACGCGTGCAAACGTATAGGCCATGATAGCGATGATGGCCCGGTCGCGCAGGCCTTTAACATCGACTTCAACCCTGACGTTCCCCCCGTGCTTCTTCGGGATCTTGACTTCACGGATTACCGCTATCGAATTGAACAGTTCCCGCATCTGCTCCGCCTCCAGAATCGGCGTTATCCCGATCTGCCTGCTAAATCTCGGCCCCTTGACGAAAAGCGCCGGGTTATCAGGAATGGCCTGCTTGATCACGAGCCAGTTGAACAGACCGCGCAGCGCCGCGAGGTGCTGCTTCAC
>PMWW01000017.1 GCA_003165795.1 Acidobacteriaceae bacterium
ACGAACCCATGCATTGCAGTAGCTGCCACGACCGAGAGGTTCCGCAACCGTCTCGTAAGCAGCCCGACACCGAGAGCCGCCTCGGCAAAGGGGGGTAATATGGCCAAGGCCCGGAAGGGAAAGGCTGTGGTTTCGCTTCCGCCGAAAAGGCGAGGCAAAACATAAAGGGCGAAATCCGAGTTAATCTTTTGCAAACCACTATAGAAATAAGTACTAACAACAATTAGCCGGCACATGTTGAGGGCCGCTTCCTGATCTTCAATCCGGCCACTTCTCCAGTAGAAGACTCCAAACGTTGCTATCATAAGGAAATATTGATAAGCCCAAGGTTGCCAGCGGCATTGGTCCAGCGCACCTAGAAGTGTAGCTAGGACTCTAGAAAAATGAGTATGTAAGTTTGTGGCTTGGAGGTTGAGCTAACAAGAATAAGCAAGACGATTAGGCAGATAAGACAAATGTAGTCCACAGGGAAGGGAATTTGCGGCAGCCCTCGGATAACAGGCACTAGCTAGGGGGAAGTGCTTATCCACAGGTGTCTGGACAGCGAGACGCCAGCCAGCAAGCCCACAACAGCAGTTAACTTAGTCCAAAAAACCTACCTCCCAAAGAGGACAGGTACTGCCGAATGGCGGAGAAGTTTCCAGGGCCTGGCGTAACCAATTGGCGTCGCATATCGTGACAAAAAGAAGAAATTCTATCACAACCTACTTGTTGGTCGGCTGCGATCGGCCACGATTGAAGGTTAGTCCGACTAGGAGTCGGGTTTTACTTCAGCAGGTCCTGCGCACTCTGAATCGCATAGTCGAGCACGCGGCCCGGCATCACGCCCAGGTAGATGGTCGCGACCAGGCTAATTGCTAGTCCAACCCCCAGTCCGGCGGGAATGCGGGCGACGGGCGCTTCAACCCGCTCGTCGCGCATATACATATAGACGATGACGCGCAGGTAATAGTAAGCAGCGATCGCGCTGTTAATCACTCCGATGATGGTAAGTCCCACCAGGTTGGACTGCAGCGCGGCCGAGAAGACGTAAAACTTGGCGAAGAAGCCGCCGGTGACAGGGATGCCGATCAGAGATAGCAGAAAGATGGTCAAAGTTGCCGCCAGCAGTGGTGAACGGCGGCCGAGGCCGGCGTAGTCGTCGAGGGTGACGTACTTCTCGCCCTCGGACGCGAAATGGCCGATCACCGCGAAGGCGCCGACATTCATTGCGGCGTAAGAAGCCGCGTAAAAGATCGCCGCCGAAATTCCCACCTGCTTCGCAGCCGCGAAGGCAACCAGCAAGTATCCCGCGTGAGCGATCGATGAGTACGCCAGCAACCGCTTGACGTTCTGCTGTACCAGCGCGCCGATATTGCCCAGCGTCATGGACAGAGCGGCCGAAACCCAGACCATCCAGAACCAGCCGGGAGCGCCAGTAGCAAACAGCACGCGCAGCAGTACCGCAAATGCAGCGGCTTTTGGTCCGGTTGACATCAACGCGACCACCGGCGCGGGAGAGCCTTCGTAGACATCGGGGGTCCACACGTGGAAGGGAGCTGAAGCAACCTTGAAGCCGAGCCCTACGAACATCAGTCCGACGGCAAGATAAGCCAGCACCGAGGCCTGTTGCGTTTGGAAATAGTGGGCAATGCCGTAGACGTTGGTCGTGCCCGTAGCGCCGAAGATCAGTGCCACGCCGTAGAGAAAGAATGCGGTGGCGAATGATCCGAGCAGGAAATATTTCAGCGACGCTTCGGCGCTCTCGGCGGCGCGGCGTCGCATTCCGGCGAGTATATAAGTTGAGATCGACGAAATTTCCAGCGCGATGAAGATCAGCACCAGTTCGACGGCGGCGGACATCAACATCATGCCGACGGTGCCAAACAGGACCAGCGCGTAATACTCGCCCGAGCGAATCCGTTGCACGTCCAGATATTCGAATGAGATCAGGATGACGACCAGCGCGATCAACAGCACCACAACGTGAAAGAAGACGCTGAAGGTGTCAACGCTGACCGTGTTGTAGAACGCACTGCCGTAAAAGCCCGGCTGGTAAGCAGTGGCGGCCAGAGCGGCAAGCACTCCGATGACCGCGATTACGCCGAGGGGTTTCTTCGGACTTTGTTCGGGGAGCACCGGATCGACCATCATGACGATGATGCCGAAGATGCTCAGCACCAGCTCAGGCAGGATCCGAATGTAGTCAACGGCCGGGATCATCGTCCGATCACCTCCACCCCGTTACGCGCAAAATCGGCGTGTAATGGAGGCCCCGGTGCCGCAGGCGAGTTCCTTGCCGGAAGAACGGCAGCCTGGGTGACACCGGAGAACTGCTTCAACGCGGCCGACACGGCAGGATCAATCGAGTGCAGCCACAGCATCGGCGCCACGCCCATGACCAACGCAGCGATTGCCAGCGGCCACAGGGAGACGCGCTCACGAGCGTCGATGTCGCGCAGGGAGCTGTTCACCGGCTTGGTAACGTTGCCGTAGAAGACGCGCTGATACATCCACAGCAGGTAGCACGCGCTCCAGATCACTCCAGTTGCCGCCAGAATTCCGTAAAGCTGTTTGGCTTGAAATGCTCCGCTGAGCACCATGAACTCGCCCACGAAGCCGTTGAGCAGAGGTAATCCCACCGAAGACAGCATGATGAAGGCGAAGAAAGTAGCGAATACCGGCATTGGGGTGGCCAGGCCGCCGAACTCACTGAGCTCGTAAGTATGGCGGCGATCGTAAATCATTCCCAGCAGCATGAAGAGCGCGCCGGTGGAGATGCCATGGCTCAGCATCTGGTAGACCGCGCCGTCAACCCCGAGTTGGGTGAAGCTGAAGATACCCAGCACGACGAATCCCAAGTGGCTCACCGAGGTGTAGGCAACCAGACGCTTGATATTCGGCTGGATCATGGCCACCAGCGCGCCATAGATGATGCCGATGATGGCGAGGGCGATGATCCAGGGAGCGTTGCGCCGCGCCTGTTCGGGGAAGAGTCCAAGGTTGAAGCGCAGCAGACCGTAGGTGCCCATCTTCAATAGCACGCCCGCCAGCAGGACCGAGCCGGCCGTAGGCGCTTCCACGTGTGCGTCCGGCAGCCAGGTGTGGACAGGGAAAAGAGGTACCTTAACGGCGAAGGCTACGAAGAAGCCGAGGAACAACCACAGAGCGGCGTTGCCGAAGCCAGACACTTGGCCACTCTGAATCATGCCTTGGATGGTGACAAAGTCAAAGCTGCCGGTGCGTGCGTAGAGCCACAGAATCGCCGCCAGCATGAATACTGAGGCGATCATCGTATAAAGGAAGAACTTGACGGCTGCGTAAATCTTCCGCCCGTGGCCGTACATGCCGATGAGCAGCGCCATCGGGATCAGCGTCGCTTCCCAGAAGAAGTAGAAGAGGAAGAGATCGAGCGCGACAAACACGCCGATCATCGCCGTCTCAAGTACCAGCATCAGGATGAAGAATTCCTTCACCCGGTCACCAATCGACTTCCACGAAATGAGTACGCACAGCGGCATCAGGAATGTGGTCAGGATCACCAGCCACAACGAGATGCCATCCACGCCCATGTGGTAGTGAATGTTGGGATGGGGAATCCAGGGCACGTTCTCTTCGTATTGAAAACCGCTTTGGCCGCGAACGAAATACCAGGTCAGGTGCAGCGAGGCCAGAAGCGTGATGAGCGAAACCGCCAGCGCGAAGTAGCGGACGTCGCGATCACGGCGCGGGAAGAAGGCCAACAGGATCGCGCCCGCCAAGGGCAGGAAAACCACGATGGTGAGGATGTTGTCGTTGATGAACTTCATCGCACACCTCTCCAGACCATAAAGGCGATCACCGCGGCCGCGCCCACGGCAACCCATCCCGCGTAGGAGCGGATGTTGCCCGACTGCATGTGGCGCATCGCGTCCGAGGCTTCCCGCGCGTCCGTGGCGCTGCCGTCCACCGCTCGATCGATCAGACCTTGATCGATTCCTTTCCAGAAAACATTGGTCGACAGCAGGATGAGAGGCTGGATGATGACCGCTCCATAGAGTTCGTCGATCTTGTACTTGTCTAGCAGCAGCGTGTATAGACCGCCAGCCGCCTTGGCCATTCGCTCCGGAAGCTCAGGCCGCTTGTAGTAGAGCCACCAGGCAGCAAGAAATCCGAGTGCGGCCAGCCCAACCGAGATGGAGCTGAAGGCCAGCTCCGTGCTGTTGTCTTCCGATTCCGGTTTGGCTTCGGCGGGAGTTGCTGCCGCAGCGCCGGGAGTTGCCGAAGCCTCGTTGAATGCTGGCGAAAGGAAGGTGCCGAACCGATCTGATCCGTGCAACGAATGAGGAACGCCCGCCCATCCACCAACCAGTGACAGCAGAGCGAGAATCATCAGCGGTACCACCATCACCCACGGGCTCTCGTGAGGCGATCGGTGACCGTGGCTGCCAGCGGCAGCGTGCGCATCTTTGGCGTCCTGGACTGCTCCAGTGTGGCCGGCATGTTGCGCGTCGGCATCGTGCCCATGTGCGACAGTCTCAGGATTCGGACCGCGATACTTGCCAAAGAACGTCAGGAACCACAGCCGGAACATGTAGAACGACGTCATGCCGGCGGTGATTACGCCCACCAGCCACAAGACGTGATACCCGCTGCTCCAGGCGGACCACAGAATCCGGTCCTTCGAAAAGAAGCCGGCGAATGGTGGCAGTCCGGCGATGGCGAAGGTCGCGATGGTCATCGACCAGAAGGTGTAAGGCAGATACTTGCGCAGGCCTCCCATGTGGCGCATGTCCTGTTCGCCGCCGAGACCGTGAATCACCGAGCCCGCCGCCAGGAACAGCAACGCCTTGAAGAAGGCGTGGGTCATGAGATGGAAGATTCCGCCAACGTAATCCAGGACGCCGCAGGCCATAAACATGTAGCCCAACTGCGAAATCGTCGAGTAGGCCAACACCTTCTTAATGTCGGTCTGCACAATGCCGATGGAGGCGGCGAAGATCGCAGTCAGGGTTCCAATCACCGCGACCGCCATCTGCGCATCAGGCGCGCGGTTGAATACTAGATGCGATCGCGCCACCATGTATACGCCGGCGGTCACCATGGTTGCTGCGTGAATCAGGGCTGACACGGGCGTGGGACCTTCCATCGCATCGGGCAGCCAGACGTACAGCGGAATCTGTGCGGACTTGCCGGTTGCGCCGACCAGCATCAGCAGGCCAATCGCGGTCAGCAGGCCGGCAGCGCCAGTCTCGACGGGATACCTGCTGATGAGCGGCCAGAGACTGTCGTATTGCAAAGTCCCGAAATGTTTGATCAGCAGGAAGAGCGCGATCAGGAAACCGAAGTCGCCGACCCGGTTGGTGATGAAGGCTTTCTTGCCGGCATCGGCTGCGCTCTTCTTGAGGAACCAGAAGCCGATCAGCAGGTACGATGCTAGGCCCACGCCCTCCCAGCCGACGAACATCAGCAGATAATTGTTCGCCAGCACCAGCGTGAGCATGAAGAACATGAAGATGTTCAGGTAAGCAAAATAGCGGTAATAGCCGCCTTCATGCTCCATGTAGCCGACGGAGTAAACGTGGATGAGGAAGCCGACGCCGGTGACCACCAGCATCATGATTACCGAGAGCTGATCGAGATACATGCCGTACTCGGCCGAGAATGCGCCCGCGCTCAACCAGGTGGCATAACGCTCGATGTGAGGGATCTGGTCCGGCGACAATCCGGCAAACTGCGCCGCCACCCAGAGCGCCATGGCAAACGGCGCCGCCGTGAATCCCAACGCGATGGCATTCACCAGCGCTCTTGGAAAACGCTTGCCCAGCAGGCCGTTGACGGCAGCGCCTGCCAAAGGGAGCAGCGGAATGATCCAAAGGTGCATGCTCATAGTTTGAGGAGGTTCACGCGATCTACATTCAGCGTCTCGCGCGTGCGGAATACGGCGATGATGATGGCCAAACCAACGGCGGCTTCGGCGGCGGCCACCACCATCACAAAGAAGACGAAGATGTGGCCTTCGAGCTTATTGAGCTGCGCGGCGAAGGCGACGAAAGAAAGATTCACCCCGTTCAGCATCAGCTCAATCGAGAGAAAAATAGTGATGATGTTGCGCTTGATAAGAAATCCGGCAACGCCGCAGGCAAACAGAATTGCGCTTAGAACTAGGTAGTAGGAAAGAGGGACCATCTATTCCTCCCTCCGCGCCAGGACCACCGCGCCCATGATGGCGATCAGGATCAGGATCGACGTCACCTCGAAAGGCAGCAGATAGTTGCGGAACAGCAAATGTCCGACAGCCTGCGGATTGCCGAAGACGTCGCTGCCGTTCATGACCGTGGGACCGCCGATGGCGATGCGGTCCAGCCCGGTGAGATGGCTGACGACCGCGGCGGTAATGCCCAAGCCGATGATCAGCGCCGGCACACCCAGCATGGTGGCGACCCGGCTTTCATGGGGCAAACGAACTTCCTCTCCGGCGTTGAGCAACATGATGACGAAGACGAACAAGACCATCACCGCGCCGGCATAAACGATGACCTGCACTGCGGCCACGAACTCGGCCCCCAGCAGCAGATAAATCAGCGCCAGCGACCCCATCACCACGATCAGCGACAGAGCGCTGTTGATGGGGTGCTTCTGCACCAGGAGGTTGATCGCGCCTCCCACACACAGCGCCGCGAAGATGAAGAACAGAACAAGAGCTAACATGATTATTCAATCGCCGGCAAACGGCCAGGCCGGGCTAACTCCATACTGCGGCAATCGGCAGTTGGCATTTAGCATTCAGCATTCAGCATTCAGAACTCCATCGTCCGCACATCCGCAGAATTCGTTTTGGGTCAGGGCACGTCTTCAGACGTGCCGCAACCGCATCGGCTGTGACCTGGGCTTTAGCCTCTGCCTCAGTCTGCCGGGCTAAAGCCCTAACGCCAGATGGGCTACGATCGGCACGACTGAAGTCGTGCCCTGACACAAAGCCTTTCATCAACGCTGAAAGACAAACCATCAAGAGCGCATCTTCTAAAGTGCTCTTGCCAACTGCTAACTACCAAGCGCGAACTGCTAGCCGCTAGTTACTTTACTGCCACAACAAAGGCAGTCACCACGATATTCGCAATGGCCAGCGGCAGCAAAAACTTCCAGCCGAAGGCCATGAGCTGGTCATAGCGGAAACGCGGCAAGGTGCCGCGGACCCAGATGTAAATAAACATGAAGGCGAAGACACGCACCGCGAACCAGAATACCGGCAGCAGCGACTGCACAATCGGCGGGCCGAAGACCGGGCCCGACCAGCCGCCCAGAAACAGGATCGACGCCAGGCAGGCTACGGTCACCATGTTGGCGTACTCCGCCATAAAGAACATGGCGAACTTCATCGAACTGTACTCGGTGTGATAGCCGGCGACTAGTTCGGTTTCAGCTTCCGGCAGATCGAAAGGAATGCGGTTCGTTTCGGCATAGGCCGCCATGATGTAGATGAAGAAGGCGACGAACTGTCCCTTGAAAATATTCCACTTGGGAATGAATCCGAACCAGACGCCGGCCTGCGAATTGACGATGTCGCTCAGGCTGAAACTGCCGGCGTAAATCAGTACGCCGATCAGCGACAGGCCGAGCGCAATCTCGTAGCTGATCATTTGCGCCGAAGCGCGCAGGCCGCCCAGCATGGAGTACTTGCTGTTGGAAGACCAGCCGGCCAGCGCCACTCCATAAACTCCGACCGAAGTGACACCCAGAATGACGAGCAGGCCAATATTGATGTCGGTGATCTGCAGTGGCGTGTTAACGCTGCCGAGTCTGATCCAGGGGCCGATCGGAATGACCGCGATGGAGGTCAGTGCCGTGGTCAATGCGATGATCGGTGCCAGCATGTACAAGGGCTTGTTGACGTATGGTGGTGTGAGGTCTTCCTTAAAGATAAACTTTAAGCCGTCGGCGAGCGGCTGCCAGATGCCGAACGGCCCCACCCGCGACGGTCCCCATCGGTTCTGTATGTGGGCAACCACTTTGCGTTCCAGCAACGTGGTATAAGCCACGGCCGTCAGCAGGATCAACAGCGCGAGCACGATCTTGACCAGCGAAACCAGGATGTACGTTCCAATGCTCATGTAAGTTATCAGCCGTCAGCCGTCAGTAAACCGCTTTTCGCTAGTCGCCCTTCGCCGTTCGCCAGAAGAGTAAAGCCGCTATCTATTTCAAGCGTCCTACTCCCTGACCATGGGATCGTACCCTGCCGCAATCTCGACATCTTCGGGCATAGTACGGTAGCGCTCCATAACTGTATTGAGGGTCGCCGAAAATCGTCCCAGCGTGCCCGAAGTGAACAGTTTGTCATTCGCAGGCATCACCAGCTCCGGATGACCCATTCCTGTGGCGCCGGTAATCTGGACCAACTGCGTGTGCTCATCGTGACCCGAGAGCAGTCCGAGGCGTGAGATGTCGTAGCCGGGGACCAACCGCTGAATCTCGTCCAGCATGGCGACGGGATCGTAAGGACTCATCTTCGGTTCAAGGTTGTGGTCGGCAAGCCAAACCGCGTGCTGATCGGATTCTCCCGACTGCGCTCCGCGGCTCTGGCCCATGTCGGCGCGCGTGCCGCCGCCGCCAAACGGCACCAGCTTGTGGACGTCGCATCCCATGCCGGCGGCGATGCGCACAATGCACTCGAAATCGTTGCGCACTCCCGAGAATTCGCCCGCCTTCTTCAACATTTGCACGTCGCCGCACGTGTTGGTGTAGGTGCCACCCTTTTCGTAAGCGTTGGCGACGGGCAAGACCACGTCGGCGCTGGCGGCTGTCTCGGTGAGAAACATGTCTTGCACGATAACGAAAGTCTTCGACAGCACGAACGGATCGATGTTGTAGCGCGCGACCGGATTAGAGCCGACAACATACAGCGCCTTCAAATTGCCGGCTTTGGCGGCGTCCACCAGTTGCAAGAGGTTCAAGCCGGGCGCGGTAGGAACCTCGTCCAGCCAATGTTCATGGAAGCGGGTAGCGCTCGACACCGGCGCGTAGCCGGGCAACATGTCGGGATAGAGGCCCATATCGGCCGCGCCGCGAGAGTTGGCGTAGTCGCCCAGGCAGATAAACTTCGCGCCGAGAGAAAGTCCGTAGTTCACCAGCGCCGTGACATCGCTACCGCGTAACTCAGAGCCGAAGATGATGACCAGCCCACTCTCGCTCTTCAGCGCATCGCGCATCTGGCTGAGTGCTTCGCGCGTGAGCTGCGGCGAGGCGACAGCATCGGCTGCCGCATCGTTGGCCGTGAGGAACTGCACGAAGGCACCTTCGGAGCCGGGAGCAATCTGCACGAAGGCCGTGGCTTGGCGGCGCAGCTTGATGGGAGAAGAATTCGCAATGTACAACTTGGCGCGATGCAGGCGAACATTGCTGCGGATCTGCCATGCCAGCAGCGGATGCTGTTCGGTAGGATTGTTGCCAATCAACAGGATTGCCGGCGCGTTGAAGACATCGCGCATCGACGCAGTCGCGTCTTTCTTTCCGGCCAGGGCAGATGCCAGGGCAGGGAAGTCGGCGGTGCGGTGATGGTCGATATTGTTGGTGCCCAGCACCAGGCGCGCGAATTTCTGCAGCAGGTAGTTTTCTTCGTTGCTGGTATGGTTCGAGCCGACTACGCCGATAGAACTTGGGCCGTGGCTGGCCAAAACTTCCTGGAATTTGGAGGCAATCAAATCAAAAGCTTGCTCCCAGGTGGAGGGAACAAACTTGCCATCACGCTTGATCAGCGGCTGCTGCAGGCGCTCGGGATTGTTGGCAAAGTCGAAAGCGTAGCGGCCTTTTATGCAAAGAAAGTCGCCGTTGATGCCGCTTTTGTCGCGATTGTCACCGCGGACGATCTGCATGCCGGTATCGGCGCGACGCACCCCCAGAGTGGTTTTGCAGCCGTCTCCGCAATGGGTGCAGACGGTGCCGACGTGCTTCATCTCCCAGGGGCGTGTCTTGTAACGATAAGCGCCAGAGGTCAGTGCCCCGACCGGACAGATGTCGATGCACATGCCGCACTCTTCGCACTCCAGATGATCTTCCTTATTGGGCGCGATGATCGATCCCGATCCGCGATTTTGGACGCCGAGCGCCCATACATCCATCCCTTCACCGCACACCCGAACGCAGCGATAGCAGAGAATGCAGCGCGGACGATCGAAGTAGACCACCGGCGACCACTGCTGCTCGTCGCGATGGTTCTTCATGTCCATGAACTTCGATTCGGCTGCGCCATACTTGAAGGTCATGTCCTGCAGTTCGCACTCGCCACCGGCGTCGCAGACCGGGCAATCGAGCGGATGATTGGCCAGCAGCATCTCGATCATCGACTTGCGAGCTTGCTTGATCTTGTCGCTCTCGGTAGTGGCCACCATGCCCTCAGCGACCGGAGTGGTGCATGCGGTCTGCAGCTTGGGCATCTTCTCGATTTCGACCAGGCACATGCGGCAGGCGCCCTGCAGCGACAGGCCAGGGTAGTAGCAGAAAGACGGCACCTCGATGCCCGTGCTCTTGCAAGCTTCGATAAGCAGCGTCCCCGCGGGAACGGTGAGTTTCTTGCCGTCGACAGTAAGGGTTACATCAGCCATAAAAACCGCTATCCGCCTCATAAAGCTGCCAGCCATCGGCCGTCAGCGAACAACTAGTAATCAGCAACTAGTCAAGCAAGCCACCTATCTCGATTTCCTGCCTGAGAGTGGCTCGCATGCGCTCGTGCAGTCTTCCTAGTTCTTCCTCCATGAGCCTGAAGGCCGTTGTCATGGGTCTCGGAGGGCCTTCAGCGAAGCGTCGCTGGTATAAAGCACACTCATGAGTTGCGATCTGCTTTCGGTTTCGGGCAAGCGCACGATTCACAAAGAATTCCTGTAACCAATGTATCTTCCCACCGTGAACGGTAACGACCTTAATCGCCATCAAACGTGCCCGCTCGTGCAGTAATCCATCCAAGGCCACACAAAACGTGATGAACGCTTCGCCCATGTCGCCCTTTTCTCCCAACCCGCACCCTTAGGCCGCGTGCGCCGGCGTAGTGGATAATTGCGGGAGTTGCACCGCGAGCCACTCAACTACGTATTGCTTCGTGTGATGGTCTGGATCGAATTCACTGAAATCTACGCTAGTTGCCATGGCGTCCGGCACGGGCTCTCCAAACTTTGCCGTCTCGCTCAGGTACACCTCCATTGCATCACGCATATTCGCGCGTGTATCGTCCAAGGTGTCGCCTAGCGAGCCACATCCAGGGATGTCGGGCGAAAACGCACTCCAGTTGTTTCCGCCTTTTTCGTAGACAACCAGATATTCTCGCGTCATTTCAATCCCGCCTTCTTCAGAATACTGTGAAGCAGTCCCTTGCCGATCTTTTCCGGCGTGCATAGGCACAACCAGGAGGCCGGGCTTGACCGCATGACGAAAATGCATGTGACTGCCTTTCTGCCCCGTCTTGTACCAACCGTCCGCTTCGAGGATACGCAGTAGTTCCGTTGGTCTCACGGTTGTTTACACCGCGACCGGCTCCGCCGCTTTCTCGAACGGACAGGGCTTGCCGTTGAGGTGGTCCTCGAATTCCTGCCGGTATTTCTGGATGTACGAAACGATGGGCATCGCCGCCGCATCGCCCAGCGGACAGAAAGTTCGTCCTAGCATGTTCTCGGCCAGGTACTTCAAGTTGTCGATGTCTTTCGCGACGCCACCTCCGCTATGGAAGCGGACGAGCGTCTTCTTCATCCAGTCCGTGCCTTCGCGGCAAGGGATGCACCATCCACAGCTTTCATGCTGATAGAACTGCGTCACCCGCAAGGCAAACTTCACGATGCACATGGTGTTGTCGAGCACGATAACGCCGCCGGAACCCAGCATCGAACCGGCCTTGAGCACCGAATCGAAATCCATGGCGACATCGATCTCATCCGGCGTGAGGATCTGCACTGAGGATCCGCCCGGGACAACGCCTTTCAGCGTCTTGCCCTTTACCATGCCGCCAGAAACGTCGTAGATCATCTTCTTCAGGTTGTAGCCCATGGGCAGCTCGTAAACGCCGGGCCGCTCCAGCTCGCCACTCATGCAGAAGAGACGGGTACCGCCGTTGCGCGGCGTACCCAAGCCGGCAAACCACTCGCCGCCGCCCAGAATGATGTGCGGCACGCTGGCCAGCGTCTCGGCGTTATTGATCACCGTGGGCCCGCCCCACAGTCCGACCACGGCCGGGAAAGGAGGCCGGATGCGGGGCACGCCCCGCTTGCCTTCGAGCGACTCCATCAGCGCCGATTCTTCGCCTACTTCGTAAGCGCCTGCGCCGGAATGGGTGAAGATGTCGAGATCGACGCCCGAGCCGAAGATGTTTTTGCCGATGAAGCCGCGCGCGTAGGCGTCAGCGACGGCACGCTCCATGATTTCCAGCAGGTAACGATACTCGCCGCGCAGATAGATGTATCCGGCCTTCGAGCCGACGGCCAGCGCCGCGATCATCACGCCTTCAATGACAGCATGAGGATCGTGCTCGAAGATCAGGCGGTCTTTGCAAGTGCCCGGCTCGCTCTCGTCGCCATTGCACAGCACGTATTTCGGCTTCGGCGACTGCTTGGGCACGAACGACCACTTCATGCCGGTAGGGAAGCCCGCCCCGCCGCGGCCGCGCAGGTTCGACGCTTTCACCTCGTTGATGATCGCGTCGGCCCCCATCTGGATGGCCTTCGGTACGGCCTTGTAGCCGTCAAGCTCCAGATAGCGGTCGAGCGAGGTCGCGCCCAGGCCAAAGCGCTTGGAGACAACCTTTACTTCATCGGGATGGGAAACTAAGTACGCCATGCGCTGTTCGTTCTGCACGCGGAGAGCGGACCTTCAGGCCCGCGTCCAAGCCAAATCTTTATTACCTATTCCCGGGCTTTAGCCCGGACCCAAGCGGCTGCGGAAGCCCCGCGAGCCCTGCCGCCGGCTGAAGCCGGCTCGAAATTAAGTACCACCGTCGACGCGGACCTGAAGGTCGGCTCTACCCGAACTAGCTTATTGCTGCTCCTTCTTCTTCAAGCCGTCGATCAGCTCGTCGATCTTGGCCGGCGTCAGGTTCTCGTGAAACTCGTAGTTCATCATCAACGCCGGCGCCCAGGAGCATGCCCCTATGCATTCGACTTCTTCCAGGTGAAACATTCCGTCAGATGTGGTTTGCTTGTTTCCGACGCCCAGCTTCTTCTTGCAGTGCTCGAAAAGATCATCGGCCCCGCGCAACAGGCAGCTCACGTTGGTACAAACCTGAAGGTTATATTTACCGACAGGACGGGTGCGCAGCATGGAGTAATAGCTGACAACGTTACGCACTTCCAGGTCCGAGAGCTCGGTGCGCTCTGCGATCTCGTGGATTGCCTCGTCCGTCATGGCTCCGAGTTCGTCCTGGATGTAAAGCAGCATCGGCACCAGCACGGAACGCTTGGTCGGATAGTGCGTGACCATGGTGGCGAAACGTTGTTCGAGTTGGTCGGAGAATTTCATGTATAGCTGTTAGCTCTTAGCAATTAGCCTTCAGCAAATCACGTTGTTGTCGCGCCCGGACGCTGTCATCCTGAGCGGAAAATTCGCGATTTTGCGAATGCGGAGTCGAAGGACCTCTACGTATCATGCGCCGCCCCCCGGGACTCGGCTCTTGAAATCGTGCCGACCCACAGCTTCCTCCCCAGGCTACCTTGTTCCGCCCTTCGGGCTTGATCCTTCTCAAATCGCGGTCGATACGACGCAAACTTTCTAAGTACCGCCGGCGAACCGCAGATCCCTCGGCTCGGACTAAAGTCCTCGCTCGGGATGACAACTCAAGGCAAACCTACTCAGCAACCTCTAGTCCCTAGCCCCTGACTCCTAGCCTCTGGCCCGTGCTTTACCGGTCGCAATCCCCCAGCACGATGTCGATGCTGCCGATAGCTGCCACCACGTCGGCGATCAGGCGGCCCTCGCACATTTTGCGCAGCGACTGCAAATTTGCGAACGACGGTGAACGCATGTGCACGCGATACGGCTTGGCGGTACCGTCGCTCACCACGTAATAGCCCATCTCGCCGCGCGGCGACTCAATCGGCATGTAAACCTCGCCCTCCGGCACCGTGAATCCTTCGGTCACGATCTTGAAGTGATAGATGAGCGCTTCCATCTGCGTCTTCATCTTCTCCCGATCGGGAAGCACAACCTTGGGCGCATCCGCCTTGACTCGGCCTTCCGGGATGCCTTCCAACGCCTGCAGAGCAATCTTCTGCGACTCGCGCAGTTCCTGCACCCGGATCATGTATCGCGCAAAGACGTCGCCGTCCTTCGAGACAGGCACGTTGAACTTGAAGTTCTCGTAACCGCTGTAGGGCTGGTCGCGGCGCAGATCGACATCGACTCCACTGCCCCGCAGTGTGGGACCGGTTGCGCAAAGCGCGATGGCATCCTCGGGCGCGAGATAGGCGACTCCCTTGGTACGCTTCACCCAGATGGGATTGCTGGTCAGAAGGCTCTCGTATTCGTCGATGTCGGCCGGGAAACGGTCGAGAAACTTCTTGACGCGATCGAAGAAGCCGAGCGGTGGCTCCAGCGCCAGCCCACCAATGCGGAAGTACGAGGTCATCATACGTTGACCGGAGACCGCTTCGAACAGACGCAGAATGTCTTCGCGCTCGCGGAAGCAATAGAGGAACACGGTCATGGCGCCGATGTCCATGGCGTGCGTGCCCAGCCACACCAGGTGCGAGTTGATGCGGGTCAGCTCGTTCAGCATGACGCGAATCCACTGCGCGCGCGGCGGAATCTCCAGCCCCAGCAACTTCTCCACCGCCAGGCAGTAGGCGAGATTGTTGGTCATGGGGCAGAGATAGTCGATGCGGTCGGTCATGGGCACGACCTGCTGATAGAACTTGGCTTCGCAGGTCTTCTCGATGCCGGTGTGCAGATACCCGATATCGGGCATGATGCGCACGATGGTCTCGCCGTCAATCTCCAGCAGCAGCCGAAGTACGCCATGGGTCGATGGGTGCTGCGGCCCCATGTTCAGGATCATCGTCTTATCGTCAGACGGATCCAGCACCGGCGTGGGAGTCATGTGGGCCATGATTAGCGGTAGCCCTCGACAGGATAATCCTTGCGGAGCGGATGGCCTTCCCAATCCTCGGGCATCATGATGCGCGCCAGGTTGGGATGTTCGTCGAAGCGAACGCCGAACAGATCGAACACCTCGCGCTCAAAGAAGTTCGCGCCCGGCCAGATGGGCACCAGGGAATCGATATTGGCGTCTTCGCCCGAGAGCTTCACCTTGAGGCGTAGGTACTTTTTGTTTGGGATCGAGAACAACTGGTACACGACCTCAAAGCGAGGCTGGCTCGGATACCAGTCGACGCAAGTGATGTCGGCGAGAGCGTTGTACGAAAGCTGAGGATGGTTCTTAAGGGTGAGGCAGGCCTGGCGAAGCGCGATGCGATCGAGCCAGATGGTGAGCTCGTCGCGATCGAACTTGGCGCCGGTAACCGCGGACGTATTCCATGCCAGTAGGGCCGCCAGTTCGGGACGGTCTTTCAACAGCGTCACGTCAGTGATTGCCGGCTCCAGTGCCATCCCTCAGATCCTTTCCGCCTTGCCCTGCTTGTTCCAGTCGAGTACGCCCTTTTTCCACACATACCAATAACCGGCCAACACGATGCCGATGTAAATCAGCATCTCCCAAAACCAGAACATGCCCTGTCCAGTGGCCTTCAAATCGCGCTGCACCACCGCCCAGGGGTAGAGAAACACGGCTTCCACGTCGAACAGAATGAACAACATCGCCACTAGGTAGAATTTCACGGAGAAGCGCTGGCGGGCATTGCCGACCGGTTCCATGCCGCACTCGTAAGGCGACATTTTGGCGGGATTGTATTTGTGCTGGCCGATGAAGTAAGACAGCGCCACGATCGCGGTGGCAATGCCGCCGGCGAGCAGGATGTGAATCAACAACGGAAGGTATCGATCGAAATAAAAGTCCGGCATGATTGCGCTGACACTCGGAAACACCGCACAACAAGGGGCAAACATTCGAGTTTAGTTTTGCGTAGCGGACATGTCAACCGAGTGCGAGGCGCGATTCACCGGCGTTTCATAAAGGAAGTTTCCAGTTTCCAGTTTCGAGTGACGGCGTTTGAGTCGAAGGCGGCGATGCGGGATTTGTTCTCCGTGTCGGAGTGTGATCAAGATTGGGGGATGCAACGCTGAAACTGGAAACTCGAAACTGCTGTGTTATCCGCCTCCGACAAAATGCACGATTTCGAGCCGATCACCGTCTTTGAGGGTTATGTCGGCCCACTGTGAACGCGGCACGATCTGGCGATTGAGTTCGACGGCGACGCGGTCGCCCTGCATGCCGAGCTGTTCGACGAGCTGGGCCACAGACAAGGAACCGGCAAAGCTCTTTCCTTCGCCATTAATAAGCAAGTTCATGACAATACTGTAATCGAGGGAGGGGAACAGCGGGCATTCGGCCGGCAATGCCTTGGTCGTCGGGGCGGCAACATTCGGTTCAGGACAGAATCATAGCCAAAAGCAGCTATAACCAGTTCGATACCGTTCGGATGGATTGAAGGGTAATTTTTATGTAATATTGGGTTGAATCCGGGCGCGCCATCGCCGTCCATCCGTTTGCGATCAGACATGCGGTCGCGGCTTTTCGTCGCACGTAACCTAGCATAAGACTTGTACGCCGGGTCCTTGCATGACGTTCGCAGCCACTGACAAAGATCGGCAGTCTTACGAGCTCAAGATTTTCCACGATGTTGCCAAAGCGCTTACATCGTCGCTTGATCTTGACACCATCTTGCAAACCATTTTGGAGAAGATGGCGGCTTACTTTAAGCCAGCCACCTGGTCCCTGCTGATGCTGGATGAGAGCAGCGAGGACCTGTACTACACGGTGGCGGTTGGCAAGGGGTGCGAGAGCGTTAATGCGCTGAAATTGAAGACCGGTGAAAGCCTGGCCCGCTGGGTGATTGATCACGGGCAGCCCCTGGTTATTCAGGACGTAAACCAGGACGAGCGGATCGACCCGGGCGGCAGCCAAGACGAGTTCTTTGCGACGCCGTGCTCGGTGGTGTGCATGCCGGTGCGGACTGGCGGCAAGGTGCTGGGCATCATGCAGCTGGTCAACATTGACATGAAGGTCTACAACCCCAGCGAGATGCTATTGCAGGCGTTGGCCGACTATGCCGCCATTGCCATTGAGAATGCGCGCGCGGTCAATCGTATTCAGGAGTTGAGCATTACCGACGATTGCACCGGTCTGTACAATGCGCGTCATCTGTTTACGGTGCTGGCGGAGGAGCTACATCGCTCGGAGCGGTTTGGTTATGAGTTCAGCTTGCTGTTCCTCGATCTCGACCACTTCAAGAGCGTCAACGACGAGTACGGACACCTGATTGGCAGCAAGCTGCTGGGGCAGGTGGGACAGTCTCTGCGCGAGAACCTCCGCCTGGTTGATGCTGCTTTTCGTTATGGGGGCGATGAGTTCGCGATCCTGTTGCCGCAAACCGGGACGGACGCCGCTCTGCTAGTAGCACGCCGTCTTATGACCATGTTCCGTACCAAGGAGTGGCTTGCCGGCCAGGGATTCTCGCTACTGTTGCGGGCCAGCATAGGCATCGCCTGCTATCCGGCAGACGGCACCACGCCGCAGGACATGGTACATTGTGCCGACGAGTTGATGTACCAGGTAAAGCAGGGTGGACGCGACAACGTTGCGGTTACAGGACAGGGACTAATGGGGCCGGGAGAAGAGTAGGAAGCGCCCGCCCCGCTAGTCTCCTGGACTTTTTGCGCTCCAGAAGCCATCGTCATTTTCTGCTGGGGCCCGTCGGCTGTCGGTTCAGCGCGGGCTGGCAACGGTTAATTGCTGGTTGTGGCCTTACTCACCGGCTGCCACGTGTTCGGATTGAGCGGAGCATTGGGATTGACGCCGAAATCCCAGACATAAAGATTCATCTCTTGGGGATCGAGCATCTCGACCACGGCGTATTCGCCGGCTGCGAGGTCCTGCTGGGGAACCAGTTTCACCCACTCACCGGTCCCGATCTTGGTGACGTCGGCGGGAATAAAGATGTTCTGTTGGGTCACTTTGCCGCCGATGCTGACCTTCACGCCGCCTACGACCCGCCCATCTTTCTTCACCTCGGCTCGAATCAGGCGAAATCGTTCACCCGGCGCGGTATCGTTCCGCTGCACCTCATCAATGTCGATATAGATGGTAGGGCGCGCCACGTGCGATTGAATCTGCGCGTGCTCCCCCTTGATCTCAAACGCCTGCTTGTTGCTGGCCAGAGGGTTGATCGCCGATCGCAGTACGCTCTTCTTCTTGGAGTTCTTGTTCAGTTCGCTGCCGTTCTGCACGATCTCGGCCAGCTCGGGCTTGCCTTGAAACTGATCGAACAGAAACACCCCGCCGCTTCCAGGAAGTTTCAGGCCAGCTGCGATCTCGGGCGAGTTGGCTTCCTCTTTTTCGCGCTCCTCTTTTTCCTCCGGCGTCTCCACCAGCTTGGTTGCCAGCTTGCCGCTGCTGAGGGCGGCATTGTACTTGTTGGTAGCGTCCCAATCGACGAGCGACCCAGGGATGTCTTCCCACTCATAGCGTTCCGAGCTCAGATAGTGCACACGATCGCCTTGCATCTCGTACTTCACCACCGATTGAAACCCGCCATCTTTCAGGATGAGCCGCTCGGAGCGCTGCTGCGCCTGGGCCGGGATGGGATGTTGCAACAGCACAACCACCGGGCCGACGACGAAGGCCACCGATAGAAGCGGATTAAGAAACCTACGTAGCATTATGACTAGTGTAGCTCTGAAGGCTTGGGAAATGGCGGGGCGAATACTGGACCACATCTGCAGAAGAGCTTAACAGCGCCATGCCCAATTTGGGCAGCGCATTATTCAGAGTTTTCATTGCGGTTCTTTCACAACGCCCTGTGATAGCAGTCACCGCTTCTTGTGCGCCTCGTCGCTAACATTCTAGCCAATGCCCCTTTTCCAACCGTCGAGCCCGGCACTTCGCCGCGGAATCGTTCTGGGGATATTTTTTTCTCATCCGAGGTCCACGCATGAATGGCGCACTCCTAGTCCACCGCTTGCAATTCGCGTTCACGGCGACCTATCACTACCTGTTTCCCCAGTTGACCATGGGACTGGCGCCGCTGATCGTCATTCTGAAGACCTTGGCGCTCAAGACCAAAGACGAGCGCTATGATGCGGCCGCCCGTTTTTGGGCCAAGATCTTCGGCATCAATTTTGTGATTGGTGTGGTCACCGGAATTCCGATGGAATTCCAGTTCGGCACCAACTGGTCGCACTTCTCCCGTTTCGCCGGAGGCGTGATCGGTCAGACGCTGGCCATGGAAGGTTGTTTCGCCTTCTTCCTGGAATCGACTTTTCTCGGACTTTTTCTCTACGGCGAGAAGCGCCTGAGCAAAGGGCTGCATTGGTTTTCGGCCTTGATGGTCTTTCTGGGATCGTGGATGTCGGGTTATTTCATCATTGCTACGGATGCTTGGATGCAGCATCCCGTGGGCTACGAACGCGTGGCCAATGGGTCGGTGCAGTTGAACAGTTTCTGGCAGTTGATCCTGAATCCGTGGGCGTGGTGGCAGTATGCGCACAACATGAGTGGCGCGGTCATCACTGGGACCTTTGTGATGGCGGCCGTGGGAGCGTTCTACCTGCTGAGCGAGAAACATGTCGAGCAGGGACGCATCTTCGTTCGCGTGGGCGTGATCGTTGGGCTGTTCGTTAGCTTGCTGCAGATTGTTCCTACGGGCGACGCCCAGGGCCGCATGCTGGCCCGCAATCAACCGGTGACGCTGGCCGCGATGGAAGCTCTTTGGGATACCCAACCGGGCGCGCCGCTGGTCATCCTGGGGCAACCGGACATGGTTGCGCAAAAGATCGACAATCCGCTGGTCATTCCCAAGATGCTGAGTTTCCTCACCTGGCGGAGCTGGGGCGCGGAGGTCAAAGGCCTGAACGCCATTCCTAAGGAAGATTGGCCGGAGAACATCCCACTGCTTTACTACACCTATCACATTATGGTGGGACTGGGGACGATCTTCATCGTGGTGAGCGCGATTGCCGTGTTCCTTTTGTGGCGCAGAAAGTTGTATCGCGCGCGTTGGATGTTGTGGATTCTGCTTCTGGCGTTTCCGTTCCCCTACATCGCCAACACGGCAGGGTGGATGACTGCTGAAACCGGCCGCCAGCCTTGGCTGGTATACGGCCTGATGCGCACTGCGGACGGGTATTCCAAGATGGTGTCGGCGGCCAACGGCTGGTTCAGCTTCCTCGGTTTCCTCGGCATGTATACGGTGCTGTCGGTGCTGTTCCTCTTCCTGGTGCGACGCGAGATCGAGCAGGGCCCTGAGCCAGTCTTGCCGCCGTTACCCGTAATAGTCACAGCAGTTCCGAACCTTCCAGCGGGGGTGAGATAGCCATGTCAACGATTTGGTTCATGATCGTAGCGGTGATGGTTGCAGTTTACGTTCTGTTGGATGGCTTCGATCTCGGAGCTGGCGCAGTCCATCTGTTCATCGCCCGCAATGACGAAGAGCGGCGCACCGTGATTCGTGCTATCGGGCCAGTGTGGGATGGCAATGAAGTGTGGCTGCTGGCCGCAGGCGGCACGCTGTATTTCGCTTTCCCGCTGTTGTATGCCTCCAGCTTCAGCGGCTTCTATCTCCCGCTGATGATGGTGTTGTGGCTGCTGATGCTGCGTGCTATCGGCATCGAGTTCCGCCATCATATTCAGGAGCGAGTGTGGCAAGGCTTCTTCGACACCATCTTTGGGGTGTCCAGTATTCTGCTGGCTATTTTCTTTGGCGCGGCGCTGGGCAACGTAGTTCGCGGCGTTCCGCTAAATGCCGACGGCTACTTCTTCGAGCCGCTGTGGACAAACTGGCGTGTCGGCGCCCAGAACGGCATTCTCGACTGGTACACCGTGGTTTGTGGCGTGGTTGCGCTGGTGACGCTCGTGGTGCACGGCTCGCTGTACCTTGCCAATAAGACGGAAGGCCAACTGAACGTCCGCGCCCGCAAGGTGGCGTCGTGGTTGTGGCCCGTACAGGTGCTGCTCACCATCTTCAGCCTGATCGCGACCGTGTACGTGGTTCCTCACGTGCTCGACAATTACAGCAAGTGGCCCGTCGGATATCTTGTGCCCGCGCTGGTGATTGGCAGCTTGGTATATATGTACATCGCGCATTCGCGCAGAAATGACAAGGGCGCATTCCTGGCATCATGCGTTTACATCGTGGGGATGCTGGTGGGAGCCGCCTTTGCGCTCTATCCCAACGTCTTGCCGGCGAGCACCGGCGCACAGTTCAGTCTGACGATTTACAACACCGCCGCCGGCGCGCACGGCTTGAGCGTGGGCTTTGTCTGGTGGACCATTGGCATGGTTCTCGCGCTGGGGTACTTCGTCTTCGTCTATCGCATGTTCCGCGGCAAGGTGAAGCTGGAGGAAGGCAGCGAGCACGGCTACTAAAGAAATAACCGCGGTATCGAATGGTTGTTGCGTGAGGAACGGACATGAACTCGCGTCATCATTGAATTGAGAAAGTATTAGAGACGGCCTTCGGTTTGCGAGAAAAACGGGACAAAGACTTGTACCCTCCGAGTGGTGCTCTCTTCTCGCGAATTAAGGTTCCGGCTTTAGGCTGGCGGTCTACGGATTTGGGACCGGAATATCAGAACTGCCGGATAGAGTACTTGGGGACAAGGTCCGATTTATGTTGCCCGGAGTATTGATACTCGCTTGCTGGGTTTTGCTCATCCTGTATTGGAATATCAGCGCCCGCTCGAGCAAGCCCGTAGCCGAGAGCCAAAGCTGGTCCGGCAGGTTGGCCCGGGTGCCAGTTTGGCTGGGCTACATTCTGCTGGTTGCGGCATGGGCGCATCCGTTTGGCCTGCGGGTGATACCCAATACCGTTACCGCGGAGTATTCAGGGGTTGCGATTTGTGCAGCAGGCCTGTTTGCGGCCATCTGGTCACGAAAAACCCTAGGGAGCGATTGGAGCAGAGATGTCGAGTTGAAACAGGGGCACAAGCTTGTGGAACGGGGCCCGTATCGATTCGTGCGTCATCCAATTTACACGAGCCATCTGCTCATGGGGCTGGGAACGGCCGTTGCGTCGGGTTTGCTGGTAGCCTTCGTGGGACTCTTGCTTTTCTTCATTGGCTTCTGGATCAAGCTGAGGCAGGAGGAAAATCTCCTGCTGAATCACTTTCCGAACGAGTATCCCGCCTACAAGGCTCGGGTTAAGGCTCTTCTTCCATTCGTGTTTTAGGCTCCGGACAATCTGCCCCCGCTAATGCGGAGGACATGACTTAGGCGTCAAGCGGCGACACCGGGGTCAAGGCCATCACTCCCAGCTACTTTAATCATGTTCTGGAGGGTCTGCGCCCAGGCTTTCCAGGCATTCTTTGGCGTGCTTGCACCATTGCGCACAAGACATGTCGTTGCGGGGATTGAGCATTTTCTTGTCGCAGGCTTTACAGAGCCGCCTAGGATCGTCCTTGAAGAACTCGATCAGCGCCCCGCAGTGCACACAGGTCACTTCGTAAATGTCATCGAGCTTCCAGTAACGCAAGTCCTGCCCCGGACAGTTGATTTCGGCCATGCTAGGTGCTCTCCTGTTTCTACGGTATCGAACTGCGGGAGAAAGACCGAGTCTTGGTGGTAAGAAACCGGCCATTCTCGCCCTTTTCCTCGCCGCTACTATGAATCTGAACACGAGGCTGGGATAGGCGAAATGACTTATGTCACACAGGACAAGGTTATGGCGCACCGACGGCTGCGCCAGACGCGCTGGGCATCTGCGCCTGTTTCCAGGCGTCGAATCCACGGATGATGAAGATTATCAGGCAACGGCTCACCGCTCGTACGTCTCCGCCCACTCTTTCAGCTGGCCGCTGATCGCCGGCGTCAACTTTTCTCTGCGAAAGCGCCAGCGCCAGTTGCCGGACGAGCTTCCCGGCAGGTTCATCCGACCCTCGCTACCCACTCCCAACACGTCTTGCAGCGGAAACAGAACGGTGTCAGCGACCGAGGCCATCAACGTACGAATCATCACCCAGTTGATGTCGCTCCCGTCTGTGTTCAGGTAACGGCACGCGTAGGCCAGCTCCTTCTCGACGTCCGCGGCAGTGCGAATGCTGCCTGCCCCCGGTCTGCTGGTCCACCATCCGGCCACGGTGTCGTTGTCGTGTGTGCCGGTATAAGCGACGGCGTGGTGTGGATAGTTGTGCGGCTTGAAGTTGGGCGCTTGCGGATCGTTGCCGAAGGCGAATTGCAGAATTGCCATCCCCGGAAAGCCGAACTGCCTACGCAGGGATTCGACTTCAGGCGTGATGACTCCGAGATTCTCGGCAACGATCGGCAGGCTTTCCAACCCTTGCTTCAGCGCCTCGAAGAACGCGGCCCCCGGACCTTTCACCCAGGCCCCGTTGACCGCCGTCACGTCGCCGGCCGGAATTTCGTAGTGGGCCTCGAATCCGCGGAAGTGGTCGAGGCGAATCATGTCCAGCATCTCCAGCGCGCGGCGGAAGCGCGCGATCCACCACCCGTAGCCGCTCTTGGCATGTGCGTCCCAGCAATAAATCGGATTGCCCCACAGCTGTCCGGTGGCACTGAAGTAGTCGGGCGGCACACCGGCCACCACGCGCGGCCGGCCCTTCTCATCCAGTTCGAACAGTTCCCGATTGGCCCACACGTCGGCGCTGTCCAGCGCAACGTAGATTGGCACGTCGCCCATGATGCGAATATCGTTGCGCGTGCAATGCGCCTTCAGGTCACACCACTGCCGTTCGAATTCGAACTGGATGAACTTGTTGCCCTCAACCTCGGCGCGCAAATCGGTGCGCGCCCGCTCCAGCGCGACAGGCTCGCGCAGCGCCAGCCCACGTCCCCATTCCGTCCAGCTCGCCAGCTCGTGAACTTCCTTTAGCGCCATGAACAGGGCAAACTCGTCGAGCCAGAAGGAATGCCGTTCGCAAAATGCGTTGAAGGCTTCGCGATCGGCGCCGGCACTCCGGGTGAATGCGGCGAATGCTTTGCGCAGCAGCGGCTGTTTCCAGGCAATCACAGCGCCGAAGTCCACGTCATCATTAGAAAACTCAGGTTTGCCGGCCAAGTCGCGGGCGTCGAGATAGCCGTGCTCCACCAGGCGATCGACGCTGATCAGCATCGGGTTTCCAGCGAAGGCCGAGAAGCACTGGTAAGGGGAATCGCCATAGCCGGTGGGCCCCAGTGGCAGCACCTGCCAGATACGCTGTCCGGATTCACGCAGGAAGTCGGCGAAGTCGTGCGCTTCGGCGCCCAGTTCACCGATGCCGTAAGGACCGGGCAGGGAAGTGGGGTGCAGTAGGATGCCGCTGGACCGTGGAAAGGTCATGCTCGCAGTAGACCTGACACTGATGGTATCGCAAATTGAGTGACAGGGCCGCCTATCGAGGCCAATGTCCTATAATGTATACAGGTGAATACGGTGTCTTCTTCTACCCTCTCCATCCGACTGGATTCGCGGACGAAATCGAAGTTGGAAGCTCTGGCGAAAGCCTCCCGGCGTTCCAAGTCGTTCCTGGCGGCGGAAGCTATCGAGGCTTTTGTCGCCGCCGAAAGTTGGCAGTTGAGTGAGATCGAAGCCGGCATAAGAGATCTCGATGCGGACCGCGCGGTCGACCACCAGGAGGTGCGAGGCTGGCTGCAATCGTGGGGCAAGAAGAGTGAGCGCAAGGCGCCGCGATGAGAATCGTATGGTCGCGCCGTGCCATCCGGCATCTCACCAACGTTCGCGACTACATTGCGCAAGACAGTCCGGAGTCAGCCGCCGGGGTGGCCACAAAAATATTGGAATCGGTGGAACGACTGACCAAGCATCCCAATCTCGGCAGGCCAGGCCGCATCGCGGGCACTCGGGAGCTCGTTATCCCCGGCCTTCCATATGTAATTCCATATCGAATCCATCGCAACCGCGTAGAACTGATCGCGGTATTTCACGGACGGCAACGCTGGCCAGACGTACTGTAAAGGTTGCGGTGAAGCTTTCAGACAAGCCAGCCTGATATTGAACCAAGCTTGCAATGGCGGATACCGACAACTCGCAAATCAATTCGTCGTCGCCGCCACGACGTTCTTCGTCCGTAAGCGTCGAGGCTTCGCGGGAACCGTCCTCAACCCCGGACCCCGGCTCCCGTGTATCAATCCCGACCCGTCGTAGTCCCAGCATCGCTCAGGCTGTGCTGTTGGGCAGCACGTTTGCGCAACTTGCCATCGCGCTGCTGATCACCATCTTTCTCGCGCGCGAGCTGTCTCCCGCGGCATTTGGTTTCTTCTCGCTGGTCGGCACCATCTTCATTCTTGCCCGCAAGTTTCTCGATCTTGGTCTAAGTAATGTCGCCGCCCGGGAGGCAACGCGAAATCCCGAACGTGAGCGTTCGATCCTCGAAGGCCTGATGGCCTATCGACGCGTCGCGGGCGTTGTATTGGCGATCGCGCTGTTGGTCTTCGCGTTCGTGCAGAAAAGCGAGCCCGAGCGCTCCGTCTTGCTGGGAGCGGGTATCGTCCTGCTGTTCACCGAACCAGCGGCGCTCGATCCCGTCTTCCAGGTGCGCCAGGCGCAGGGAGGGCCAGCGTTGCTGAATATTCTCGGAGGCTTGCTAGTGTTGGGCGGAAGCATCGTCCTGAAAAAGCTTGCCGCCGCCGGACCAGCTTTCGCATGGCTGTTGGTTGCCCGTGAAGCACTGATTCTCTTATTTACCATGCTGCTGGGCTGGCGATTGCTGGGCTATCGTCCCCGGCCTGGTTTCCGCGGGCGCGAGCTAAGAGAGTTCATGGCACCTGCCTTGATCTTCGGTCTCGCCAGTCTGATCTACACCATTTACTTCAATTGCGATGTCTTCTTCGTCTATGTACTGCGCGGCAAAGACGAGCTGGGCGCCTACGCCGCGGCCTTCCGTCCCATCAATCCACTATTGCTGCTGCCCTGGTTGCTCATGGTGCCGATGATTCCTGTGCTCACCGCGGCTGCGAAGGATGGCGAACGCTTCGTGCGCCAGGTGCGAGGCGCGTGTGGCCTGGCGCTGGGGATGGGCGCATGTTGTGTGGTGGCTGGCACGCTGCTGGCTCCGGACTTGGTGCATGTGCTCTACCGCGGGCGCTATCTCGCGGGCCCGCTTTCTTGCGTGAACGCCTTTGGATGGCTGGCGGTTGCCCTCGGCCAAGTGTGTGTCACCACGGTGCTGACCGCGGCCTTGCTGGCCGAGCGCAAAGAGAAAGTATTGCTAGCCATTGGTACGGCCGCGTTGCTGGTCAACGCTGCGATCAACGTCGTAGCTTTGCACTATTACAACTTTACGGCTGCGGGATTCGCAACTGCGCTGACGGAATTATTGTTTCTTGTTTGCGCCCTTGTGGCCTTCCAGATAATCACCGGCCACAGTCCACTGACCCTAGGATCTGCGCTTTATCTGCTTCCCGCCATCGTGATGGGAGGAATTTTGTACTGGATGAGAGGAGGTCCCGCACTGCGGGTGACGGTTGGGATAGTGCTGGGTGGGCTGGCCGTGACGGCGATTCTGTTTTCTGGAGGCGCGCGGCAGTTCCGCAGGGAAATCGCGGCCGTCGCGCCGATCTTCTGAGCGGAGTGGGCGATAATGTGCGCTTGATTCGGCAAGCGAACCACGCTGGGTACGGATTCAAGCACCTCCATGTTCGAAAGACTGTCCCTCGGAACCGAGGTAGCGCTGCACAAAATCCAGCAGAGATAACACACGAGCTTGTGCCAGGCGCGCAGCTCGATGGGCGTCGGGAGTCCCGGCATCCAAGAAGCCAGTGATGAGCACAGTTCGCATGCCCAGTCGGGTCCCAGCTTCTATGTCGCGCAGCGAATCGCCGATCATCACACTGTTGCTGGGTTGGGAGCCAGGAAAATCAATGAATGCCTGTTCGAACAGTCCGGTTAGTGGCTTGCGGCAATTGCATTCGCCGACGTCATGCGGACAAACGTAGATGGCGTCGAGATGGGCCCCCTTGGCGGCAAGGCGCTCACGCAGCCGATCGTGCAACTGGTCCAACTCCTCAGGGGACAGCAGACCTAGCGCCACGGCGCGCTGGTTGGTGACTACAATCACTTTACGGCGCGACCGGTTCAAGACGGCAATGGCCTCCTCGACGCCCGGCAGTCCCTGAAATTCTTTCCAGCAAGTGACGAATCGGCCATCGCACGGGTTACGGTTCAGCACCCCGTCCCGATCTAGGAAAACGTACTCGATATTAGAAAAGTCCGCAGCTTGATTGTTGCTCATCGCATTTATAATCCTAATCAACAGCGGTTCCGTAATAAGGTTCTGAGAAGGCCCTCACACTCGTTGTACAACGAGGGGCGAATGCCATCTTCTTTGAATCTGGCCGGCGTTTTTGCCGACGCAATTGCAGAACACCTCACCATTATCCGTCAGTTTCAGGCGCAGCAGGATGTCTTCGAGCGCGCCGCCATACTCATCACTGACGCGCTGTTGAATGGCAACAAAGTCCTGTGGTGCGGCAATGGCGGCAGCGCGGCCGACGCCCAACATCTGGCCGCCGAGCTGGTGGGACGCTTCCGCCGTGAGCGCCCCGCATTGGCCTCCATCGCTCTTACCACCGACACTTCTATCCTGACTGCCATCGCCAATGACTATGGCTACGATTGGATATTCGAGCGCCAAGTGGACGCCTTGTGCCGCCCGGGCGATGTTGTCATTGCTATTTCAACATCAGGGAACAGCGCCAATGTCTGCGCCGCCCTGCGGAGGGCACGCGAGCTTAAGGCGAGGACCGTAGCCATGACCGGCCGGAACGGTAGCCGCTTAGCTGCATTGGCCGACATCTGCCTGCAGGTGCCCGCTACCGATGCCGCGCGCATCCAGGAATGCCATATTCTTTGCGGCCACATCCTGTGCGAGTGGGTCGAACTCGCTACCTGCATCAGCCGCGCCGTCGCGGCGCAGGGTGACGCGCAATGATTCCCGGCCTTCGTGAAATCGTTGTCCTGGTTGAATCGGGCTGGAACAACGTTCGGGTCCTCGTCGTCGGCGACGTGATGCTCGATAAGTACGTCTGGGGAGACGTAGAGCGCATTTCGCCCGAGGCGCCGGTACCGGTGGTGCGTGCTACTGTGCGGGACGAAAAGCCAGGAGGCGCCGCCAACGTTGCCATGAACCTGGCTGGCTTGGGCGCCCGAGTGGCGCTGGCAGGCTTCGTCGGCGACGATCAAGAGCAACGGAGTTTACAATCGCTGCTTGCCAAAGCTGGAATACAGCCATCGCTGGCGATAGTTTCAGGCCTCCCGACCACCACTAAGTTGCGCATCTTGTCCGGCCATCAGCAGATGATGCGTCTTGACATGGAACCTTCACATGCCTTCTCCGACGCCGACTATCAGGGCCTTCTGGATCGCACCTTCGCCGCTCTGCCGGATGTCTCGGTCGTGGTGCTGTCGGACTATGCCAAAGGCGTCCTCACCGAACCAGTTTGCCAGGCCATCATTCAGAGGGCGCGCGAGCTTAATATTCCTGTACTGGTCGATCCCAAGAACCGCAATTTTGCTCGTTATCGTGGGGCAACCGCAATCTGCCCCAACCTGAAGGAACTTTCTGCCGCTACCGGAGAACCGGTCTCCGGGCTGGATCGTCTGCTTACCTCGGCCCAGGCCCAGCTGCCATCCTTGCAAATGGAGTTTATGGCGGTGACGCTCGGCGAAAACGGAATTGCCGTGTTGCGCCCGGATTCGCGCCTGCATGCCCCTGCGGTAGCACGACAGGTCTATGACGTTTCTGGGGCTGGCGACACCGTGATTGCCGTTCTAGCGTTGGCGATGGCCTGCGGGGTTGCAATAGAAACCGCGGTCCGCTTGGCAAACATCGCGGCTGGAATCGTGGTCAGCAAGATCGGCACCGTCCCCATCCGGCGGGAGGAGCTATTGGGGGCCCTGTCGCAGGAGATCGCGCTCCACCTGGATGAGAAGGTGTTGCAACGGCATCGCCTGCTCGCTCGGGTTACAGCCTGGAGGGCTGCGGGCGAACGCGTGGTGTTCACTAACGGGTGTTTCGACATCCTGCACATAGGTCACATCCGCTTGCTGGAGCAGGCGCGGCGCCACGGCGATCGCCTGATCGTTGGTCTCAACAGCGATGCATCGGTTCGGCAACTGAAAGGGCGGTTGCGGCCCATCGTGGCCGCGAGCGAACGCGCGGG
Organism: Acidobacteriaceae bacterium; assembly: GCA_003165795.1. GTDB lineage: Bacteria > Acidobacteriota > Terriglobia > Terriglobales > Acidobacteriaceae > Bog-257. The sequence continues at coordinate 29,216 of PMWW01000017.1, forward strand.
AATTCTCGCCGCCCTCAGCTCGGTCGATGCCGTGGTCATCTTCGACGAGAGCACACCTCTGGAGCTGATTGAGGCGGTGCGGCCGGAGGTCTTAGTCAAGGGGGGAGATTACACCCAGGAATCTGTCGTCGGGGCCCGCGAGGTTCGCGCCTGGGGAGGGCGGGTCGAGATCATCCCGCTGGTCGGTGGCGTTAGCACGACCAGGCTCATTGCCAAATCCGCGGCGACCAGCGCGCCGCTAACTGCAACTTCGGCATTCTCAGCTTGAAAGGAGCCATGCTGCCACCACTGTTCTTTTCCGTTCGTCTTCCCACGCTGCTGGCAATACTCTGGCGCACTTACTTCCAGCGCGACTCCGTCGTGGGGATGTCGCACAAGGGGCCGCTCTCCATCGTCATCTTCAGGCTCGATTCGCTGGGGGACGTGGTGCTCACGACGCCGCTGTTCCGCGAGCTCAAGAAAGCCTATCCCAAATCGCGATGCACGGTTGTGGTGCAGGAAGCCTACCGGCCCCTGCTTGTAACTAATCCACTCATCGACGAAGTTCTCAGCTTGCCAGACATAAAACCTCCATGGCTACCGCTAGGGGCGAAGAGGTTGCTCTCGGCCGTGCTGCTTTATCGGACGCGGTTGCGGGCAAGGCATTTCGACTTTGCCATTTGTCCTCGCTGGGACGTCGACGAACACCTGGCAACGTTTCTCTGCGTACTGACCAACGCCTCGAACCGGGTCGGCTACAGCGAAAAGGCATCGCTGGCGAAACAGCGTATCAACCGCGGTTTCGACACCGCTTTCAGTAACTGCGTCCCACCCGGTGCAGCCCGGCATGAAGTGTTGCGCAACCTTGCCATCGTGGAAGCGCTGGGCGGAACGGTGTCCGACGACACGCTGGAGATCCGATTGACCGAGCGAGACCGGCGAAAGGCGTCAAAGCTGTTGGCGCAGGTCGCCCCTTCCTCGACCTTGATCGCGATCGGAATCGGGGCGCGTAGCTCCGGCCGCAGATGGCCTTTCGAGCGTTACGCGCAGACGCTGCGACAACTGGCCGGGGAACATCCCGTGCAGGCGGTTATCGTGTGTTCGGCCGCGGAGCGTGGTGACGCAGTACAACTCGCGAACGCGCTACCTGGGGACGTTATCATCGTCAGCGGTGCACCCATCCGCGAGGTAGGTGCGGTGCTGCAGCGGTGTGATCTTTTTATCGGCAACGACAGCGGCTGCGCTCATCTGGCGGCGGCAGTGAACTGCAAGGCGATCGTGATCTCGCGCCATCCCCGCGATGGCGATGCCAACCATTTCAACAGTCCCTTGCGTTTTGCGCCGCACGGTAGTTGTGTCCGCGTCCTGCAGCCTGCTACCGGTCGCGACGGATGCAAGGCAGCTTGCAGCCGGATGGGACCGCACTGCATCACGTCGGTCGCGGTAGACCCCGTGGTGGCCGCCGCACGCAAGATGTTGCGGGAACTCCGGCCCACCAATCTTCCGCTTCCGACCAGGCCATGGCCCGATAAGGTTCTGCGCCACCTCATGCATTCTCATTCCGTTGACGCGGTTCAACGGGCGGTAGAAGCCTTACGATCGAACCAGGACCAGCCGCCGGCTCCACGTTGACCACGAGCACCCGATTGTGAACCTCAACTTGTCCACCTCACGTCACGGACGGATCATCCAGGCAGTCTGTTCCGGTACGGCGGCGAGATTGCTTACCACCGCCGTCACCCTGGTCGCTCTTCCATTGGCCGTGCGGTACCTGGGGGCTGAACGCTATGGCGTGTGGGCCACCATCACCACGACCGTGGTCTGGATCAACCTGCTGGACCTCGGTATCGCCAATACCCTGACCAATCACATCTCTCGCGCTTACGCGTTAGACGACAAGGCTTCCGCCGCAGTCTATTTCACCAATGCATTCGTCCTCACGGCCGGTATCGTCGCATTAGTTGGACTTGCATTTGCAGTCGTCTTCCCGCGAGTCAACTGGGTGGGACTGTTCAATGTCAATGCCGGGGTGAGCGCTGCGGAACTGAAGCACACGGTTGCTGCGGCGGTGGCATTGATGTTGTTGGGATTACCCTGCAACCTAACCAGCAAGCTGCTCGCCGGATATCAGGAGCTACACCGGAATAGCTACGCGATTTGCGCGGGCGCGGTGGCCAGCGTGCTCGGACTCGCGGCGGGAATCATGCTGCAGGTTTCCATGCCGGTGTTGTTCGTCATGTCGGTAGGATGCCTTCCTTTAGCTAATCTCGCCATTCTGGTTTCGGTGGTGACTTGGCACAAACCGTGGCTGCTTCCACGTCCGTCGCTTGTCCGACGCTCGGCGATCACAGAACTCCTCGACTCAGGCTCATCGTTTTTTCTGATCCAGATCGCGGCGGTAGTGGTCTTCAGCTCCGACAATTTGATCGTAAGCCACTACCTCGGGGCATCGGAGGTAACACCGTACAGTGTCACTTGGAGATTGGTGGGATTGGCTGGGATGCTGCAGTCGCTGATCTTTCCGGCGCTCTGGCCCGCCTATACCGAAGCCTATGCCAAAGGCGATTACGACTGGATTCGCCGGACCTTCGCGATGACCATGAAAGGAACGGTGGCGCTGAATCTCTCCTGCGTGATCGCACTCATGCTCTTTGGACGACCAGTAATCCGGGTGTGGGCTGGACCGAATGCGGTGCCGTCTATACAACTGCTATTCGCGATGGGGACCTGGGCGGTAGTCAGCGGATTCATGAGCGTCGAGTCCTGCCTGCTGGCCGCTCTCAATCGCACGCGGCAACAGGCTGGCTTGTCGATCGTCGCCGCGGCGATGAACATTGCATTGTCTCTGGTTCTGGTGCGCCATATCGGATCGCTAGGGGTAATCGGAGGAACGATTCTGTCCTACCTCATCGTTCTGGTCGTTCCGCAGAGCATGATCGTGCGCAATGTATTCAGGACAGAGCTCGCGACCGCGGGGAATTTGCCTCGTGCTTTTCGCCCTTCGCTTCTTGCAGAGCAAGAAACCGAGGCCAGTCTAACGCTGTGTCAGGGATTGGTGGACCCCGATTTGTGAGAGCAGAGCTAGAGAAATCCGCGGACTCGCTCCCATAGCGAATAGCGGCCAGGCTTCACCCCACCAGAAACGGATTGGTCGCGCGCTCTTTGCCGATGGTAGTGAGCGGACCATGTCCCGGCACAACAACCGTCTCGTCCGGCAAAGCCAGCACCGGCCCGTGCAGAGACTCCATAATCTTCTGGTACGAGCCGCCGGGCAGGTCGGTACGGCCAATCGATCCGGCAAACAACGTGTCACCGGCAATCAGCTTCTTCTCTGGCGCAAAGTAGAGGCAGATGCTGCCTTCGGTGTGGCCCGGCGTATGCAATACGTCAGCGGTGAGGCTGCCGGCGCTGACTTTGTCGCCGGTGCTGAGGCTGGCATCGATGGTTACCGTTTCCGGCGGTGGCATGCCGATCCACGCCGCCTGCACATCCAACATTTTCAGCAGGGCGTAGTCGTTCTGGTTGAGGAGAACCGGCGCGCCGGTTAAGCGCTTCAGCTTCATCGCTCCGCCGACGTGGTCAATGTGGGCATGGGTCACCACAATCTGCTTAACGGTCAGGCCGTGACGCTGCACCACCGCCATCACGTCGTCGATATCGTCGCCGGGATCGATGACGATTGCTTCCTTGGTTTGGTCATCGCCCACGACGGAGCAATTGCACTGCAGCGGGCCCACCGGGAAAATCTCGTGAATCATAAATCCAAGCTACCACGAAGTGGCCTGGCGATTCTTGCCAACCAACTAGCCGCGGGCTTGAGTTAGCTTGGAGGTCTGCAGTAAACTGACCCACCCGCCGCCGCGGAGGTAGTCGTTGGCGGCCGACATCAGAACGCTGGACAGGAGAAGACTATGGACCGCATCAGGTTCGTGACTCATCGGGGCCAGCGAATTTTGTTGTTGGATTTCACTGGCTGCAGCGCTCAGGAAGTTACGGCAACCGCTGATCGAGCCCCGGAGATTGTAACCCGCGAGCCGTTGGATTCCGTGTTGCTAGTGGCTGACTTCAGCGATGCCGAGTTCACGCGTGACGCTGTAGAACGCATCAAGATTGCGGCCGCGTTTGACCGGCCGCATATCAAACGAGCCGCCTGGGTGCTGACCGAAAATCTGCCCAAAGCGTTGTACGATTCCATCCGCAGCTTTTCCGCCCGCGAGTTTCCCGTCTTCACTACAAGGGACGAGGCGATGGACTATCTTGTGAGCTGATTCCGGGTCCACGACCACAAACAAAAGCCCCCGCCGCGGCGAAGGCCGGAACTTTGGCGCAGCGTCCTATCGGTTTGGCCCAGCCGGTTGCGGAACGGAAGCAGGTGGTTTCTGTTGCGCGGGCACCGACTTAGTCGGCGCGCTACGCGTGCCTTCCAGCACTGACCCAGTACGGTTGGCCCTGCGCGCCGCAAATACCGATAGCGTGATGGAGGTGAGCATGAAGCCGATGGCTGCCCAGGTCGTAGCCCTGCCGAGCACGGTTGCGGCGGTGCGGGTTCCGAAGGCGGTCTGGCTGCCCATGCCACCGAAAGCAGCCGCGATGTCGCCGCTCTGCCCGCTCTGCAGCAGCACGACGATGATGAGAAACGCACAGATAATAACGTGGATAACGGTGATCAGCACAACCATGTAGCTCTCAACTCTCTCTTCAGGCGAGCGGCGCAACTGGGCGCGCTTCGTCGCCGGTGTCGGAATCTCTAAACGTTACTGGCAACCTGCACGAGGTATGGTGCGGAAGGGGGGACTTGAACCCCCATGCCTCTCGGCGCCACCCCCTCAAGATGGTGNNCCAAACAAGTATAGCAAAGACGCCAGCTACGGAAAAAGCCGTCAGGCGCGGCTCATCGAGAAAATGACGCGCCACCTGCTGGAAGAGGCGGGCTTGGCCCCGGGCATGCGTGTACTGGACGTTGGCTGCGGTGTCGGCGATATTGCCTTGTATCTGGCGCGCATGGTCGGACCGGCCGGAGAAATCGTTGGTGTGGATAAGGACGGGTCGGCGCTGCACACCGCGCGCCAACGTGCGGCCTCCGCTGGGTTCAGCAACGTCCGGTTTCAAATCGGCGATTTCGGCTCACTTCCAGGCGGCGGCAAGTTCGACGCTGCAGTTGGCCGGTGTGTGCTGTTGCATCAACAAGACCCGGTGGCAGCCCTGGCAGCGGTCGCCACTCATGTGCGATCGGGCGGAATGGTGGCTTTTCAGGAGCCGTGGTTCTCCCGAGGATTTACCTGTCCCTGCGCGCCCTTGTTTGATCTGACGATAGGATTTCTCCATAAGACAGTGCGGGCAAACGGCCTGGATAGCGATATTGGACTCCGTCTTCCCGCCATGTTTCTTGCCGCCGGCTTGCCCTTGCCGCAGCTCAGCTTCGAGATGCTGATCGCCTGCGACCCCGCATCGGAGATCTACGATTTCGTTGCCGATACGGCGCGCAGCCTGCTTCCTAACATGGAGCAACCAGGCATCACGACCAATGACCTTTGGCAAGTTGAAACCTTGGCGAGCCGGTTACGCGATGAAGCGGCCACTCTTAGCAGTGTCGTAGGAATCATGCCGTTGATGGGCGCGTGGTGCACAACGCCATAGCGCAAACGCGAGCAGTCGAGACCCTGGAGGAAATCAATGGACCATCTGGTAATCGGTGCAGGGCCGGCAGGGCTTCAGCTGGCATACTATCTGGAGCAGGCCGGCCGGGACTATCTGGTTCTGGAGGCAGGTGCCACACCGGGAACGTTTTTTCGCACCTTCCCGCGTCATCAGCGCCTTATCTCGATCAATAAAACTCATACAGGATGCACCGACCCCGAGCTCAACCTGCGCATGGATTGGAACTCCCTACTGTCCGACGATGTGGGACTGCGCTTTACCCAGTACACGGAACGCTACTTTCCCGATGCCGAAGATATGGTGCGATATCTAGGTGACTTCGCGGCCGCCTTTCGCCTGCGTATTCAGTACAACACTCGCGTCGAAAAGATCACCCGCAACGGCAGTTTTCGCATTGTCACCGATCGAGGCCAGGAGTATGAGACCAAGCGGCTGATTGCAGCCACCGGGGTCTCAAAGCCGTACCTCCCGGTGATCCCTGGTATTGAAACGGCGGAGTTGTACGACGTATGTCAGTCGATCTTCGCGACTTCGTCAACCAGCGCGTACTCATCATTGGCAAAGGCAATTCCGGGTTCGAGACCGCTGACAATTTGATAACCACCGCCTCCGTGATCCACGTTGCCGGCCCGGGCTCCATTCGCCACGCGTGGAAGTCCCACTTTGTGGGAGATCTTCGCGCAGTCAATAATAGTTTCCTCGATACTTATCAGCTCAAGTCGCAAAATGCTCTAGTCGACGGAAACATCGAGCGCATCGAGCGTGGCAACGGCGGGTACTTGGTCACCGTTAGCTTTGCCCGCGTCAGCGAGGTACAGAAGAGCCTTCGCTATGACCGAGTGATTGTTTGCACCGGATTTCGCTTCGACGCCTCGATATTCGACGAGCAGTGCCGGCCGGAGCTCGTCATCCGCGATCGCTTCCCAGCAAAAACTTCCCAGTGGGAGTCAATCAACGTTCCCGACCTGTACTTCGCGGGAACCCTGATAATCAGCACGAGCCAGATAGCTCCCATGACGGCTAGGGACTTCACGAGCGACATTGCCTCATTCATTTCCTTGTCGCATTCGCTCGCCCCGGCTTCCGTAAGTAAGGCGATGGACATTGCCGGTAGAAACCATTGGCATTCCCTGCGACACGCATACTTTGTCTGGCTGTTGATCTGTACAGCAGTCGTGGCGCTCGGAGTCGTCTTGGAAGAGATAAAGCCACGCGTCATGGGCGCGATCGACCCAGTAACGGGGTTTCGCGCACCCAGACCCATAATCTCAGTCATAGCAAGGCGCATAGCTACTGTCGGATGGATTCTTATCGTTGTCGGTGTGATCGGAGAAGGCGCATTTGAAGCCTTGGTCGCTGGTGCAGACAGCCATCTCCAGGAGATCACTGACGGAGCCCTCGGAACCGCGATAACCCAAGTTGGAATACTAGAAAAACAAGCCGAAGGGTTGCGAAAAGAAGCCGAGGATGAACGGTCGGCACGCGTCGAGCTTGAAGCAAGCGTGTCGTGGCGACGCCTCACGAAACAACAAAAATTCGCCATTGGCACGAAGCTGGCGACAGAATACGCTCCGGAACTGACCAGCGTTTGGTACACCACCGGAGACGCCGAAGGCTCAAGCTTCGCCGCCGACATTGCTGAGATTTTGTCAGATGGAAAGATGTGGGTCGTCCCACCATTAACCCTTCCTATATCCAATGAAGAATCTGCTAAGACAGGAGATCCAATAAAGCGATGGCCAACAGGAGTTAAGCTTGCCTCGACGAAAGACGTAGCCAGTCGCTCTTTGGCCAAGGTGCTTGCCAAGGAGCTAAACGACAGGGGATTCGACTCAGGTATGGACGCAATCATAAATGCGCCGGGCCTACTGACCGATAAGCAGCCAAGCGTTATGATTGTGGTGTGCCCACGACCCCAAGGCCCGCAGGGAGAAGCAAAGCTGCGCGCGGAAGCCAAGAAAAAACAACAGGCGACAACTAGCCAGGACGACCACCATTGACCCTGTGGACGCGAAACGGCACCACTACCGATCGCTGGGAGGAGGTGATGCGCAGCATGGTTCAGCTCATCCTAGGGACGTACATGGTGTGGGATGCTCGCCGGCTGCGCTTGTGCGATACCTATTTCGACGCCCAGCAACCCATCGCCGAGGCCGCAAGAGAAGCAACTCCGGCCGGTGCTTGCCCGTATTTCGCTGGCACCGAAAATCGCCCGTCCGTTCATCAGTAATTGGGGGCCCTGGAATCGCTCCTGCACTGCTCGTTTGACCACGTGCTGGGAGTCTTGTATTCGGCGAGCGGCAATGCGTCGCCCAGTGGGCAGCCCTTCGAAAGACTAACCGGACAGGAACCGAAACCGGGCACGGATAGAGGCGGTTTCCTTTCTTTGGGCCTCTTCCTGTGACGCGCAAGAACTTCAGCGAGAGATATCGAGTCCACTTCGTTCTATTGCCGCAGCAGCATCGACACCCGCGGAAACACGAAATGCCCGGCGGCATCGTCGATGACATTTATCTGGCAGGTATAGAAGCCAGGCTTCAATTCCGAGAGCGGTACCTCGAGTTGAAAGACGGCCGCATGACGGTTGGGGACACTGATTTCCTGAACTTCCGTCAGAGACGTCTCATAAGCTTTCACGTCGCCCTTGAAGAAGGAAACATTGCTCAGCAGCCGAACCGCGTCTTTCGCAACCGTATTAGCGTGGTTGCCAGGCGTTCCGTTCCGGCCGCTCGCAATCGTGGCAGGGGCGTTCCGACTCCGTGCCGGATCGTAGACCTCGTAGTAGAAATACAAATGCTGCCCGCTGGAAAATACTCGTGTCACGCTCGGCACAATTTCCGAGCCATCATGAATCAGCGGATCGTTCGGATCATGCTTGCCCGCGGGCTGGACCTGGCTGGCCAGTACGATCGAGCTCATCTTCAACGGCGCGGACTTGAGATCGGGGACCGTGAGGTCAGTCTCAAATGCTCCCATACGCCCGCTCTCGTTTTCACGTACGACAATCTTCAGGTGAAACTTTCCCGGCGGCAACAGCAATCCATTGTCGTACTGAACGTTCTTGCGCTGCACTTCGTTCGCCGCATTCACCGCGAGTTTCACGGTGTCACGAATACGACTCGCCGGAAATTTCTTCTCGTCCGTCACCAGTCCGAGCACATCCAAGGTCGCCTTGTCCTGATCGCGACTCCGGATGAATGGAATCTCGGAACCGGGGACGATCAGCGAAATCGGCACATAATATTTGTTGTCGGCAACTCTGAAGTATCCGGTGGCAAGATAAAGCGATAGGTCGGTGCTAGACAAATCAGAGGCAAGCTCTTCCTGAAGTTGTCGCTCACGCTCTTCTTTATTCGAATGCTTGTAGTCAGCTGCTGCGTAATACCCCTTGCGATACTCCAGCTTCAACCCTGGCTGATTGATCCGCACCGTGATCCGGCGAAATTTTCCATCGCGCGCGGTATTGGTGCTGTGATAACCGAGCAGGTAGTACATGGTCATGTCCTGCTGTACACCGCGAAAAACCTGGCTAAAATCGTTGGAGTCGAGATAGGCGCGGCCGCCGGTGTCGACGGAGAGCGAGACCAGCGTCTCCTGCGTGGTGAAATTGGAGTTCAAATCGTTGAGTGTCGCCTGTCCTGAGTAAGGCGAAGTTCCGCGCAGGCTGGCGTTCTGCGCTGCGCCGCCGGGAGGGAGCGCTTGCAGACCGCGAATGTCCATCGTGTAGATGGCCATGTTCGCCAGGACGGCTGCGTTGGTGGCTGAGCGCAGTTCCGACTCATTCTCGATGCCGGTACGGTCCATGCCGCTGGAGAAGTAGATGAGCGCCTTTCTTTGCGGAACGCTGGCCACTTGCAGTGCGATGGTGCGCAGAGCTTCCAGTCGCATGTCAGTGTTGAAGATGTTGTATTCCGTGTCGTCAACCGTGAAGGAATTAGCATTGTCGGGAGTTCCTTCGGTCGTACCGACGCTGCCCTCTTCGAAGCCGGCGCCGGCGCCGAGGTTGAAGCCCTCAAGAACCTTCTTTAGCTTTGCGCGATCGGAAGTGAAATCCTGATTCACCGTGATGGTATTGCCCAGCGACACGACCGACACCAGGTCCGCCGGCTGCATTTGTTTATCGATATAGTTCTGCGCTGCCTGAGCGGAGCGCTCAATCTCATCGGGTTGCATGGCCGACAAATCGAAGAACAGGATGATGAGCCGCCGGTCCTTGATGGCCTGCTCTTCTGCCGAGATCGCGGGACTTGGGTTCTCGGTCCTAGCGATCGTCTTCTTCGGCATAGAACTTAACAGGTTCACCTGCTGGGTCGCCACGGCAGGCGTGTTCTCCATGTTCTCAATGTCGAAGCTGGAGACCTTTTGTGGCTTGTTGTCCTCCAGAACGGTAAAGTCTTCCGGCTTCAAGTCGCGAACCAGGTTTCCGTTGCGGTCGCGAACCGAGACATCCACCAGCACCAGTTCCGATTGCGTTTTGAAGGTGTACTCCGCCTGCTGAGCAAGCGCCAGATCAGGGCACAGCAACGTGCCTACGATGGCCAGCGCCATCAGCCCCTGCACTGCAATCTTCGGACTTCGCTGCATACGTTTCTAAAACCTGTATCTCGCTGTCATCAGAACGGAGCGCATGGCGCCCACCGATATGACACGCCCAAACGTAGGCGAGTTCACCACGGTATCGATGGTGGTATAGGCCGGGTGGTTGAAAATATTGGTAGCCGACATACGTACTTCAAACATACGCGATTCCTTCAGCGGAAAGACCTTGGTCATCGCCATGTCGAATACAACTTCGCCCGGCCCTTCAATGCTGTTGCGGCCAGCGTTGCCGTACTGCCCCGTCGGCGGAATGACAAACGCGCCGACATTGAACCACTCCGCGATAGTGGGATTAGACAGGCTGACGGGCTCGTCGGTTAGGTTGGGGCGCAACGTTCCATTGACGCCGCTGTTCACGTCGGTGAAGGAGCCAAGGATACGCGGAGTAAAGGGAAATCCCGATGCGATGGTCCAATCGCCGCTCCATTGCCAATCTCCCAGCACGTCACGAGCGATGCCCGGGCCCGTAAGCCACCGCTTCTCATGACCGAAGGGCAGTTCCCACAAGTAATCGGCGGTGAACTTGTTGCGCTGGTCGAAACTGGAGAGTCCGTACTCACCCTTCAGGTTGGATGGGTTCTGTGCCACCGAGGCTTGCCCAGTAACGGTTCCGGTCGGGCGGACCAAAGACGAACCTGCGCCGATGGTCGAGGCATCGTCGAGCGACTTGGACCACGTATAAGTACCCCCGAGCGAGATGGCGTGTGCCAGTCGCTTGCGCAGGCGGACGGTGCCCGCATTGGCGTTGGAATCCGCAACCGAGTCCTCGTAGTAGAAAGCCGGCACGGCAGGATTCAGTAGTCCCAAAGGAGTTCGATTGGGCGCGTCCAACAGATCGAGATGAGTTCCTTTCGTCCCGGTGTAATCCAGGTTCAACACCAAGGTTGGGGTGATGGTCTGCTGGAGGTCGAGGTTCCAGATCTGCACATAGCCCAATGGATAATTCACGTTGACCGCATAGTTGTTGGTGATGGTATTCACCGGCGGAGCTGGAAATCCGTTTTGCAGCGTCAAGTGTGTGGCTTGCGACTCGACGTTTGTCTGCGTGATGGAAAACGGCGGCTGGAACGCCAGATCCTGCGCAATGTTTGCGTAGGCCGTGGTGTTGTAGTTGATGCCATAACCGGCGCGCACAACCGTATCTTTGTATACCTTCCACGCGATGCCCACGCGTGGCGCAAAATCATGGTGGTCGGGATTCACCAAAGTGTTCGGGTAAACCGTTCCTGTCAGTGGACCGACCTGGCCAGGCAAAACTGGAGCGACCGCGCTAAGCCCCGGCGCAATATCCAAATTGACCATTCGATTGGCAGTCTCGCTGAAAGGCGAGACATACTCGTAACGGAGGCCGATGTTGAAGCTCAAATTGCTGCGAAAGCGCCATTCGTCTTGCGTGTAAAGGTCCCAGGAATTGCCGCGAAAATGATAGCCATAGGGGCTGTTGCCGTACTGCACCGCAGTTTGTTGCGGCAGACCCAGCAGAAAATCGGCGAAGTCGAAGCCGGTTCCCGCGACCGGTTTGCCATCAACGACCTCAGACGTGTTCAGTCCAGTAAAAACGAAGCTGCCGCGCGGATCGCTGGCGGTGTCGGTATTGATTTCAAGGCGACGGAAATCCCCGCCCCAGCGCAGAGTGTGCTTCTTGTGGGTATAGATCATCTGGTCGGTGAAAGAAGCGGTCTGGTTGCGATCAGAGACCGGATTCGTGTCCTGAAGGCTTCCGAAGTTGGTAAAGGAAAGATTCGGCAAGCCCCAATCAGCCGGATTTTGTGAAACTCCGTTGATACCTAATAGGCCGGTGACATTCGTATTGAACGCGTAAAGATTGTTGGTCTGGATAGTGCTGAGGTTGTACTCCACCCGAAACGTGTTGATGAGCCGGCCGAAACTGCGAACATAGGCAATCGGCACGTCGTAGCCATGGGTGATGGTCGTTCCGCCCACGCTGGGGTAAGCATTGGTCAGCGTCTGGTCAGATTCGTGATAGTGGAAGCCGATGGTCAGATTGTTCTGCGGACCGCGATTGCGTCCCGGGCCACGCGCCCCAGACGAGCCGCCCAGGGCCTGATTCAGGCGAAAGTTGAGATCGTTGCTGTCATTCTTCGCTGCACTCACGGAACTGAAGTTCTGGAACTGGCCCGGCAGGTTGGGCAGAGGAATGTATGCCAGCAGCCCCTTGGCCGCGGGGTTGATCATGTTCTGCGGAATGGTTGCATTGGAGAACGGAAGCCCGGTTGCCGGATTGAAGATCTGTACGGGACCACCGTTCGCCAACGTCTGCGAGAAATTGCCGCTACGCTCCAGCAAGGTGGGCACGGTTGAGAAGTAGCTGTATGGCGTATCGCCCAACGTGCCGTTGTAGTGCAGAAAGAAGAAGGTTTTCGCGCCATTGTAGACATGAGGGATAATTAGCGGCCCGCCGACGGCTCCTCCAAACCGCTGCTGCAAGTAACCCGGATTTGGTATTGGATGACCGGTCAGCGAATACTGCGCGGCGTTCAGGGCGGCGTCATCCGCAGAATAGTAAAGTGTGCCATGCATCTGGTTGATGTTTGCGCCGCGTCCGCCCATCCGCATGGGGCCGCCGCCACCTCGGCCGCCGAATCCCCCGCCCACTGGCCCACCTGCCGCGCTGGCGATTCCGCCTTGCTGGAAGCCAGAGCGTAACTCGTCGGCGCTCATGCCGGCGAGACTGGGCGAGTTCGAACCCGAAACTGCGACCGACTCTGTCGCTATGGTTGGCGGCACACCCGGAACCGGCATGCCTGAAGGCGCCACGGAGTCGCCGCCATTCACGCCCTGATCTCCTGCCTCACTCTGAACGGATAAAGCCTGGAATCCACGGCTGCCCGTTCCCCGGGCTCCGGTTCTTCCCTGCATGTTGCCTTGACTAGATTCGGAACGCGAGAGCAGAGCGATGTCGAGATCGATTCGCGGATTCTGGTTCGCGGGACCGACCGTCACCCGAGACTGTGCCGCTGCGAACGCTGTCATCTGGGCGCGCACCACGTATTCTCCGTCCCCAGGCAACGTGAGTTTGTAGCTGCCATCGGGCTGCGTCCAGCTGACCACCTTTTGTCCGGTGCCGTGATTGACCGCGGTCACCGTGGCTCCGGGAACTGGGATTTTGCCGGATTTCACCACCCCTTGAAGGATTCTCACCTGAGCTGCTGGAGACGGCGTCTGGCTCCAGGAAAAGCAGCCACAGAGTAAGACGCCGGCCAAAGCCGAGAGCAAAGCAGGCCCTCGGTTCAGGACAGACTTCTTCCCGGACGAAGAAATAACCAGGAGGGACATCGGAGTTTCACGAGTGTAACTGACGTCTTAGTGAGGAAACGGTCCCCACCAAGTCAGCACCAAATCCGTCGTCGGGGCGCTGCATCCCGATTGGTAGGTCAACTTTCAACCTGAAATACATATTCCCAAGAATGGGCCGAGTAGTTCCGTAAGAAAGGCAATAAAAGGGCAGACGGGCGACGGGGGATGCTTTGTCATCGGATAGCGCCAGGATGCTGTCGCCGCTACGCGGTGAAGAGATTCAATGAGACTGGATGCCCATGTCCTTACCTAGACTGAGCTGGTCGGACTGCAGCGCCTCAAGTTCTTTTTCCAGATTGGCTGCAGCGTTTACCAGGCGACTCGACTTAGGCGTTGTCTGCTCCAGTTGCTTCGAGAAGTCCTGGGAGGATTTGCCAAGAGCTGCATCCGATTTGGTCAGCTTCTTGGCCTGATTCTTCAACGTGGCTTCCTGTGAATCGGTAAACGATCGACGAAAGTTCTTGGTATCGCTCAAAGCCTGTTCGATGGAATTGTGCAGGGCAGTGGCCTTGCTGGTCAGAGTTTCTGAATTACCCGGCCTCGAACCCTGATTCTGAAAATCATGTGCCTGCTGCCGAGCGGCCTCTGTGTTCTTGGTCATCAAGCGGAATTGCCCGATCTGCTCGTCGGTGGCTTGTTCCGCTATGGCATGTTTGAAGCCCGCGACGTCTGGATCTTCCGGCTGTGTAGCTGTCCCGCCATTGGTGCCCGAGGTGCCGCGATTGCCCCCGCGTTGTCCCACAGCGGCAAGCTGAAACGACAAGAACAGCATGGCAATAACTACACTGCGCCACATCACAGGACTTCTCTCTGGCAGATATAGAACACAGACTAGCTTATAGGACACTCTCTGATTTAGCGGCACTTAATCGTACCGATTTCTAGGGCACAGCAATCCGCCGCCGCAGGAGCCCCGAAATGGAGACGCGCAGTGCCGTCGCAGCCCGGCACGCCATTCTGTGCCTGATGCCTCTCGGCGACCCTTCCTACGCAATCAGCTCGAACACGGGATAGTTCGCCGCAATGCTGACGAATGCTTGCGCGTCAGAACCAGCCGGGACAGGGAAGTAAGGCTGCACCGCAGTCTTGAAGCTGTCGAGGTAGGCCTTCAGCAATGCTGGCTTCTCCGCGTCCGGCACCGGGCGCAGCCGATAGCTCTGCCGCCAGCGTCCTTTCTTAAGGGCGATCACTCCCGCTGCTTCCGCGTTGCGGACCCATTGGGTGCGTCCTCGGGGAGCAACCAGAAAGCGCTTGTCTCGGAGCTCCAGCAGGTCGATAGGCGTCGAGTAGAGCTTTCCCGACTTACGCCCACGCACTTCGAGCAGGTAGTTGTGCTTCATGCCGAGGCCCAGTCCAACCAGGAACCCGAAGAACCGGTTGAATAGGCGCTCGACCGCCGTCGGCTGGAGAAAGGCAGGCGGGCTGGAATCGGTTGCCATAGGTCTATTCTATGTTGTGAGGGATTAGGCTGACCGTGCTATTCCGGGTTGTCGAATCTTGCATCTCACGTTGCCTTTCAGACCCCCACTCTGATATTGTCCGCGGCATATCAAGAGTTGTGCCGGGTGGAAGAGCGTCTCTCTCGGCACGGAAAACCAAGCTCATCAGCTGCAGCCGAAATCAGGGGAGGTTGGAATGGCATTCTGTCCCAAGTGCGGTACCCAAATGGCGGACAACTCTGCATTTTGTCCCAACTGTGGTGCGGCTGTGGCCCAGGTAAATCCCGCAAGCTCCGCTGCGCCGCCGCCACCCCCGGCTGCCAGCTACAGCGCCACCTCCACTGCGTCGGCTCCGCTGGAGGAGAATGTTGCCGGTGCGCTGGCCTATCTCGTTGTTCCTGCCATCGTGTTCTTACTGATCGAGCCCTACAATCGCAATCGTTTTGTACGTTTCCATTCGTTCCAATGTCTTTTCGTTCTGGTGGCGCTGATCGTGGTTGACATCGGGCTAGCTATCATTTCCTCAATCCTCCACCTGGTGCCGGTGATCGGCTGGTTCGTTGTAGCGTTGATGTGGCCGCTGTATAGTCTCGCCGTTCTCGCACTCTGGCTGCTGCTCGTCATCAAGGCATACCAGCACCAGATCTACAAACTGCCGGTGGTGGGCGATTTGGCGGAGAAGCAGGCTGGAGTGTAGAGGGATCAAACCTTCCTCTGCAGGGGCTGAAGCCCAAGTCTTAGAACCGTTCTCTACGGCATGGCTGAAGCCATCCTCTGATACAAACCTCGATTTCGCTCAGTGCGCGTACGACTCGTAATTTCGTTCGGTGCATGCATCGCACCTTCAATTCGATTCATGGGCGGATTAGATAGCGTGTAATCGCCAGTATTTTTATTCACATGTTCAACACGACTGCGTCCATAGCGGTTCAGCACCTGCTGTTTTTGTTTCTGCTTGTGATCGCGCCCGTCTGGGATTTCTACGACACGAGCCGCCTGAAGCGAAGCCCAAGTTCGGCGGGAAAAATTCGTTATTACAAGACGCTCTGCGCCTGGTTATGGATTGCGTCCGGCGTAGCTTATCTTGCTGTGGGATTCCGCCCGCTGCTCACGATCAGCCCCGCACCCGGCGAGGTCTCATGGCTGTTCGATCACTCCTGGGTTCGCTGCCTGGTAGAAATTGCGATTGGGTTGTTCGGCGCGGTCATGCTGCTACCCGTCGCCATGGTCGTGCGGAAAAAGTTGAAGAACGAGCCGCGGAAGTACTCCTCAGCGGATGCCATGAAATCGCTCGACTACTTTTTCCCCGCGACCTGGATAGAGCGCCGCTGGTTCGCTTTTCTCTGCATCACGGCGGGCGTCTGTGAGGAAACCCTCTTCCGCGGCTTCCTGCTGCATTACTTCCACGTTATCCCCGGGACGTTCAATCTCACCCTGGCGCTGCTCGGTTCGTCCGCCATCTTCGGACTGAATCACCTCTACACTGGCGCCAGCGGAGTTTTGGCGAACATCGTCGTTGGATTCCTGATCGGACTGCTGTTTCTATTGACGGGTAATCTTCTGATTCCGATGGTCTTCCATGCGATCATGGATCTTCGAATGCTGGTGATATTGCGGCCTCCGTCCGACGATTAGCTGGCTCCGAGGATGGATTGCTTCACCGCGGGCGGCAAGCAGTGATTATCTATGCCGTTTGACATCCCCGCTCGGAAATGCCATTTCTAGATACTTTTCATTTTGAGCAAACGCCAGGTGGGCAGAGTCTTTTATACTGGACAGCTTCACCGCACCAGAAAGGACCAGTGAGGATCAAAGTCTTTTATCACGACAAGTGTTTCGACGGGGCCTGCTCGGCGGCACTTTTTACGCGCTTTTATCGCGAGCGCATTCGCGAGCACGTCGACTTCGAATACCAGGGGCTGGTGCACCGTGCGGGTGCCCTCTTCAATGATGAGGATTTCACCGGCGACGAAAATGCCATTGTGGATTTCAAGTATTCTTCCTCGCCGCGCGTTACCTGGTGGTTCGACCATCATCAGAGCGCATTTCTCACACCCGACGACGCCTCGCACTTCGAGCAGGAGCTGAGCAACACCAAATTCTACGATCCCGATTTCCGCTCCTGCACGAAATTCATTGCCTCGGTGACCGAGCAACGGTTCGGCTTCGACCCGGCTCCAGCGGCGGAGTTGATCGAGTGGGCCGACATCATTGACGGCGCTCTCTACGACGATCCCCAATCTGCGGTGGAGATGAAGTCCCCGGCCATGAAACTGACCATGGTGATCGAGTCGAACCAGGATCCGTTGTTCATTCCCAGCCTCATCAAGACTTTGGCCTACAGGCCGCTGGCCGAGATCATGGCTGAACCAGCCATCGCGGAGCGAATCCCTTCGCTCATGGAACGTCACCGGCGCTCGATTGAGATCCTGCGCGAATGCGCCGTGTGTAAGGATGGGACAATCTTCTTCGATCTTACCGACTACGACCTGGAAGGCTATAACAAGTTCATCCCATACTATCTGCACCCGCATTGCGTGTACAGTGTGGGGCTCAGCAAGAGCAGTTTTCGCACGAAGGTCTCGGTCGGCTCCAATCCCTGGACCACGGTGGGCCACATGGAGAACCTGGCCAAGATTTGCGAGCGCTACGGCGGTGGAGGGCACGCGCGCGTGGGAGCCATTTCATTTGCGCCGAACAAATTTGAAGAGGCTCGCCGGGCCGCCAAGGAGATCGTCGCCGAATTGCGCGCCAGCTATCGGGCGCATGAGGGGAAATAGCAGAAAGCCGTTTCCGGTGGCTGCCTTCCAGCGTCTGCGATGCCGCCACGACTACTTGGACGAAAACGCCACGCAAAGTTTACATCTCGGTGACAATCCAGCGAAGCGGGCGCAGTACTCTCTGAGTAATGGCACTATGTCGGCGGATGGGTAGGTCGACGCGGACCAGCGACTCCTAGGCAGTTCCCGTCCGCCGATTGGTTACGCCCGAAGTTTTCGGGCGTTATTGGAAGAGAAAAAGCTTCCCGCCAGAGTGGGTTCGAGGTGAGGGTGCGACGGCGGTCGCGGACCCGAAAACCGCGCCATCTCCGCTCCTTGTGGCGCGGTTCCACAAAAGGCACGGCCGCTCTCCGTGCCTTTGTGTTTCTCTTCTAAGGCGACCGGGTTAGTAAGCCAGCAGGAGGCGCAGGTCGCGAACGTTGTTGCCGGTTGGTCCGGTCATGATTGCGTCGCCCAGCCCATCGAACAGCGGGAAGGCGTCGAAACCCTCCAGCGCCGCGGCAACGTCCAAGCCGCAATGCCGCGCACGTTCAACGGTCGACCCGTCCACCACTGCCCCGGCGGCTGGGCTGTTGCCGTCGATGCCGTCAGTACCGGCGCTTAGCACGGTGATGTTCTCTCCTGCAATCTTCTGAGCGCAGTAGAGCGCGAATTGCTGATTACGTCCACCCACGCCGGACTGCGGTCCCACCTTGACAGTGACCTCTCCGCCACAGACCAGGCAGGCGCGGGAGACGCCGTGGCGTAACTCGCGCACGCGCCGCAGCAGATGATCGGCAGCCTTCCGGTAGTCCCAGTCATCGCAACCGTTGTCTATTTCCACGGCAAACCCGTACAACGCAGCCTGCTCAACCGCGGCATTCACGGCGGTGGCGTTCGACAATACGGTGGCGTAGTGGGAGTGCGTGAAGGCTGGATCACCCGCCTTGGGCGTCTCCTGTAACTGCTCGCGGTCGAACAAGGCTCGCACCGACGGGGGAAAGTGTTCCAACAGCCGATAGCGTTTGACGATGTCATAGCAATCGGAGACGGTGGTACTGTCGGGCATGGTTGGACCGGACGCGAGCGCATCCAGCGCATTCTCCGGTACATCAGAAACCAACACCGACGCCTGTTGCGCGGATGCGGCGGCCCCGGCCAAGCGTCCGCCTTTAAGTGCGGACAAGTGCTTGCGGACGGCGTTGATCTCGGCAATGGGTGCTCCCGAGTGCACCAGCGCCTGGTAAGTTGCCACCACATCGGCCAGCGAGATACCGGCGCTGATGGGCTTCTCGGCGATCGCCGAAGCTCCGCCGCTAATGAGGTACAAGACCAGGGTTTGCGGCGAGGGCGACTCCAGCAGCTGGAGAATGGCGTCGCCGGCGCGCAGCGAATCGGCATTGGGAAGCGGATGACCTCCGATGAAATAGCGAAAACCCAAAAGCTGGGCCAGCGGTGCCGTCGGAGCAGCGACAATTCCTGCGAGGCCGGTGCCCACAATGCCGCTGAGGGCCTCCGCCATGGTGTGGCCCGCTTTGCCGATGGAAATTACCAGCGTCCGCAGAAAGTTTCTCAGATCGTAAAGCTCGTTACCGATCCGAAGATGTCGGCTATCAAATTGGAGGTTGCGGCGGAAGGCCCGCGGGATGCTGCACTCGCTGAGGGCGTGCTGGAACATGTCGCGGACGTGGTCGCGCATTTCGCGCATTGTGGCTGCGGACGCTGGATCGGCGGGAGCCGGGGATGAGTGGGGCATGGGGTGAGATTATAAGCGGTCGCCTACTGGGCGCCGTGCAACAATTCTTGTAGCCAGCTCTCTAGCGTAAGCCGCATCTCGGTGAGATGGCCTGCGAAGAAATGGTCGCCAGGTACAAACACCAGTTCCTTGGGAGCGGCGGCTTGGGCCACTATCCTCTCCAAAGCCTGATGTGGGCCGTATTGGTCGTGATCGCCGCTGACGAAGAGCTTAGGCTTTTGGCAATCGCGCAGAAAAGAGTAGGAGTACAAACGGCCTTCGGCTTCAACCGGAGTTCCGATCGAAATTAGTGCCTGGACGTCCGGATCGGGACAGGCAGCGCGCAGTCCGGTGGCCGAGCCGAAGGAAAATCCCGCGAAGATGATGGGCAGAGCGAACTCGTGCTTCAACCAGGCCAGCGCAGCTTGTACGTCGGCAATTTCGCCGCGTCCCTCGTCGTGCTCGCCGGCGCTCAATCCCGTGCCGCGGAAGTTGAAGCGCAGCACCGGAAATCCGAACGAGTTAAGAGCTTTCATGGCGTGAAAGACGACTTTGTTGTGCATGGTGCCGCCGCCGAGGGGATGAGGATGGCAGATCACGCCGGCGTGTGTGGTAACAGGAGAGCCTACGTTTAGCAGGGCTTCCAGACGACCAACAGGTCCATCCAGGAAAAATGATTTGATAGCTGGTTGTGCGATGAACAATTTACTTGCCTTGGCGCGAAGCGAAAGCCTGTCGCGGAACTGCAGGCCAGCGGAAGTGCGGGCCCGATCCGGCACACAAACTTTAGCCCCGCGGGCTCGCTATTCACCGCGGGGCGTTCAGCTCCGCGGTCTAGGACCGCAGAGCAAGAGATAATGTAACTCAATTCGGGGTTTGAGAAATTACTTTTTCGCAAATCATTTGCCTTATGGTTGCGGCCGCAACCCCGGCACGCATGTTAAGGGCCATCGCAACGCTAGCTCGGGCCCCGCGTATTTACAGGCTCATCTTAGCGGCTGAGCAAAAAGTGCTCCGTATTTTGTTTCGGGAGTCTGCAAGAGAATTCACTTCCGATTTTGCAATGACGTTGATGGGCAGGCTCTGGTCGGTAGCTCGTAAGGCCAATTCAAGCGGGAGCAGCGGACCGAGCAGGGCATACTGTACAAAGGACCATATGATTCGCTTCGGTATTGTTGGATTCGGACGGCACGCGACGAAGCGGCTGATGCCTGGCTTTCGTCAAGCGAAATGCTGTCGTGTGACCGCGCTATCGCGGCGCGGCTTGCAGTGGGCCCAGGAGTCGGCGCGGGAGTTCGGGGTTGAACATGCGTTTGCCTCCGCGAGAGAGTTGTGCGCCTCGACCGAAGTGGACGCGGTATTCGTGGCTACTCCCGATGCGCTGCATCTGGCGGATGTATTGGAAGCGGTCCGTCATGGCAAACCGGTGTTGTGTGAAAAGCCGATGGCAAGAAGTGGCGACGAGGCGCGGGCGATGGTGAGCGCTGCTCGCGAAGCGGGAGTCGCGCTCGGAGTGGCCCACGTTATGCGCTTCGAGGAAAGTGTAAAGCTCTTTCGCAGTCAGATCGCTGCCGGTGTAATTGGGCAGCCGCAGGTGGCGCGCGCCGACTTTCTGGCCCCGCTGCTCAGCAGCACACGTAAGTGGATCAACGATCCCAACCTGGCGACGGGAGGGCCGCTTGCCGATGTGGGTGTGCATTGCATTGACACATTGCGCTTCATCCTGGGCAGAGAGGTGGTTGCGGTATCGGCGCGGGCGCATCATGACCAGCACTGGGTGGTTGAGGCGTCGGGAGCAATGTTGCTGGAATTCACCGGAGGAGTGTTGGCGACGGTTTCAGTCTCGGCCCGCAGTCCTTATCGAACGTTTCTCGAAGTTGCTGGGGAGACTGGAGTGCTTTCTGCGCTGAACGGGCTAAGCATCGACCAACCTCCCGTCGTAGAACTGAGACGCGCCTTTGAGGTAATCGAGAGCAGGGAAGTTTCCAATGCGAATGCGTACGCGGCGCAAGTCGACGCCTTTGCCGCCGCCATCGAGAAAGGCCGGGACTTCGAGGTTCCTGGAGAAGAAGGTTTGCGCAACCAGTTAGTCTTGGACGCCGCTTTCCGCAGCGTAAAGACGGGCAGAGCGGAGCCCGTGTCACAGTGCTAGCCATAGAAGCGACTGATCACAGAAGCGCGGAGACGAGCGATCGATATGTGGCCGGACTCTCCGGGTTTAACAGGCCACTCATTCCGTGGGCGCAGGCGGAACCGGATGGTGTGGGAGCGCCTCCGGCATCTCCGACACGTTCCACGCCCATGCCGCCAGAAACGCCGCACCCTCGTTGATCTGATCGGGAATCACCTTGTCGAAGGTGTCGGTCTGGCTGTGATGCACTTCGCGATAGTGTGCCGGCAGCTGCACGCAGAAGTACGCAGGCACTCCTTTGTCCAGGAATGCGACATGGTCTGAGGCGCCGAAGTAACGCGTGCTGAGCGGTTGCAGATCGAAAACTTCCTGCAATGGCAGGTATATCTCGCTCATTAAGGGAGCGGTTTCCCACAAATTTTCAAGCGCAATGCTGAACACCTTTCCGGTTCCCGTGTCGTGAATCAGCACGGCATCAATCTTCGAGAGTTCGGCGGCATGGTTCTTGACGAAGGTGTCGGCGCCGATACCTCCTTGTTCTTCGCCGGTGAAGAGGATAAATGTGATGGTGCGCTTTGGTTTCCAGCCCAGCGCCTGTAACGCGCGGGCGGCTTCAAGGGTGGCCATGGCGCCAGTTCCATTGTCGAGAGCGCCCTGTCCGAGGTCCCACGAATCGAGGTGCCCGCCAATGACGACTCGCTCGTCGGGATGTTCCGTGCCCTTAATTTCAGCGACCGTGATCGAAGCTGGTACGGGCTTGTCGGTGAAGGTGTCCTGCAGGTTGAACTTCATGGCGGCAGGCCCGACCTGGAGCAGCCGATAGAGCAAGGCGTAGTCCTCGTGTGTCAGGAATGCCATGGGAACGTCAGTCGGAGAATATTTGGGAAAGCCGCCAGTCATGGTATAGAGGCTGTCGGTCTTGCCGCTGTCCACCAGGATCAGCGCAGGTTGTTCGGCGGCGACCTGCTTCATTAACCCTAAACGCGCGCGCCGTCCCATGTTCGCTTCGGGCACTCCGGTTGGCGGCGGAATGACTGCGTCATAGGCGTTCTCTGGATTGGGATCCAGCTTCGACATGTCAGCCGGTTTGCGCAGCATGACAATCATGCCTTTGAGCTTGCCTTTGTATTGGTCGAAGTCGGAAGGCTTCTGGAGGTTCAGCACCATGACGCTGCCGGTTACCTCGCCCTTGGTGGCTTTGCTCCAGCCGAAGGCATGAATGCCGATGCGCTTTTGGATGGGGCTGGTGATCTCCGCCGTCTCCAGACCGCGCGTCCAGCCGTGTGCGATTTCTGTCGTCTCCAGGTGCGCATCGATGCCATAGCCCTGGAAGCGCTTGAGAGTCCAGTCGCTGGCCGCCTGCATTTGCGGAGACCCAGTAAGGCGAGCGCCAATCTGAGTGGTCAGATATTCCAGATTCTTTACCAATTCGGAGTGCGTCTTCACTTCAGCGGCGATCTTCTGGTCGGCGTCTTCCATTGCCTTGCGATAGGCGCTGCGCTGCTCGGTAGTGCGCTGGGCGGGAGCTGATGCGGCAGGAGATTGGGGACCCGTTTGCGGCGACTGCGCCAGCAACACAGCGGAAAACAGAATTACAACAAAAAAAGCCGGCAACTGGCGACGAATTGGAAACATTGCACCTTCCTCGAAAAATCGGCGAGCGATTGATCATAGCGGCTCTGCGATGGTTTGCGCCACCGCAGAGCGCGGAAGGCGAGTCGCCGGTATTCGGGATTATTTCAGAGTTATACCGCCCAATTGCGGCGATCGATAAAGGTCTTGGGCTCGTAGGTCTTACCGCGAGCCAGTTGCCGATCCTCGCGTTTGGAACTCCACAGCAGGATGGGGCCGGTGATGGCGCGGACCAGCCGCGTAGCTGCGCCAAACTCGTGTTCGATCTCCCGCCGCAGTTCGCGAATCCTGATGGAGACGGAGGCGTTGGTTTTCTTGAGCCGCCGCTCCATCACCCAGAGCGCTGCGTCGTAGGTGGTGCGCAGCTTCACTGCCTCGCTGGCGATGCGTTGACGGACACGCAGGTCGGGATGGTCGTGATAGCGCTTCCAGCCCTGAAAAATCGTGTCGCAGATTCGGAATAGGCTTGGGCCGTTGCGCTCGAAATCGAAGCGGAAGGCCCAATCGAGCAGCCGCTTCGAGTCGTCGCGAGAAATTGCGGCGTGCTCAAAATTGAACTTGAACTGGCCATGAATGTCGGCGGGGTCGACGCCATCGAGCATCCGGCCCTCTTGCTCCATCTGCTGGAAGAGCGGCGTACCCGGGACCGGCGTGTACAACATGAACTGGTGGAAATCCGTTCCGTGAGAGACGGCAAACTCAATCTCCTGGCGAATGTTCGCCAGGGTGTGATGCTCGAGGCCGACGATGGTCGAGCCCAGCAACTTGATACCGTGGCCCCGCAGCTCCGTGGCCAGCGCTTGAGTATCGGAGTTGCGTAACTTCGCATAGGACGAGTTGGGCGATTCGAGACCGAGCCAGATCCAGGAGACGCCGAGCTGGACCAGTTCTTCGATGGTGTACTTGCGAATGGCATTAGCGGATGAGAAAACGTACAGCGACCAGCTCTTGCCGGCCTGCTTCATGCGGGCGAGCAACTGCATGGCGCGCGGCCGGTTGAGGAGAAAGTTTTCGTCCATCATGAAGAAGGAAGAGACATGCATGGATTGCTCCATGTGCTGCATCACGTCGAACAGCTCATCTCCGGATTCGTAGAAGTTGACGCTCTTGCCTTTGCCTCCGAAGAACGCCGAGGTAGTGCAGAAGTTGCAACCTAACGGGCATCCAACCGAAGGAATAATAGTGGCTGCCGTATCGCGGGTGTTGTCGGGAACCCGCATTCCCAGCACGCGCATGCCGAAGCCAGAAAGAATTTCAGGATGCAAAATGGGAGCGCTGGGATCTTCGCCGAGATAGCGGCGCATCCAGCCGATGCCTTCACCGCGCACGATGCAGTCCGCATCAATCAGTTTGTCGAGACCCGGAATGGCGGCTACGTGCCCGCCGACGATGATGGTGGACTTGGGCGAGAGTTCTCGGACGCGGCGGCACATCTCGCGGACCTTGCCGAAATTGGGGATAATGCCAGAGATACCGACAACGTCGTACTCGGTTGAAGTGAGTTCGCGTTCGAAGCGCTCGAGCGTAGGGAAGTCGAGTAAGGTGCTAGGAGCCGAGAGGTTGCGCTGGATCATCATCAGGCCCCAGGAGCGATGGAACATGCGTAGGGAAAAGCTGCCTTGGGCGCGGGTGACCTGATTGTGATACAGCTCCATGGGATTGATGGCGCGGCTGCCAAACTCGTCATCGCGCGCATAAGGTCCGAAGACCGAGCTCAAGAGCACGCGCGCCTGGGTCCCTTTGGCATGGGGGACGATTGCATCGCAGTTTGATGTCGATATCATGATTCAATGGTAAGAAGATGCTGCGCTACTTTCCGTGATATGCGGCACGCTCGAGTTGAAATGACAGAACTATTACATTGCCGCCGGATTTGGGAGAACAAGGGACCAATACAAAGTAATGCCACTGAGCGGAAACAACGAACATCGAGAAATTAATCCCTGGCTGATCGCAATTGCGGTCATGTCGAGCACCTTCATGGAGGTGCTGGACACGACCGTGGTCAATGTTTCGCTGCCCCACATTGCCGGCAGCCTGTCGGCCAGCAACGATGAAGCAACATGGACCCTGACGTCGTACCTGGTTGCCAACGCTATTATCCTGCCCATGACGGGCTGGCTGGCGGGACGCTTCGGGAGAAAGCGGTTGCTGCTGCTTTCGGTCAGCGGGTTCACGGTTGCGTCATTCTTATGTGGGTTGGCGCCGACGTTGCCTTTCTTGATCGCCTGCCGGGTGATACAAGGAGCTTGTGGGGGCGGCTTGCAGCCGCTGTCGCAAGCCATCCTGATGGAATCTTTCCCGCCGGAAAAGCGCGGGCAGGCGATGGCTTTCTGGGCGCTGGGAATTGTGGTTGCTCCCATGCTCGGCCCGGTTGCCGGCGGCTGGCTCACCGACAATTACAGTTGGCGCTGGGTGTTCTATATCAATGTGCCTATCGGGGTAATTGCTCTCATCCTGACGCAGGTTTTCATCTTCGACCCGCCGTACCTTCGGCACCGCCAAAAGACCGGGATTGATTTTTGGGGGATCGGGCTGCTGACAGTCGGCATTGGCAGTTTGCAAATCATGTTGGACAAAGGCCAGGAGGACGATTGGTTCGGCTCGCGCTTCATTGTCACCCTGTGCATCTTGGCCGTGGTGGGATTAAGCGCGCTCATCGTGCGCGAGCTGACGGCCGAACATCCGGTGCTGGATCTCAGCGTTTTTAGGTATCGATCGTTTGCTGTGGGCACGTTCTTGATGACATTCATTGGCTTTGTTCTCTATGGCAGCACGGTGCTGTTGCCGTTGCTGATGCAGGTAATTCTGGGTTACACGGCAACCCACGCCGGCATCACCAATCTGCCGCGCGGCTTGGCGTCGTTCCTTATCATGCCGATTGTGGGCCGCTTAATCGGCAAGTTCGATAGCCGCAAGTTACTGGGCATCGGACTGGTGGCGTCGGCTTACGCTATGTGGGAACTTTCCAAGTTCAGCCTTACGGTGGCGTCGGCCAACTTCTGGTGGCCGCTGATGATTCAAGGCGCGGCTCTGGGTTTCGTCTTTGTACCGCTTACCACCATCACCAACAATCCCATTCCCAATGAGCGCATGGGCAATGCCACCAGCATCTTCAACCTGATGCGGAACATCGGCGCCAGCATGGGTATATCGATGGTAGAGACCGTGCAGTTCCGCAATCAACAGAAGCATATCAACATTCTTGGGGAGCACGTTTACCCGCAGAGCGGTGCTGCCCAGCAGGCGCTGGAAGGCATGAAGGCCCACTTCATGAGTCAAGGATCGAGCGCGGCGATGGCGACGCAGCAAGCCTACGGAGCGGTATGGGGAATGGTGCAGCGGCAAGCCGCCATGCTCTCCTACAACGACACTTTCCTGTTTCTAGCGATTGTGTTCGCCAGCATGATTCCGTTTGTGTTCCTGCTGCGCAAGCCGAAGGGGAAGCCGGGCGCGGCCATGATGCATTAGCCGGGAAGAGTGGTTTGCGTGTCAGATGAGCTAGACTGCTTTCAGTTCATGGAGCGGTTACGGATGGGTAGGAAGCTCTGCTGTCTCTGGGTGCTGTTTCTGGGGCTTGGGCTCTTTCAGTCGCTGGCGGCGCAGTCCCCGGCCCCGCAGTCCGCCGCGCAATCCAACCGCGCGCAGTCTAAGGCGACGCCATCCAAGGCGAAGACCGTCAAGCCGCCGGCGTCGGACTGGTGGAAGCATGCCGTTTTCTATGAGATTTATCCGCGCAGCTTTGCCGACAGCAATGGTGATGGCATCGGCGACTTGAATGGGATCAACTCCAAACTGGATTACCTGAAAAAACTCGGCGTGGATGCCATCTGGATCACGCCATGCTTTCCATCTCCACAAGTGGATTTCGGATATGACGTTTCCGACTACGAGGACATCGATCCTACCTATGGCTCACTGTCGGACTTTGACCAGATGCAGAAGGAAGCGCGGCATGACCATATTCGCGTCATCCTCGACTTAGTGTTGAACCACACTTCCGACCAGAACAAGTGGTTCATCGATTCGCGCGCTTCCCGCACCTCCAAGCATCGCGATTGGTACATCTGGAAAGACGGCAAGGGGACAAACCAGCCTCCGAACAATTGGCTGGCGCTGTTTGGCGGTTCGGCGTGGCAGTTCGACGGCAAGACCAAGCAGTACTATTACCATTATTTCTATCCTCAGCAGCCTGACCTGAACTGGCATAATCCGGCGGTCAAAGACACAATGTTCGACGTCACGCGCTGGTGGTACAACCGCGGCGTTGCGGGATTTCGCCTGGATGCAGTGGACATTCTGTTCGAGGATCCTGAACTCCGCGACAACCCCATACTGCCGGGCAAGAACGCTTACGGCGATCCGAACATGCAGAACGAATACAACACTAAGCTGCCCGAGGTGCATGACATTCTGAAGGGACTGCGGCAAGTGGCGGACAAGTACGACGCGGTGCTGGTAGGAGAGACGGCGACCGACAATATCGAACAGCTCAAGGAGTACTACGGCAACCAGGACAACGAATTGCAGATGCCCATGGATTTAATGTTCATGAAGGTGAATGAGCTGTCGCCGCCGGAATTCCGCAAGCAGATCGCGGCGGTGGATTCTGCCGATGGCTGGCCGGTTTACGTTCTTGGCAACCATGACGTTGTGCGGTCGTACAACCGATACGGCGACGGGAAGCACAACGATGACATCGCCAAGGTAATGGCGGGACTGTATCTCACCTTGCGCGGCACTCCGATTATGTATTACGGAGAAGAGATTGGGATGCAGAACAATGATCCCAAGTTCAAGAAGGACGTGAAGGACCCGATAGGCAAATTGGGATGGCCACATGAGAAAGGGCGAGACGGTGAGCGAACTCCCATGCAGTGGGACAATACTCCCAATGCGGGTTTCACTAAAGGCATCCCGTGGCTACCGATTCCGGTGAGCTATAAGACGCACAACGTGGCCAGCGAACTGAAGGATCCGAATTCGATTCTGCTGTTCTATCAGCACCTGCTGGCCTTGCGGCACAGTAACCCGGCGCTGCTGGATGGCGATTATGTCGCGCTGAACCAGGACGATCCCAATGTGATGTCGTACCTTCGCCGCTACAGGGGTGAAGCTGTCCTGGTGGTGTTGAACATGTCGGGAGTGCCGCAGAAGGCGAGCTTCGATCTCGCTTCGCAGGGATTCGCCTCCTCGCGAGCCAAGACGTTGCTCACGACCACGCCGGCAATGCAGGGCAGTGCAGCGCTATCGGATATGGCGTTGCCGCCGTTCTCCGTGTACATCGGGGAAGTCACAAAATCTGCCGAAGGAGACTCGGGCAAGTAGCCTGACACCTCCGTTCTATTCCGCCAAAGCCGTTCATGTTACAACTGAGAGCGGACCGATCCATGAACAGCAAGCGCACTACCATTTTCTTTCTCAGCGCGCTCCTTGTGCTCGTGCTGCTTCTAGCGCTTGTCATCACGTCGCCTTTTCTTAAGCCGTTCGCATTTGCCGTGATTCTTGCGGTTGTCTTCCAGCCATTGCACGAACGGGCGCTACGCGCCACAAAACAACGTCATGCCTGGGGAGCGTTGCTCTCTACGCTGGGCGTATTGCTGCTCTTCGGCGTGCCCGCTTTCGTCATCACGACACTGGCTGCGAATGAGGCGCTGAGTGCCGCGCACTATTTGAGCCGCCGAAGCGCTGAAGAGGGCGGATTCACGATTTTCGTTACAACCTTGGCGGCCCGCCCGCTTCACTTTGTCGGGCAGTGGGTGGACGTTTCCAAATATGACTTTACGTCCCTCATCAGCTCCAGCACCCAGAAGTTGAGTGTCTGGATGTTCGGATTCGGCGCGGCGGTCCTGGGCAACCTGGCAAGATTTACGGTCGATGCGCTGATCACGTTCGTAATCCTGTTTTTCCTGTTTCGCGAGGGCAAGGATTGGGCGTATCGTGCCGGCCGGCTTATTCCGCTTTCGCCGGTGCAGGTGGCGCGGCTTTACGCGAACATTTCTGACACCATCATCGCCAACGTTTACGGCATCCTGACCGTGGGCGCCGCGCAGGGCGTACTCACCGGCATTGCCATGCGGATTGTGGGTATGCCGTCGTCATTGTTGCTGGGTCTGGCGGCGGGATTGGCGTCGATCATTCCGGTGGTTGGCTCCGCGCTGATCTGGGCGCCGGTTGCGATCTATCTTCTGGTTACAGGCGCGATCTGGCAGGGCGTGTTCCTGCTGATCTGGGGCATTGTCGTCGTCAGCAGCATCGACAATGTGCTGCGTCCGTGGGTGGTGGCAGGGCGTGTGGAATTGCACCCGATGGTGCTGCTCTTCTTTATCCTGGGAGGGGTAGAGGCGTTTGGATTTCTGGGATTATTCCTGGGCCCAGTAGTGGCTTCGGTCTTGGCGGCAGTGTTTGCCATCCTGCGCGAAGAGCTGAGTGAGCCCAAGGAGGCGCCGGCGGGGTTCGCCGATTAAAGTCTCAGTCGGCGGTGAGGGGCGAGTAGAGGTTGCCCTGGGTGCGCTCGCCAATGCTCGCCAGCGCCTTCACAGCGTACTCCTGGAAATGCGGCGAATTGCGATGTGCCTCGAGGGCAGCCTGGTCGCGATATTGTTCGTAGATGAAGAAGTGACGCGGGTCAGTCTTGTGTCGGTGAACCGTATACATCAGGCATCCTGGCTCCTGGCGGGAGGCGGTCTGCAGTTTGGTGAAGATTTCCGCGACTTCGTTTTCGTGTCCGGGATTTGCTGTCCAGGTTACTGCCAGTACAACCATCGAAAGCCTCCGAGCGAGAACCTATCTCATAAGTCGATTTGTATCAGGGCACGTCTTCAGACGTGCCGCAACGGCGCCAACCATGACTTGGGCTTCAGCCCCTGAGGGGACCTGTTCTTGCAGGGGCTAAAGCCCTAGCCTTTTGCTGCGCTTCGCCCGGCACGACTAGAAGTCGTGCCCTGATACAACCCAGAACAATTGCGAGACGAGTTCTAGGTCGATTTCACGCCAGACGTAAACGCGGCCCGGAGAAGTTTGGAGCGAGATCGATCTGCTACGTGCCCAGTGAATCCAGCACCTGAGCAAATTCCGCCACAACCATGGTCTGCTCGCGGTCTGGACCGGTGGAAACGATTCCTACCTTCGCGCCCGATTCCTTCTCGACAAATTCCAGGTAGCGCTTGGCCTTTTCCGGCAGCCGGTCGTAGCTGTCGATGCCAAACGTGCTGCTCTGCCAACCCGGCAGCTTGGTGTAAACCGGCTCGATCTTCTCGTACCCGGAGATCTGTGCCGGAATCTGTTGCGTCTCTTTGCCGTCAATTTTATAGCTGACGCAGATAGGGATTTGCGCTTGATCGTCGAGCACGTCGAGCTTGGTGACGACCAGCCAACTGGTGCCGTTAATCATGTTCGAATAGCGCAGTAGTGGTAGATCCAGCCAGCCGGTGCGCCGCGGACGCCCGGTTACGGCGCCGAATTCGTTGCCCTTCTTGCGCAGCGCCTCGCCGATTTCGTCTTTCGATTCGGTAGGGAAGGGACCTTCGCCGACACGCGTGCAGTAGGCCTTGGTCACGCCGATCACGGTATTGATCGAGGTCGGAGGCACGCCGGTTCCGGTCGCCGCCCCGCCCGACGTCGCGCTCGATGAAGTCACGAAAGGATAGGTCCCATGGTCGATGTCGAGCATGGT
>PMWW01000081.1 GCA_003165795.1 Acidobacteriaceae bacterium
TTGCCAGCGATGATGAGTTGCACCGGACGCTGAGAATTGGTCAACAAACGAATGAGCCGCTGTGGGTCGTGCAGTAGCAGGTTCGGTCTCTTGTAGGTGGCGAAGCGGCGCGCAAAGCCTAGCGTCAGAACGTTTGGATCAAATAAGTGCTTCGCATCATCCACTTCCCCGTGCGGCGCGCCGGAGACAGCTAGTTGCCGGCATAGTCGCCCGCGAGCGTATTCCACAAGAGACTTGCTGGCGGCGGCGCGGAATTTCCAAAGCGTGGTGTCGGAGACGCGGCGAATGTCCTGCTCCAAGTTCTCCATTGTCCCCAGCCAACGCTCCTTACCACAGGCTTCCGTCCACAAATCGTCGGCCGGAGCCGAGTCCCAGGTCGGCATGTGGACTCCGTTGGTTACGTGGCCAACCGGAATCTCGTCCTCCGGCCAGTGCCGAAACAGGGATCGGAAGAGGTGTCGGCTCACCTTCCCATGCAAGCGACTCACGCCATTCACCGCCCCGCTGCCCCGGATCGCCAGATAGGCCATGTTAAAAGTCTCCGACGAGTCGTTCGGATTCTGGCGGCCAAGAGCCAGCAAATCGTGAAGGGTAATGCCGAGCCTCTTTTCGGCATACCACCTAAGGTATTGCTCGATGAGGGCCGGAGCGAATCGGTCAAAACCGGCAGCCACTGCGGTGTGCGTGGTAAAGAGGTTTCCTGCTCGCGTGGCGGCCAGAGCGACTTCGAAGGGCTGCCCGGTGTCTTCCATGAAGTTTCGGGCGCGTTCCAGGACGGCGAAGGCCGCATGGCCTTCGTTCAAATGACAGACCTCCGCTTTGATCCCGAGCGCGCGGAGCAACCGCCATCCGCCGACCCCAAGGAGTAGTTCCTGCTTGAGACGCAACTCCGGACCACCGCCATACAACTCGCTGGTAATGCCTCGATGGGCGGGGAAGTTCGCCGCATCATTGCTATCCAGCAGGTAAAGCTTCGCCCTGCCGACTTGCACCTGCCAGGCGCGCAACCACACCGAGTAACCCGGTAGGGCGATTTCCAACCGCAACCACTCCCCATTTGGGTGGCGCAAAGGCGTGATCGGCAACTGTCCAGGGTCGTTGTAGGGATACAAAGCCTGTTGCACTCCGTCCCTGTCGATCACCTGGCGAAAATAGCCTTGTTGGTATAGCAGCCCTACGCCGACTACCGGCACACCCAAATCGCTGGCAGCTTTGAGCTGGTCCCCGGCGACATTGCCAAGCCCCCCCGAATAGATCGGGAGCGCTTCGCTCAACATGAATTCCATGCTGAAATAGGCGACGCAGGTCAATGGAGCTTGCGGATGCTCTTGCTGGAACCATGCAGGACTCTCCGCCGCCTGACGCTTGGATCGAAGCCGGTCGTCAACGTTCTTGCGGAAGGCAGGATTGGCCAGCACGCGCTCGAGTTGCTCCCGCGAGACCGTCTGCAGGACGACCCAAGGATTCTTAGTGAGGTCCCACAGTACTGGATCGAGCGTGCGCCACAGTCCGTCGGTGGCATGATTCCACGACCAATGCACATCCAAGGCGAGTTCCGCCAGGGAATCGAACCCCTCGACTTCTGTGGGCATTACCATGGGTTTCGGATTGCGAACATCTGTGTGTGTCTCATTATCGCTCGTTCCGGCTTTCACTATTCCCCGTGGATGTCTGCGACGAGTGGCCTGCCCGATATCTTGTACCAGTTGGAGAGTTAGTGTAGCGCAGCGGGCTTAGTAATTCTCCCGCCGCAGTCGGGGGTGTGGAAAAGTGGGAAGCGTTCTTTGCTTTCCACTTTTCCACCCCCAGTGTTTGCTGCTATCTGCCGGGCTACCGCTGCCGGTGGTCTGTAGCCCAGCGAAGAGTGTGGCCTTACGGTGTTGTAATAGACACGGATCGCACCTCGCCTTGCATGTTATAGCCTAAAAGTGCCATACCGTTAATTCGCGGGTGGTAGCAAGCCCTTATACATCAGTGCCGTAGACATAAAGCAAGTTCTATAAATATCCTCAAGACTAGCTTCTTGCGTTTCGACTGCCGCTTCCGCTGTGCGTCGCAACCTGAAAACGGTGCCAAATATGTTCTCTGTAAAGTCAAACCAAACCGTCCGGCGTAGGGCAGCAGTACCTAAGAGCGGGGGGGGAGGGCAGTACACCCCTGACCCGTGGCGTGTCTCGGAACACGCCGCGAACGATCATTGGTCGATTGTCGCAGGATCTCTCTTGAATGACGGGCGACAGGTGGCTCTCATCCCTGATGCGGCGATGTCCGAAGAGTCCCAGGCAAATGCTCGTCTTATTGCCCAGGCTCCAGCCATGCACCGCGCTGCCGTTAAGCTTATGTGCGTTTGGGGAACCGACGATGCCCAGGAAGCAATGGAAGAACTCTCCGAGATCCTGAGCAAGGCTGTGAAAACATAGTCACTTCGATCCGATCCGACGCACATCGCGCCGTCGGCCGGTTGTTACATCTACGTCCGGCCAAGGGTGGATCAGCTGGCCGCTCGACTCTTCATGTCCCAAGCCTCTGCGGTGGGGATGCCCACTCCCTGATATTCGAACCCCATGGCCCGCATCTCGTCGCTGGGCAGAAGGTTGCGGCCATCAATTATCAGGGGGCGCTGCATTAAGCTCTTGATTCGCAGCCAGTCCAGTTGCCTAAAGCAGTCCCACTCAGTCACGATCATGAGCGCCTCGGCGCCATCGGCGAGTTCGTACGGGTCAGCGCAATAATGGATCGAGGGAAACAATGCCTTCGTCTTTTCCATGCCCTGAGGATCGTAGACTTTTACCCGCACGTGCTCCTGGAGCAGCCGGCCGATCAACTCCATCGCCGGCGCGAACCGGATATCATCCGTGTGGGGCTTGAAGGCCAGTCCCAGCACGCCGATACATTTGGCCTTCAGCGTCCATAATGAATTCACAGCTTTAGCCAAGAAGTGGTCGATGCGTCGCTTGTTGATCAGCTCCGCGTCTCTTAGCAAAGAGACATCCACCCCGGCCTTTTCCCCCAGCCTGATGAACGCCTGAATGTCCTTGGGAAGACAGAATCCCCCGAATCCTAGGCCGGGGCGAAGAAACGAAGGCCCGATACGCGGATCTAGACCCATGGCCTGCATGACCTCCTCTACATCGGCGTCCATATTTTCACAGATGTCGGCGATGAGATTAGCGTAGGAAATCTTGACTGCCAGAAAGGAGTTGCACGCGTGCTTGATCAGTTCGGCGCTGTTGATACTGGTTACCAATAGTTTGGGGGCCTCTTTCGGCGGGCAATTTTGTTGATGTATGGGACAAGCAACATTCTGCTCCAGAATTGGCCGGTAAATCTCGCGAAGTTGCGTCTCTGCCGGCTCATTGCCGACGCCGATAACGATGCGGTCAGGATGAAGAAAGTCCAGAACTGCTGTCCCTTCCCGGAGGAATTCCGGATTCGAAGCCACCGAGAAACTGGAGTCCGAGTTGCGAGCGTAAATGGCCAGGGCGCGCACCAACTTCTGCCCGGTTTGCATCGGCACCGTGCTCTTCTCGATGACCAGCTTAGAGCTGCGAGATTCCCGTGCAATAAGACGCGCCGCACTATCAATCGCGCTCAGGTCGGCATCGCCATCTTGCAGCGGCGGCGTGCCCACGCATATAAAAACAGCATCGCCGTACCGTACAGCTTCTCCCAAGTCTGCGGTGAATCTCAGTCTCTGGGCATCAACGTTTCGCGCCACGATCTCCTTAAGATGCGGCTCATAAATTGGCAACCCACCCTGGTTGAGCGTAAGGATCTTGCTTTCGTCATTGTCGGTGCATACCACAGAGTGGCCAATCTCCGCCAGACAGGCACCCGAAACCAACCCCACATAACCGCAACCTAAAATCGCAATCCGCACAGAAGCCTCCGTTGGACCAGACACTGGCAAAAGACGTACGCATATAGCACTTTAAGGCCGTATTTAATATTGCGGTTTTGCATTGAAATCAATATTGTTGCAGACGGCACACGGCGAATTAAGGAACGAAAATGCTTAACATCAGTGGCGTATAGTACCACATTCAAACAGCACCTCAGTGCGCTATTTGTGCTACACTTCTCCCCACAGGAGAGCTAATGATTATGGCGCGAGGCATGTGGTCTTTCCCGTCTCTGTTGGGTGTCACGCTGTTGCTATCGTGGCCGTCCCTGGCGCAAACAACGTGGGTTCCGGTGACTGTGCCGGTTGTTTCCGCCGGTAGCACCCCTGCCAATACGTTGGTTACCGCCGACGTCAAGCGAGCTGGAGACCAACCGCCGGTCGATCGAGCCCACAACGATCGCACCATGAGAATTGGCACAGGCGATCTCCTGCAGATCACCGTCTTTGGTGTACCTGATCTGGCCGAGGAAGTGCGCGTCAACGATGCCGGAAACATAACCATGCCGTTGATCGGGAACGTGCGGGTGGCCGGGTTGACCAGCGATGAAGCACAGCAACTGATCGCAGCTCACCTTCGCGAAGGTGGAATGCTTCGCGACCCCCAAGTCGAAGTTTTTGAAAAAGAGTACGCCAGCCAAGGGATTGCGGTTATGGGCGAGGTGCAACGGCCCGGCATCTACACGTTATTAGGGGAGCGCCGATTGTCCAGCGCTATTTCGGCTGCGGGTGGCACGACTGGACGCGCCGGACAGGCGATCAGCATCACCCATGCGAACGAGCCCAATAAGCCCGTTGTTCTGGACATGGACTATATGGATCCGTCAAAGTCCCCGTCCGGAAATGTTGCCGTCTTTCCGGGTGACACCGTTGTTGTCTCGCGTGCTGGCGTGGTGTATGTAGTCGGAGCGGTTGCCCACCCTGCCGGTTTTGTGATGGAAAACTATGAGAAGATGACGGTCTTGCAAGCGGTCGCAATGGCGGGTGGGACCGAAGCCACGGCTTCCCTCAAGAACACCAAGATCCTCCGCAAAACCCCCGGTGGCGGCGTGCAGGAGATCCCTATTTCATTGAACAAAATTCTCGCAGCCAAGTCTGAAGATCCTCAACTCCAACCGGAAGATGTCCTGTTTGTTCCAAACAGTATGGGCAAGACCGCGGCACTCCGTGGCGCGCAAGCCGCTCTGGCCGTCGCAACAGGTGTCGCCATCTACGGGCGATAGTGGAGATTGGTCTCTTTAGGACTCGTTCAAGCAAGAGCCACCGCGTCCGCGTCCGCCACACGAGGTAAATTCAAGAGATGTTAGAACCTGACGCTGCCCAGAGTGCCTGCTGCGCGGCGATCTCTCGCCTTTCGCCCGTGCGAAGCGACTTGGGAATCTCGAAACATGTTGCCGTGACGTTGATTAGTTCGCTGATCGGGATTGCTGACGGCCCCCCACCTTGAATCGAATTGGCGAAAGCCGACCATTCGCCGCGGTGACCTTTGTCCTGACGCAATCGCGATTGTGTAGTCTGGCTGCGGTTTTCGCGCACTAGAGTGAGAGATCGAAAGTCGTCTAACACTCCCACGGAGCCTGCCCCGAACACTTCCAGGCGCTCTTTCGGGAAACTCTTATCGCCATTGGCGATATAGGTGATGGTTCCAATGGAGCCGTCTTCGAAGCCGAGCGTGGCGACAAGGTTGTCATCGCGATAGTGGCCTCCGTTCGGAAGAGCTGCGGCGTGCACAGAAGCAATCGGGCTGCTGGCCAGCCAAGCGAGAAAATCCACGAAATGGCAAACTTCGCCAATGATGCGGCCGCCGCCCTGCTCCGGATCTTGCGTCCAATGGGTTAACGGCAGGAAACCGGCATTCACGCGATAATTCATTATCAGCGGTTCATTGGAAGTGTTGGAGGTGCGAAAAAACTCGCGTAACCGCAACGCAAGCGGGGCGAACCGCCGATTAAAACCAACCATGAGCATTGGCCGGTTGCCATTGGATTGAGCATGATGATAGGCCTGCACAACCTCAGCCAACTCAGCCTCAGAGATGCATAGGGGTTTCTCACAGAAGACATTCTTGCCCGCCTGCAATGCGGCAACTACTTGCTTGGCATGAAGATGATGGCGGGTGGCAACTACAATCGTATTGATCGTCGGATCGCGCAGTAATTCCTGTTCATCGCTGGTACAGTAGCGAAAACCAAAGCGCGTGGCCGCCGCACGTGCAGTGGCGCCGCTGACGCTGGCCAGGCCTGCTAGCTCCACGTTTGCTGTGGTCTTTAGTACCGGCAAAAGCACGGCAGTAGCAAAATTGCCTGCGCCCAGCATCCCTACGGTGATCTTCTGGACACTTTTTCTGTCAGCAACAGGTGTCGGCCTGAGTTCAATACGACGAACCCGGCTGGGAGCTGGCGGATAGGTGATGACTACCGCAACGAAAGGCTCTCCGGTTTTTCCACTAATCAACTCGTAGCCCTTGTCTGCTTGTTCAATCGGAAAGCGATGGGTAATGAGGTCACGAACATTCACGCGGCCATCCGCCATCAATTGGAGAAAAGCCTGCATGTTACGATTCTCCGTCCAGCGAACGTAGCCGATGGGGTAGTCCCGGCCCTTTTCTTCGTAGTCTGGATCGTAGCGGCCCGGGCCATAGGAGCGTGATACGTAGACAGAAAGCTCCTTTTCGTAATAGGTCTTGCGCGGAATTTGCAATCCTACAGCCCCGACAGCAACGACGCGCCCGCGGTCGCGCGAAATATCGCCGGCTAATTCCACTGGGGAATTACTGCTGGTCCCAGCGGTGATGAGAACAGCGTCGGCTCCTTTGCCGGCTGTAAGCTCGGTAGTCACCTGCCGCATTTGTTCCGCACTGGTCGCAGTCTCATCACAACCAAGTCGCTGCGCCAGCCGACAGCGCTCCGCATCGATGTCCATCCCAACCACCTTACATCCCGCGGCACGGGCCAGTTGCACGACCAAGAGTCCGATCAGCCCCAATCCGATGACAGCCACCGACTCTCCCAGTTGCAGATGAGCCAGCCGCAGTCCTTGCAACCCAATTGAACCGACAGTGGTGAATGCTGCCTCTTCAAACTCGATCTCGGCACGAGATGAGCCACCCGACGGAATCTTGGCCGCCAAATTCCGGGGAATGCGAACGATCTCGGCGTGGGTGGCATAGCCTCCACCGGCGCATGCCACGCGATCGCCGACTTGAAATTCCGTCACTTCTTCGCCGACCTCAAGCACTTCACCTGCGTTGCTGTAGCCGAGAGCCATGTCGCTGTCGAGACGCTGGCGAACAGCTTGGAACGTCGAGAGGATACCTTCACGGCTTGCTTTGTTGAGCACCTGCCGTACCAGATCGGGGCGTGCAAATGCCTTCTGAACAATGTTCTTTTCGGCGAAGTCTACCACCATGCGCTCGGTGCCAGCTGAAACCAGGGAGGCGCCAACCCGAACCAGAATTTCCCCACGCCCCACGCCGGGCGCAGGCACCTCGACAACTATGGCGTTGCCGTCGGAAATGTTCTGCAACAGCTGCTTCATCGCAATCGAGAATAGCACACTCAAGTGCAAATAATATAACACCAACATGGTGCTCACGCACATCTCGGATTAGTAAGAACAAGTTTTCAACTACTTTGTAACTCGAAAGAATGCGACTAGCTATTCAGGTAGTTAGGCAGCGGCTTTATTGGCATGTGGGTCATTTCCAGGTCACGTTATATGGCCTAAACATGCTTGCACTAATGGCCGAAAAGAGTGAGAATGCAGTAACACCTACGCTTGGTCTCACGGGGGGACAACGATATGTTCAGCAATAGGCATTTTTGCTCACGTGTCCTCTGCTCTCTGGCTGCCAAAAGGATGTTTTAAGGATTATTTGTGCCGAGGCGAAACCAACCGCAGGTAGCAGTGTCCGTCGGCGACCACCAGTATGCGTCCAGGTCGCCATTCCATCCCCCTAAAGAAGTAAAAGAGTGTGTATTTCCAGAGCGTGGCGCCGAAGCCAATGCCGCGTACGCCGGCGTGCGGGAGTGCTTTCGTCTAGCGGGACTCGATGTCATTAACTATGGCACGGCGTATTGGAACCCGCTGGCGGAATTAATCCGTCCTGGTGAAACAGTTCTGCTGAAGCCGAACCTAGTGAAGGAAAGCCATCCGCGCGATCCCCAAGGATGGCAATACGTACTGACGCATGGCAGCATCGTTCGCGCAGTATCCGACTATGTGTGGAAGGCACTAGAAGGTCGCGGCAAAATCATACTGGCGGATGGACCACAAACCGATTCTTCCTTCGATGCGATTGTGCGTGTACTGGGGTTGGTCGAAATTCAGCGCTTCTA
>PMWW01000070.1 GCA_003165795.1 Acidobacteriaceae bacterium
GAGGGCACTGTCTTCAACCTGAGACCCTTCCCGACGGTCTGCAAAACCTCAATCTGCCCCTGGATGGAAACCGTGCTCTATAATTTCACGGGAGGTGCTGACGGAACTTATCCCGGATATGGTGACCTCCTTTTAGACCCGGCGGGTAACATCTACGGCACCACGTTCTCCGGGGGTAATGGCGCTGGAGTTGTTTACAAACTGACGCCTTCCGGTAGCGGCTACACGGGGAGCGTTCTTTACAGCTTTTCCGGCCCTGACGGAAATGGTCCCTCAAGCGGCGTGATCTCCGACATCGCCGGCAACCTCTATGGCACAACTTATGGAGGCGGCTCAAACAACACCGGCACGGTTTACCAACTGATGCCGACGGGGGGGAGTGGCTATATAGAGAGTTGTCTGTACAGTTTTCGGGACGGAAACGACGGAGGTTATCTCTACGCCGGCCTGATCTTTGATCCGTCGGGCACTCACCTCTACGGCGCCACCACTAACGGCGGCACGGGCGGCGGCGGTACGGTTTTCGAGCTGACGCCCTCCGCCAATTGCAGTTGGACCCTGCAAACCATCTACAGCTTTACCGGAACTGCTGGCGGCCAGTGTGGGCCGTGGGCGTCACTCTTCATGGACACGGCAGGCAATCTCTACGGCACAACCTACTGCGACGGCACGAATAACCTTGGCAACATTTTCGAGCTGGCCCCCCACAACGGAAGTTGGATCTACACCGACCTTCACGACTTCGGCGGCAGCGACGGGGGAAACCCGATCAGTAACGCGGTATTGGACAGCAGCGGCAACCTCTACGGCACCGCCTCCACGGGCGGCACACAGAACGTAGGTGTCGTCTGGGAGATCACCCCTCCGCCCGCCGATCGCCACCTGGTTCGGCCTTGATACGGTCGACCATCACCGTAAATGAAGGTGTGCGGCTCACTGCGGCCGGCATCAGAAATTGGGTGTCGGCCTTTTTGTGCCTTGCTGCCGCACTAAGCTGGGAAGGAAGAGACGGCGCGATCACCGCTCTACATCGAAGGTCCTCCTGGCAAGGTTGTTTGTGGCGGCCAGATACCAGCGGCGTTCGAGCAGCGCCAATAGAATAGAGATGATGCGGGGCATCGGTGGCGGGATGGACTACACTACTTCGAAGCGGGTTGTCGTCCGCTTGACCTATGGTGGGAACCACGTCGCGAGGGCGCAACCTTCGGCCACTGTTTCTGGCGGCTGCGATCTTGTTGGCGGCCGCGGCCACGCTCTACAGCGCCGCCTGGATGTACTACGTCCGCCGGCCGTTCCCAGTAGAAATCGGCTTTGATCTCAACTACACACCTACCGCCGTCGAGATCATCAGGATATACAAAGGCAGCCCGGCGGAACGAGTTGGCCTGCAGCCACAAGATCGCATTGTCGCTATCAACGGACAGGACATCGCCTCCCGATCGCCCTGGCTGAATCTTCAGGAGCGAACCTGGCAGAAGTCGCGTCCCGGAGAAACGGTAATTCTGACGGTGGAGCGAGCGGGCCAGCCGGGGCGGTTGGTGGTGAGCCCGGTGTTTCGAGCGCCCCAGGGCGTCGGCGACGTGATCCCCCTGACTGAGAGGGCGGCATATCAGGTCCTCAATTCCTTCCCCGTCTTGTTTCTGGTGGTCGGCCTGGCTGTCTTGTTTCTTCGCGTCGAGGACCGTAATGCCTGGTTGATGGCGCTGGTTTTCGCGACGTTCATTTGCGAACCGTCCATGCCCTCCGACTTCGGGGGCGCGCCGCTTGGTTTGCGGATCTTCCTTCTGGGCTTCCGCACCATCTGCAAGAGCCTGTTTCCCGCGCTGTTCTACTTTTTTTTCGCGGTGTTCCCCATGCGCTCTGGGATTGACCGCAAAGCGCCGTGGTTGAAGTGGCTGCTGCTGGGCGTCGGGGCATATCTGGGATTGGGAGGTTGGCATCAGGGCGAGCTTTCGCCATTACCGCCATTGTCGATGTACATGGGCCGGAAGGCGATCCAGATCGCGAACGAGGTTGCCGGTTATGGAACCGTGCTGCTAGGCGTGGCTTCGTTGGTGTGGAACTTCCTAAGCGCCGCCAGCCTTGAGGACCGGCGCAAGCTCAAGGTAATCTTCTGGGGAACTATAGTTGGAATGATCCCGATCGTCTTACAGAAGGCAGCCCAGGACATTCTTGGGTTCCAGCCTCATCTGTGGCTAAACTTCGTGGTCGTCGCTCTGGTGTTCCTGTTTCCTTTGTCTTTCGCTTATGCGGTGGTGAAGCACCGGGTGCTGGACATCCCGGTACTGCTGCGGCGCAGCGCTCGTTATTTCATTGTGGAGCGGGGCTTTGCCATTCTTATTCTGGTGATTTCCATAGGCGCCACGTTGGGCTTGGCACAGGTATTCTCGCGCCATTTCTCGGCCGGATCGAAGGCGGCGATTCCGGTGGGAGCAACGTTTGGCATACTGCTGATCTCGGGCGCGACCCAGGTGCATCGCCGAGTGCGCACGCGACTCGACCGGGCATTCTTCCGCAGTTCCTATGATGCCCAGCAGATCCTGGAGAACCTGGCCGCCAAGACCCTGACGGTCAGCAGCCGCGAAGGGCTGGCCGAACTGCTGCACGATGAGATTCGGGATGCCCTGCATCCACAATCGATTTTCATCTATCTGCGATCCAGCGATGGACGCTTGCAGGCGTACGCGGGCGATCCGCCAGCGGCATCGCTGACGCTTTCGACCAGCGACGATGGGATGGCTGGGTTGCTGGACCGCACCGGGCCAGTCGAAGTGAACCAACAGTTGTCGCATGGAGCCCAACTCGATGCGCTGCACGCGGAGTGCTGGGTCCCGATTCGCGGCTCCAGCGATGGGGGCGTGCAAGGGGCTGCGGTCCTAGGTCCAAGACTTTCAGAAGAGCCATACTCCACCGGCGACAAGCGTCTGCTGGCCTCAGTGGCAAGCCAGGCGGGCATCGCCATGCGCAGCATCTCGATGGCTGAGAAAATGGCGGAGCGGATGGAAGTGGAGCGCCGCAGCGAGCAAGAGATGCAGATTGCCCGCCAGGTGCAGAGCCGGCTGTTACCGCAGCAGGCGCCTATGCTCCCCACGCTGGAATGCGCCGGCAAATGCATTCAGACGCGCGCCGTGGGAGGGGATTATTACGACTTTCTCGATTTCGGTTCGGGCCGGCTAGGCTTGGTGCTGGCAGACATTGCTGGTAAGGGAATTTCAGCTGCCCTGCTTATGGCCAACCTTCAGGCCAATTTGCGCGGCCAGTATGCTCTGGCACTGGAAGATCTTCCTGGATTGCTACGATCCGTGAACCATCTGTTTTACAAGAACACGGAGAGTAATAACTATGCCACGACTTTCTTTGCGGTTTACGACGACGAGAGTCGGACCCTGCGTTACGTGAACTGCGGACACAATCCTCCGATTCTGTTACGGGCGAATGGCGACGTCGAGCGTTTGGAAGCTACGGCAACGGTATTGGGACTGTTCGCGGAATGGGACTGCGCGGTAGCCGAGCGGCAATTATCAGCCGGCGACTTGTTGGTGATTTATACCGATGGCGTTTCCGAAGCCGCGCCCAGTGAGGAGGCAGAAGAGTTCGGCGATGAACGGCTGATCGAAAACATAAAAGCTCATCAGCGCCA
Source organism: Acidobacteriaceae bacterium (assembly GCA_003165795.1). Taxonomy (GTDB): domain Bacteria; phylum Acidobacteriota; class Terriglobia; order Terriglobales; family Acidobacteriaceae; genus Bog-257. Next base: position 3,641 of record PMWW01000070.1, read on the forward strand.
ATCCGCAGACGAGATTCTCGACCAGATTATCGCCGAGGTGCAACGCTTCAGCCAGGGCGAGCAGGCAGACGACATGACGTTGATAGTCGGCCGCTGCCGATGAATGCCGCTTGGTGAGCAAAGACACGACTCCGGCAGCGAACAGGGACTGTCAAGGTTTGCCTGCTACGGTTGCGTATCCGCCGGCGGCGGCAAGTTTCGATTCTTCATCCACTGCAGGTTGATGGCGCGATTGGCCGCGTTGGGCGGGATTTTGTTCATGTCAGGCATGAAGATCCGCAATCCTGCCTGGGGCGTCATTTGGATGCGGCCGTTGACCAGTTGCTCCTGATAGTTAGTCAGATCGAAGATGAACCATTCATCATCGGAGTCATCAATCAAGAAAATGTCGGCCTGGCTCATGGTGAGTTTTCCCAGGTTCACGGTGCCGTCGCGCAAGCGTATGAAATTGCGCCACTGCTTCACCTGGTTGACTTCCGGCGCGGCCGCTCCGAAGACGCTGATGAGATCACCGCCTTTATTGCCGATGTGTACGTCGGTCAACTTCCCCCGAACGCGCGGCGCGGGAAGAAGGTGTTCCGGGTTGAAGTAGATGTCGTCGTTGCCGGCCAGTTGCATGCCGGTTGAACCTTGGGAATTGAGAAGATCGACCAGCTTAATGTCGAACGACTTGAGCAGGCCCTTGACCGGAAGCTTGAGGACGCGCAACTTGACGACGTGAAGGTGGACACGTCCATCCGGCGTGGCGCTCAGGTCGCTGATCATCTCCACCGGCAACGGAACTCCCTTGTGGAATGTGCCATTCAGCCGCAACTGCTTGCCTTGCGCGCTTAGCGAGATATTTTTCAGCGAAGAGCCCTGCAGCATTCCAGTGTTGAGGAGCGTGGCCACATCGGCAAGTTTCACCGCAATCACGCCAGCCTGGATGTCGAGTACAAACGAGGCGGGATCGTCGAACGAAGGAACGACCCCGCGCCGCGTCGGAGACATCTGCCCGCGCAACCAGCGGACCCGGAGCTGTAAGCCAGGAGGCTCATTCAGGATGACGTTGTGCATCAGGACTGCGGTCTCGGCGGAAGCGGCGACGGGCGGAGCGAGGACCGGCGACGCGTCAATCGCCGACCGAGCGGAAGCTGTGGCCGTCGGGCCCACTGGCGGGGAAGCAGCCGCTTGCGGCGGTGCTTTCGAGCGACAAGCCAGCAGCATAAAAAAGGAGAGAAGAAGCGAAAGAAATACACGTCTTGCAAACATCGTCGGCAGCCTTTCTATTTCCGGCATGATGCCTGAGCGGACGAGCCGCACGCAAGCCAGTATTGACTGGTGCGACGATGCGACTCGGAAACATTTTCCACCTAAGGAAGGTCTGATTAAGCCAGGTGGGAGCGCCTCAGGGGCTAAAGCCCAGCCTTCATAACGGGCATTTACGTACGGCCTGAAGGCCGTCCCCTTCG
>PMWW01000060.1 GCA_003165795.1 Acidobacteriaceae bacterium
ACACAGTAGTACTAGCAGGCTGCTGAAAAAGTGGTAGAAGAAGAGCTGAAACGCCTATGGCGAATTCAACGCCATAGTGTCGCCGGCTGAAGCCGGCTCGAAGAATCGAAAAGGCAGGCTTTAACGCAAACCTGAAGGTCCGCTCTACCCGAGCAATTTACTTTTTCAGTAGCCTGCTAGAAGTTCAGTCCGGCGGTAATGACGTTGGTGCGGCCCTCATAGGTGCTACGGGCGTCGTACTCAAACAGCGCGCTCATTCCCACGAAAAGCCCTTTGTAGGGCGAGGTGAGGTTGGTAGTGAAGCCAACGCCGTCCACTCCATAGAGCAATCTCGCGTTGACCTTGCCTACGCCGCCCTTGTTGGTGGTTTGCCACTGGCCATAACCAGCCGGGCCCACCAGCAATGACCACTTGCCGTCGGAGGTGAGCGGAAAGGTGTGGGACAAGGCGTAGTCTACCGATGCGTTCGCGCCGGGATGAATGCCGGTGCCTTGTTGGAGTCGATTCCAACCGTAGTAGGTATAGATGCTGGCTTGGGTCAACTTGCTCTGGCTCAAGTAAATGGTAGCGCCGCTCTGCACGCCAGCGGTCCAGAAGCCGGAACTCAGATTGTCAGAGGCGTGAGGAACGTAGCGGCCGGTCGGGGCGTAGACGCTGATCCCCGTCTGCAGGTCAAGCCATTTCAGGTTCCAGCCCAGGTCGAAGGGCACGAAGTTGGTATTGCTGATGCCGACCGCGCCTCGGATTACGTGGTCGCCGTCAAGCGGATCGCGCGCGTCAAAGCGACCATTCGAAATTGCGATGTCGAGCAGGAACTCCAGCTTGGCATGCAGAAACTGGAACTTGGGGACATAGACCACGGTGTTGTTGTCGGTGGTGACCGACAGCGCGCCATGGAAGGGTATGAGCTTGCCCCTGGGACCGTACAAGCGGTCGGAGGAGTTGTACCAGATCTGATTGGAATAGGAGAAGCCAGGATCGGGCACGGTGCCGGCGTTGGCGAGGGTTGAGCCGGGGGAATATTCAGCGCGGACTTGGGCAACAGCCGGGGCCGTCAGCAGTGCGCATAAGATTGTCAAAACCAAAGCAGACGAGCTCGTCCTTCGTGTCCACTGAACCCAGACGTTTAGCCTACCCCTGGGAAGACCAAGCTCTCGCTGAAACCAGTGCGCCTTCTTGAACGCGGCATTGTCGCGCTTAGGAAACGAGCACATTTTACGGAGTGATCTCAAAGACAACACCGTAGCGGGCGGCTGACAAGGATGGTTAGCGGCAGTGCAAGCGCGAGAACCGAGCTGCATGCGATAGGACCCGGTTTACTGCGCACGGCTTTCCTCCTGCGGAGTCCTGTGATTGTGACTCACATAGGAAAGGGTTGGCAAGAAGGAGCTTTCTCACCAATTCCAATTGCCATCCAGAGTTCGGGCTGGCGAGTCGATCCCAGAACTAAATGGTTTGGGTCGGAACCGATGACGCTGTCTAGCACAGCGATGTCAGGAAGAAGACCTTGCGCGCCTGATTACCCCGCCACGCTACACCGCCGCGCGCTTGCTCGTCCCGGTCAAAGCCTCCAGCACATCCACGGCACAGGAGTAGCGGCCGAAGGGAGCGCTGATTTGCGCGCCTTGCACCAAGTCCTTGACCGCGGCCAGCATGTCGCGCGCGATAGCCACACCTTCGGCGCGGGCGGCGTCGGCAGTCGTCGCTTTCGCCATGCGAGCGAAGATTTCGTCAGGAATCGACACCCGCAGCTCGTTCTTCATGAACTCGGCATTACGAGTACTGGTGAGCGGCCAGATGCCGGCGACGACGGGGACCCGGCAATGCTCGATCTTGCGCATAAAATCTTCCAGCAGACGCAAGTCGAAGACCGGCTGGGTGACGGCGAGTTCCGCACCCGCCTCCACTTTGTACTCGAAGCGGCGAATCTCCTCGTCGATGTTGAGGCTTCCCGGGTTGGCGCCGACTGCAATCACAAAGCCGGCGGAATTTCCGATAGGATTGCCGCCGATATCGAGCCCGCGGTTCAGGTTGTGAACAATGTTGACCAGGCCGATGGCATCCACGTCGAAGACGGCGGTGGCGTCGGGATAATCGCCCATCTTGGGCGGATCGCCGGTGATGCAGATGAGGTTGCGGATTCCGATGGCGCTGGCCCCCAGCAGGTCCGACTGAATTCCCAGGACGTTGCGATCGCGGCAGGTGTAATGCAGGATCGGCTCAATTCCGACCTGCTGCCGCACCAGCAGGCAAAGCGCCTGGTTGCTCATGCGGGCCGAAGCGCGCGGGCTGTCCGGGATATTGATCCCATCCACCCCAACCGACTTCAGGAACCGGGCGCCTTCCAGTTCGCGCCTGGCATCGATGCCGCGCGGAGGAACGATTTCCACCATGGTGACAAACTCGCCGGCGGCGATCTTGCGGCCCAGGTTGGAGCGCTCGTGCAATGGCGGTGGTTCGACCGGCTTGGCCTCGGTCGTTTTTATCGGCTTGTACGACGTGGTGCGCGCCGCGCCCGCCTTCAAGAACAGCTTCATGGCATGGATGTGCTCCGGCGTGGTGCCGCAGCAACCGCCCACCAGCCGGACCCCCGCGCTGACGAAGCTCTCCATGAAATTGGCCATGTACTCGGGCGAGCACAGATAGATGTTGCGGCCTTCAACCGAACGCGGAATGCCGGCGTTGGGCTGGGCCGAAAGCGGCGCAGTCGTGACCGCTCGCACCCGCTCCAGCGCATCCTGCATGGCCACTGGACCCACGCTGCAGTTGCAGCCAATCACGTCGGCGCCCCAGGCCTCCAGTTGCGCTCCATAGTGTTCGGGGCTAGCTCCATCCAGGCAGTTGCCCTCCTCATCGATGGTGACTTGCGCCACTACCGGCAAATCGGGATTCACGTCGCGGGCCGCCAGCAGTGCCTGATGCAACTCTTCCAGGTAGCCGAAGGTCTCCAGCATCACCAGATCTATGCCTTCGTCATTCAGAGCGGCGATCTGTTCGCGAAAGGCAGCCCGCGCCTCGGCGAGCGAGATTCTGCCCAGCGGCTCGATGCGCATGCCCAGGGGACCGACGGCCCCAGCCACCAGGGCATAGAAGCTCTTGGCCGCCTCCCGCGCCAGACGCGCTCCCTGGCGGTTGATCTCCACCAACTTATCCAGACATCCGTGCTTGGCCAAGCGAAACGAATTGGCGCCAAAGGTGTTTGTTTCTATGACCTCGGCGCCGGCCTTCAGGTATTCCTGATGAATGCCGCGAATCAGATCGGGCGCCGACACATTCAGCTCGTCATAGCAGCGGTTGATGAAAATGCCTTTGGAATACAGCAGCGTACCCATGGCGCCGTCACATAAAACCGCGCCCTTCTGCAACCGGGAGTTGAGTCCTGTCGACATAATGTTCTAATTGTGGAGTGTCAAACTTGATTGAACTTTATCCCAAAATCGAGGAAATCGCCATCCCGGGCCGGCACAGAGGCCATGCCGCGCTCTGTTATAATTCAACGGTTTCCAGTAACTCATGTCAAATCATAATGTTTTGCGAGGCAAACGTTTGAAGCGCGTTGCCGTCCTTGTTCTCACTTCTCTCACCGTCCTCGCGGTGTCATCGTGCGGCGGAAGTGGAAGTTCCACCACTGCGCCGAGCAACGTGCAGCATCGCGCGTTCATAACCAATACCTACTCGGGTAATCTGCAAATCGTAGACACGCAGAACGATACCAGCCCGCTGACGGCTGAGAGTACGAACTCCGCCGGCCAGGTTGTGCCCGGCGTGCCGGTGACCATCGCGGTCGCAAGCTCGTTGACCTTCGAGGTGCTGAGCCCCGACAAGAGCACGACGCTGACCTACGATCCCAACGCGTTGACGTTCTATTTTGTAGACAACTCAACCGAGGCGTCGAGTGGCAGCGTGGCCCTGCCCACCTATGCCGGGATGGCGCTATTCTCGCCCGATAGCACCATGGTATACGCGCCTACCCCCACCGTGTTGGTCAGCGGATCGCGCCCGGGAGCGGTGCAGGCCATCAATGTCGCCGATGCAGCCATCACCATCGCCTATGATGTTCCGTCAGCCCGCTACCTCGCACTTAGTCCCAGCGGCCAGTATCTACTGGTATTCGCCGACAATTCAGACTCCGTATACCTGGTCAATCTGACTGCCAGTACACCCGTTCCGGTGGCCATCCCCGGTTTCGCCGCGCCGGTCAACGCATTTTTCAGCAGCGACAGCAACACTGCCTATGTGTTGAATTGCGGTCCGGAATGCGGATCGAGCGGCCCGGCTTCGGTGTCCGAGTTTAATATCCCTTCGCAAACCATCGAAGCCACGGTGCCAGTTGGGGGAGCCAGTGTGGGACTGCTGAATGGCAGCACGCTGTATGTCGCGGGCAGTCCGGTACCTCCGGGAACGACCTCAACCTTCGACGCGGTCAACGTCAGCAACATGACTCGCATCACTCCCAATTCCGTCGCCATCGGCGACGGTTACCACTCGACCATGGCGCTGTCGGCCAATAACAAGCTGTATATCGGAGCCAACACCTGCAGTAATACGGTCAATGGCTGCTTGTCGGTGGTGAACGTAGCGGACAATACCGCCGATCCGCCCTTTCCTCCTAATGGTGCTGTCACCAGCCTGCTGCCGATTACCGGACGCAACGTGATGTACGTCATCCAAGGAGGATACTTGGACATTTACAGCACCACCACCGATAGCCTGCAGGGAACGCAGCTCTCGTTTACCGGAGCGCTGTACGGCATCGTGCAGGTGGATCCGTAGAAGCCTTCGATAAGCCGCGGAACGGCGGCACGATGGTTTTGGGGTGTGTCAGGGCACGACTTCAGTCGTGCCGAACGGTCCGTTACAAAGGTCTGGGCTTTAGCTCCTGCAAACGGTCCTCAGGGACTGAAGCCGGTTGAAGAAGGACTTTTTCGGCCCGGCTGAATCTGGGCCCTGATACAAAATCGCGACCCCATGCGATTTATGCGATGGCTTGGCGCTGTTGGCATCCTTGTGCCGCCCCTGAAGGCCGTCCCCTGCGAGGGCCCAGACCTTAATCAGAGCTTCCCTAACCCCTGCCTTACGGCTGCAATCTCAAGTGATGCACTTCCGCACGCTGCACCGCCTCCTCCGAGAACGGCAGGCTAAACGTCCGTCCGTGATAATAGGCGTCCCACTGATCGTTGTAGTGTCCATCGAAGATGTTGCCTGACTCACCGTTCACGATGTCAAGCGTCGTGTGATCCAGGTCCGCGAAATCGACCGTCAGTCGCTCTGACGGTCCGAAGTGCGGCCCAACCTGCTTTACCGTCTCTTCATTGCCGGAGAGCGGTAGGCTGCCGGTGCCCGCACCTTTCTTCAGGATGGGGAAGTGGCTCCAGAAAGGATGCTTGATGTCTACGCGATGTACTCGCCCCCACTTCCACATGGCCAGCACGCGTGTTGCACTGGCGTCGTTCACGGCAGCCTCGACGGCAGCGGTAAGCAGTTCGTCATAGCTGGAATAATTTGCCGGCAGCCAGCGCGGCGGTTGGTGCGTCAGCACATTCTCCAGCCAAACCGGACTCATAAACCATTTGTATTTCTTCCATTCATCGCCCAGTTTTGGCTGAAGCAGCAACTCCTCCAGCTTGTCGCGCGAGAAGACGGCGATGGTCGCGGCTGCCGAGTCCGTATCCATGGTGCCGTCCCAGGTACGCATCAGGTCGGCGGCGGATTTCGCACGTGGCGAAGCCTTCGACGTGTGATCGACGGCATAGACGAAACGCTCGGCGCAGAAGCGATCGAAGGTGGAAACGATGTCCGTCTGGATCGCCAGCATGTCTGGCGGAGTAAATTTCTTACCCGCATTCAGCAGCTTGTAGATGCGCTGGGTGCGAAACGGCGACATCCACTCGATGCTCAGCGGATAGAGATAGCCGTCGGGCGTCACCCGGCCATTCGCAGTCGCGATCATCCCCGAAGGCGGATCGTAGACGCTGGGCAGCTGGTCGTAAGGCACATACCCGGTCCACTCGTGCGAGTCGTCGTCGCCGGGTACCGGAACGGAGCCGTCTCCCGTCGCGCGAATCGGAACCAGTCCAGTAGCCTGGTAGCCGATATGTCCATCGACATCGGCGTAGACAACGTTCTGCGCGGGCGCACCGAATTGCGAAAAAGCCGCTTCGAAGTCCTGCCAGTTCTTCGCCGAGTCGACGGCAAAGAACGGAATATGCGAAGCCCGCGGATCATAGACCGTCCATTGCAGCGCGAGCTTGCGGCCCTCGCCCGGCACCAGATCGCTGATGATCGGCCCGTGCCGCGTCACCACGACATCGACAGTCTCCTCCGGGCCGCCTTTGACGCGAATGATTTCCTGGCGATGCCCGGGCTGCACCCATCCCTGCGGCGTTAGGTACTCACCCTTGTCGTTGAACTTCTCGACGTAGAGGTCTTCGACATTGGGGCCGAGATTGGTGAATCCCCACGCGATGCGCCGATTATGTCCCACAATGACGTACGGCACTCCGGGCAACGTCACACCCGCTACATCGAAGTCCCCCGCTGTCAGATGTGCCTCGTACCAAACGTTAGGAATCTCCAGCTCGAGGTGCATGTCATTCGACAACAGCGGCTTGCCGGAAGCAGTGTGCGCGCCGGAAACCACCCAGTTGTTCGATCCGGGACGGAAGCGTTGTTCGCGCAATCCGAGCAGGCGATCAATCGGCGTGAGTTCGCTGTGTCCTTTGCCACCCGCCGGAGCTTTATTTTGACCACCTTTCGGACTTTGCGGCGCCGCTTCGTCTTCTTGGTCCAGAGTCGTCTTCCCCGGAATCTCGTTTTCGATCGAGCTGCTGTTCGCTCCCGGCGGATGATCGCGCCAAGAAGTGTTGACGAACAAATCAGCAGTCAATTCCGGTCCAAGCTTCGCCAGGATATTCTCCTTCTCCAGTTTGTCTTTGTAGAGACCGTGATTGAGAAATTCGGTCATCGACAAGCCGACGAGCACCGAATCCTCGACCGTCCAAACGTGCGGGAAGTACAGCAGAAAGCGAAACTCCAGCGGCAATGTTTTCTGGTGCTGGTCGATGTAGGCATTGACCCCGGCGGCATAGGCTTCAAAGTGAGCGCGTTGTCCCGCATCCATGCCGGCCACCACGCTTTCCGCAACTTGACGCAAGCCGAGAATGCGTTGCTCGCGATCATACTTGACGTACTGCGGGCCGAGAACCACGGCGAGATCGCCGGAAGCGAAGCGCCGCGTCATGTCCATTTGCCAGAGACGGTCTTGCGCAGTGACATATCCCTGGGCAAAGAAGAGGTCGCCCAAGTTGGAAGCGGCGATGTGAGGTACGCCCAGCGAATCGTAAGTGACAATTACCGGAGCGACGAGTCCGGACAGGCGAACGGTGCCATCTCTTTGCGGCAGCGAGGCGCGCACCGCGCGATAAAACCAGAAATCGAACGCTAGAAACGCAATCAGCAGCAAAATTAGGACAGCAATGACAATGCGAAAAATGAATTTGGATTTTGACGGACGACTTGACGGGCGAACAGAAGAATAGGTGGTGGTAGCTTCCATGAGAAGTATCGATTATAGAAGCCTTGGCTGCGATGTGTTGAAACCGCGTTCACCACAGAGACACGGAGACACAGAGAATACAGAAGGCTCTTAATAAACCCAGAATCAGAGGAAAATTTGGCCAATACCGACGGCAAAATTACGAGGGTGAGTCTTAGGAAGAAATACCACCCAGAGAATTCCCTAAAATCTTCTCTGTGCCTCCGTGCCTCTGTGGTGAAGACACTTTTCGAGCCTCCGTGGTGAATCTTCTCCAAAACTCACACCAGCTTCCGCAACTCGCGTCGCAGGATTTTTCCGGATGCCGTGCGCGGCAGCGACTGCACGAAATAAACTTCGCGCGGCATTTTGTAGTGCGTCAGCCGCTCCGCCACGAAGCCTTGCAGCCGGCTGGCGGTGTCCTGATTCGGTGGCAGACCCTCGCGTAGGACGACGAAGGCGCAGGGAATCTCCTCTCCCGCGGCGTCGATTCGCGACACCACGCCGCAGTCGCGCACCAGCGGATGTTCCAGCAGCACACTCTCCACCTCGGCGGGCGCGATGGAGAAACCCTTGTACTTCATCATCTCCTTGCGGCGATCGACCACGTAGTACAGCCCATTCTCATCCACTCGCACAATATCGCCGGTCCAGTACCATCCATCGCGCAGCACCGCCGCGGTCGCATCGGGAGACTTCCAGTATCCCAGCATGAATTGCGGGCCGCGCATCACCAGTTCGCCGATCTCGCCTTGTGGGACTTCGTTCTCCTTCTCGTTCAGCACCCGGCACTCGGTCTGCGCCACCGGTGCGCCGACGGATTCCGGCCGGTAGTGTTCCGGGGTTAGAAATCCCATGTGGGTGACCGGCGACGCTTCGGTCATCCCATAACCCTGGCGAATCGGAATGCCCGTGCAGGCGGTAAAGCGCCGCGCCAGCTCCGGCGCCAGTGGCGCCGCGCCACTCTTGACCCAGCGCATACCGTGTTCACGGGGAAACTTGCCTTGCTCCGCCGCCTGGCAATAAGCCAGCAGCGTGGGCGGCACGCACAAGGTCAGCGTGATGCTTTCCTGGGCGATAATTTGCAGCGACTTTTCGCAATCGAAGCGCGGCATCAGCACCAGGGTGCATCCGCGCATGAGGCACAAGTTGAGTCCGACGGTCATGCCATAAATGTGATAGAGCGGCAGGAAGCACAGCATCACGTCTTCTTCGGCGATTGCGCCCAGCTCGCCGGGAATGAGGGTTTGATACACGTTCGCCACCAGGTTGTAATGCGACAACATGACGCCTTTCGGCAATCCGGTGGTGCCGCTGGAATAGGGAAGCGTCGCCAGCGTCAGTCGCGAGTCGTGCTGCGGTCCGGGAAGAGGCGAATTATTCTCCAGATCGAAGAGCGCATCGAATAACTGTGAACCGCTGGGGCCGGGAGTGCGAACGGTGTACACCCGGCGCAGCGCGGGCAAACCCGACAGGTCGATTCCCGTAAGCAGCGAGCCATCGCTGATGAGTGCCACCGCGTCGGAGTTGTCCAGCTGATAATGCACCTCGCGCTCGCGGTAAGTGGGGTTCAGCGTAGTCGGAATGGCGCCCGCCAGCGTGGCGGCGTGATAGGCGATGCCAAATTCCCAGCAGTTAGGCAGAAAGATGCCGATGACCTCGCCGGGACGAATTCCGGCGGCCACCAATCCGCGCGCCGCCAGTTCCACCATCTCGCCGTACGCGGCATAGGTGATGCGTCGCTCGGGGACGCAAGAGGTGTCGATGATCGCGATCTTGGCTCCGTGCCGGCGGCAGGAATCCAGGACCACGTCATGAACAAACTTGCCTTCCGGATTATCGAAAAGCTTGGTCCGCAGACCTTCGACCGATGATGTCATCTTGGTTGTTCTTGCCGCAGAAGTTTAGCAGGTTATGACCATGATCGGGAGGCCGCCCAAGAGCGCGACATTCCGCTGACGCGGACTTTAAGTCGGCGTTTGTTATTCTGTCCGACAGGTTCGCACCCGGCGCGAGACGTCTTACTAGTAAGACGGTGTGCTAAAATCTTACCAGTAAGACGAATGATTCCTGCAACCACCAAAATGTCGGCGCGTGGGCAAGTTGTGATCCCGGCGGGCATCCGCCAGCGCTTGCAGCTTGAGCCCGGAGACGAGTTTATTGTGCTGGCCAAGGATGATGTGATCGTGTTGCACCGTCTGGCCGAGCCGCCCTGGAAAGAGTTCGATAATCTTACCAACGAGGCCAAGCGCCAGGCGAACCACGTGAATCTTGCCATGCAGTCCATGAAGCGAGCGTTCGCCAAAATCCGCAGCGCGCGATGAGCGCGGGGCTCGACACCATCGCTTTCGTGTCGGGCGGGTTCTTTGCGGGGTCGCTGCAGCGCATTCCGCGCGGCTGGCAAGCAGGGCGTGTGCCGCCTAGCTTGGCGCTGATCGCCGCATCTTTATGCCTCGTAGCCTGGCTCTATCTGCTGCTGGCGCACGGCCGGTTCTGGATGGTGCGGCGTTTAGCTGCGCAGAATTTGCCGCTCGCGAAAATCGCTGGCCCGATCGCAGTTGTCATTCCCGCCCGTAATGAAGCCGACGTTATTGGTCGATCAGTCAGCTCGCTTCTCCAGCAGAGCTGCGCTAGTTCGCTGCACATCTTTGTTGTCGATGACAACAGTGCGGACGGAACCGCCGATGCGGCACGGCTGCCCGCGACCGAAATGTTTCCCGCCGAGCGCCTGACCGTTGTCTCCGGACGTCCCCTGCCCCATGGTTGGTCAGGTAAACTTTGGGCGGTGCAGCAGGGAATCGAGCGTGCACTTGCCTCGAATCCGCAATTCTTGCTGCTGACCGATGCCGACATCGAGCACTCGCCAGAGAACGTTGCGACCCTGGTTGCACTCGCCGAAGCGGGAGACTACGATCTCGCCTCCTTCATGGTGAAGCTGCACTGTCGCAGCCTGGCGGAGAAACTGCTGATCCCCGCGTTCGTGTTCTTTTTCTTCCTGCTCTATCCGCCGGAATGGATACGCAATTCGCGCCGCAAAACCGCGGGCGCGGCCGGAGGCTGCATCCTGGTTCGACCGGCGGCTCTGGAGCGCATCGGAGGGATCGCTGCCATCCGGCAGGAGATCATCGACGATTGCGCCCTGGCGCGCGCCGTCAAATCCACCGGCGGGAAAGTATGGCTGGGGGTGACCATTGACACTCGCAGCCTGCGGCCCTACAACTCGTTCGCCGAAATCGAACGCATGATTGCGCGCACCGCCTTCAACCAGTTGCGGCACTCGGTATGGCTGCTGCTGGGCGCGATTGCCGGGATGGCGCTGCTGTACGTCTTACCGCTTGGGTTGTTGGCCAGTAAGTCGCCTCTGCTGGCGTCAATTGGTGGCGTCTCTTACCTGCTGATGGCTGCGATCTATTGTCCCATGGTTCGGTTTTATGGGCTGAATCCGCTTTGGGGGCTGGCCCTTCCTTTTAGCGCCATGTTCTACATGGCCGCGACGATTGATTCAGCGGTGAAGTATTGGTCGGGTCGTGGTGGGGAATGGAAAGGCCGGGCGCAGGACGCGGCGCGCTAGACCGGCTTCAGAGTTGGCGTGGTCCCGCGAGCCCGGGTAGAGCGGCGCTTCAGCGCCGCGTCCACTGCGGAAGAACAAATTGCTTGAGCTTCGTAGGGTGGCGCAATCCCGGGCGCCAGCCTAAAGGCTGGCTCTACCCGGTCTATGCCAACTCTGAACTCGTTCTAGCGGTGATCTAGAAGATCTTATTCAATTGTAGTTTGACTTCCGGGTGCTCTCGCGTGCCCGCGATGGCGACGGGCAGGTAGGTGCCTGCGCCGTGCTTCATGAAGAGGGGATCGAACGGCACCAGCAGCCAATGTTTGGCGCCGCTCATGGTTTGCGACACGCGCGGGACCAGGGTGACGTGCGGGTTCTCCAGTTGAACGTCGCTCCGATAGTGCTGACGCAAAGCCAGCACTATGCGGCCCTGCAGCCACCCTTCCACTGGGGCCGGAACGGTCAGCAAGGCAACAAATCCGATGCCGCCGGCTACGATGAGCGCCAGCAGTGTCCACAGCAAGATGCGGCTTCCATGACGAGCGGGCATCGGCACCTGAGTTTAGATGTAAAGACCGTAGATCAAAGTTGCAACGCACCGCGAATTTCACGAATGTTGTCCGTCAGCGTGCGCCAGCGGACGCCAGCGCAATTGATCGTGCGTGATCAGTTTGTCGGCCTCAGCGGGACCTTCGCTGCCCGCCGCGTAGTTGGGGAACGGCGCAGGCGGAAGCTCGGCCCACGCCTCTTCGATGGGAGTAATGATGCGCCACTCTGCTTCCACTTCATCGCGTCGCGTGAACAGTGTAGGATCGCCGCGCATGACATCCAATAGCAGCGTCTCGTAGGCCGCGGGAGTTTCCGTGCCGAAGGCATCGTGGTAAGAGAAGTCCATGTCCACGCGAATGGCGCGGAACTCCGATCCCGGTTGCTTGGCGCCGAAGCTGAGCGATATGCCTTCGTTGGGCTGAATGCGCATGGTGATGACGTTGTGGTGCACGTCTGCGGGCTTGCGCGAGAACAGCGCCTGCGGCGTGCGCTTGAAGTGCACCGCGATTTCCGTCAACTGGTTCGCTAGCCGCTTGCCCGCGCGCACGTAGAAGGGAACTCCCGCCCATCGCCAGTTGTCGATGTGGAACTCAACCGCGGCATAGGTTTCAGTCAGCGAATCGGGTTTGACGCCGGGCTCGTTGCGATAGCCGGGCACGGGTTTGCCGTCGATGGTGCCGGGCCCATACTGGCCGCGAACCGTGTGCTTTGCGACTTCGTCCTTCGACATAGTGCGGATAGCGCTCAGCACTTCCACTTTGTGTCCGCGCACCGCGTCGGCATCGAAGCTGACCGGTGGCTCCATCGCGGTCAGCATGAGCAACTGGAGCATATGGTTCGCCACCATGTCCCGCAGCGCACCCGTCTCTTCGTAAAATGCGCCGCGGCCCTCGACCCCGAGTTTTTCGGCTGCCGTGATCTCGATGTAATCGATGTAATTGCGGTTCCACACTGGCTCAAACATGGCGTTGCCGAAGCGGAACATCATGATGTTCTGCACCGTCTCTTTGCCCAGATAGTGGTCGATGCGATAGACCGACCGCTCGTCGAATACCCGGGAAACGATTTCGTTCAGCTCCTGCGCGCTGGCCAAATCGCGGCCAAAAGGTTTTTCCAGAACGATGCGCGTCCAACCCTCGCCATTGCGCGCCAGGCCGGCTTGGCCCAAGCCTTCCACGATCGGCGGCGCCAGCGAGGCCGACGTCGAGACATAGAACAGAACGTTCTTGCTGGCCCCGCTCTTCTGCATCTCTTCGATCTTCGCCTTTAGTTGCGGGTAAAAGTCCGGCTTACCCGCGTCACCGACCAGGTAATGCAGTCGCTTGGCAAAGTCGTTCCAACCTTCCTCGGTAAAGTGGCGAGCATCCTTCGAAGTCGCAGCTCCTTCGTGCATACGGGCGCCAAAATCCGCGTCTTCAAGTTTCGTTCGCCCGATACCGAGCACCTCGAAGTCGCGACTGGTGCAGCCCACACAGGCCAGGTCATAAAGGGCAGGAATGAGCTTGCGGCGGGTGAGGTCGCCGGTGGCCCCAAAGATGACGACCAGGCAGGAGTCGCCCTGAGGCAGAACCGGCGGTTTGAGTTTCTGTGGCGCAGGATGTACCAGACTGCCCATATGAATTCGCTCCAGTGCGTTGGATGGCCATCGGCCGCTCAGCGGTGCGCTTTTGAAGGGGCGTAGCTTTAGCTACGCCGTAACAAGTCCCCTATTTTGTCATCCCGAACCGACTTTAGGCGCTGAGGGATCTGCGGTTCCGGGTGTTTCAGCAACCTGTGAAGCCGTGCCCTGATACAAATCCAGACATTCGATAAATTGCGGGAACCCAATCATTTCTGTACCCCAGCGACGGCGGCATTGGATTGCGAGACTGCTTCCTTTACCAGCGACAAGACTCGGCGCAGACCTTTCTCCACGTCTCGCCCCAGATCGATGCGGACCACCCGACGATGCCGCTTCGATAGGGCCTCGAAGTCGCCCAGCGCCTGCGCCTGCTTCAGCACGCCGAAGCTGAACTTCTCGCCGGGTACTTCGATGTCGTTGATGTCTTCTGAGGTGATTTGTAGAAACACGCCGCTATCGGGACCGCCCTTGTGCAACTGACCGGTGGAATGGAGGCAGCGTGGACCATAGCCAATAGTGGTTGCAACTTTCTTCGCGTCGCGCACCGTTTCGCGGATCTGCTGCAATAGAGAATCGTAGTTGCTCAGCGCCTCGATGTATGGCGTGATGGCGAAGTAGTCGCCGGGATGCAGACGAGAGAGATGGGCGTTGACGATGGCTTGCAACGACGAGCCGCCCCGGCGCAAGGTGTCGCAGGTCTCCGGATCGCCAAAGACGCGCAGCGATTCTTCCGCGACGATGAGTTTTTGCTGCGGCAGCGCGCTGTTCTGCGCGTATTCCGCCAACAGGCGCTTGGTGTTGTCCTTCGACTCCTGCACATCCGGCTGATCGAAAGGATCGACGCCGAGCAGCGCGCCGGCGATAGCGGTAGCAAATTCCCACAGAAAGAATTCCTGGCCAAGATCGAGTGGACCGCGCAGAATATGGCGCAGCACGGGATGCCCCGCCGCTTCCAAGGCCGACAGTTTCGCCGCGATATCGCCGTTGGTTTCGGGCGCGGTATGGAGGTATACGAAGACACGGTCGTCGCCGTAAACCTCGGGTGGACCCAGCGGCTCTCCGGCGACCGGCACAATACCCTTGCCTTCTTTGCCCAGGCTCTCGGCAATCAGTTGCTCAATCCAGAGAGCAAGCGAGCTCAGCGATGCCGGCGTGACCAGCGTCAGCTTGTTGCGGCCGGCATTGGCCAATGCCCCCAGCGCCGCTCCCAGGCGGGCGCCAGGATTGTCCTTATTTTCGACCGGACTGCCGCAAGCTTGGGCAGCCTGTGCGGCGCGGTCGAGCAACGTCTTCACATCGCCGCCCATCAGGGCGAACGGAACCAAGCCGAAATATGACAGCGCCGAATAACGGCCGCCGATATCGGGCAAATTGGGCCACACCCGGCGAAAGTGACTGTGCGCCGCCTCTTTGGTAAGCGGGCTTTCCGGGTCGGTGATAGCGATAAAATTTTCGCTGGCCGCATCGCCTTTCACCCTTTTCACGCGATCGTGAAAGAAGCGCTGGAACATCTGGGGCTCGGTGGTGGTGCTCGACTTCGACGAAACCGCAAACAACGTGTTGCCCATCGTGATCTTCTGTTCCAGGTGGCGGACCGCGGTCGGGACCGTGGAGTCAAGCACGTAAAGCTGCGGATACCCGTCCTGCTTGCCGAAGGTACGGCTTAGCACTTCCGCGCCCAGGCTGGAGCCTCCCAGGCCCAGCACAACTGCGAACTCGAATCCGGCATTGCGGATTTCGTCGGCGAATGCGCTCAGTTCCGCGATGTGGGACTGCATGGTTTCGGCGACGGTGAGCCATCCCAGTGAGTGCGCGATGATCGTTTCGTGATCGGGACCGCTCTTCCACAGAGCGGGGTCTTTTTGCCATAGGCGCGCCGAGAAGTTCTCCTGATCGAGGCGTTGCAGACAATCCCCGAAGCCGCTCTCATACTTACCTAGAGCGGCCGTGTGGCGCTCGACCATGTCCCGTACGACTTCCTCAGCAATGGCCTGTACTGACAGATCGCTGCTCATGCTCCACCTCGCAAGGTACTGGTTCGGGTGCTTCCACTCTCACCAGACAGCACAAGCGCCGACAAGCTGCATCGGCGCTTCCAGACAACCCAATCGTACACCTGCAAGGTTACGGCTTGGCTTTCTTCATGACGTCGCGAGCTTTGGCGGCAACGTCATCCACCGTAAAGCCGAAATGCTTCAACAGGTCCTTGAGCGGAGCCGATGCGCCAAAGTCGTCGCGTGTGACCAGGCCGCCGTCGGGACCGATGTACTTCGCCCAGCCTAGACTGGCGGCTGCCTCGACCGCGACGCGTGCCCCCACCGCGCGCGGCAACACTTGCGCCTTGTACTCGTCGGATTGCCGCTCGAACAACTCCCACGAGGGCATGGAGACGACGCGCGCCTTCACCCCTTCGGCGGTGAGCTTCTCGTAAGCTCCCACGCAAAGCTGCACCTCCGACCCAGTTCCCATCAGGATGATGTCGGGAGTCCCACCGGAATCGGCCATGATGTACGCGCCCTGGGCGACGCCTGCGGCCGACGCATATTTGCTGCGGTCAAAGGTCGGCACCGCCTGTCGGGTGAAGACCAGCGCCACCGGCTGATGTTTCATCTGCATGACGACGCGCCAGGTCTCGGTGACCTCATTGGCGTCGGCGGGGCGGAAGAGCATCATGTGCGGAATCGCTCGAATCGACGCCAGATGCTCGATCGGTTGGTGCGTCGGGCCATCCTCGCCCAAGCAGAAGGAATCGTGAGTGTAGATGTAAATCACCGGCAGCCGCATCAGCGCCGCCAGGCGGATGGTGGGACGCATGTAGTCGGAGAAAACAAAGAAAGTCGCTCCATAGGGACGCAACGACGACAGCGCCATGCCGCTCAGGATCGACCCCATGGTGTGTTCGCGGATTCCGAAGTGGAAGTTGCGCCCGCCATAGTTGGCCCTTTCGAAATCGCCGCCATCCTTGATGAGCGTCTTGGTCGAGGGATACAAGTCGGCTGATCCGCCAACCAGCCAGGGAACTGTGAGAGCGACCGCGTTCTGGACCTTGTTACTCGAGTCGCGCGTGGCCAGGCCTTTGGCATCGGCGGGGAAAGAGGGAAGGTCTTTGTCCCAGCCCGCCGGCAGGTCCTGCTTGACCATCTGCTGCCACATGGTGGAGAAGTCAGGAAATTCCTTCGCCCAGCCGTCATACTTCTGCTGCCATTCCTGCTCCCACTGGGCGCCGCGCTCGACGGCCTTGCCCATGTAGCTCTTCACTTCTTCCGGGACCAGGAAATGTTCGTCGGGCGGCCATCCGTATGCGATCTTGGTCAGCCGAACTTCTTCTTCGCCGAGGGCCTCGCCGTGAGCTTCCTTGGTGTCCTGCCGGTGAGGAGATCCCCAGCCGATGTGGGTATCAACGATAATCAGCGACGGGCGGTCGGGCTCTCTCTGCGCAGCTTGAATGGCAACCTCGAGCATACCCAGGTCGTTCACATCGCTGACCCGCAGCACATTCCAATGCCATCCCACGAAGCGCGTTGCCACGTCATCGGTGAAGGCCAGTGAAGTGCTGCCCTCGATGGTGATGTGATTGTTGTCGTAGAACCAGATCAGGTTCGACAGGCCCAAATGTCCGGCGACCGACGCCGCTTCGTTGCTGACCCCCTCCATCATGTCGCCGTCGCCGCAGATAGCGTAAATGCGATGGTCGAACACATGGTTGCCATGCTTATCGAACTGCGCGGCCTGCCAGCGTTGCGCGATTGCCATTCCAACCGAGTTCGCCACTCCCTGGCCGAGGGGGCCGGTGGTGACTTCCAGTCCGGGTACATGGCCGTACTCGGGATGGCCCGGGGTCTTCGATCCCCACTGGCGAAATTGCTTAATGTCGTCGAGCGAAAGGTTGTAGCCGGTCAGGTACAACATGGCATACAGCAACATGCAGGCGTGACCGTTGGATAGAATGAAGCGGTCGCGGCCCGGCCAATGTGGGTTGCGGGGATTGTGCCGCAGATAGCGGTCCCAAAGCACGAAGGCCAGCGGGGCCAGCGCCATGGGCGTGCCGGGATGTCCGCTGTTGGCCTTCTGCACCGCGTCCATGGCCAAGGTGCGAATGGTGGTGATGCACAACTGCTCCAGCCGCTGCGGCTCAGAGACCTCGCTCTCTACGCCGGCGTGTAGCCCGGCTCCGGCCGTGGCCTGCTCTTTGCCTTGCACGGGAATTTCTGCCTTGCTACTCATCCGCTACCGCCTTTCTGGTACCTGCATCCGTTTAGTTTGATGGTTCAATTTCGATCGCATAGTCCGTGCCCTGCCACTGGTTGTCCAGCGGCCAGTAAAAGGTGAAGCGCAACGGCGCCTTTTGCCCAGCCTCGATTTTCAGATCTACATACTCCAGCCTCAAAGCGGTCGGGATGGAACTGGTGTCCCGCGCAGTGTTCCACTCATCGTCACTCCAGTGCATCATAAACGGCGATGACGCTACGATGCGCAGCAGAGTACCCGGCGCGATTTTGCGAATTTGGCGATTGATCTTCCATACTTCGATTGCCGTTCGCGGCCCGGCGTTGCCGTAGCGCTCTGTGACGGGACTGATATGGTCGAAGACCCGGTTATCGACCACCGAGCGCAGCAATTTGACATATTCGGCATGGGCCCACATTAACGGAATGACGGCGCCGGTGGCTTTGCCGAAGAACATATGTTCCTGGGGAATATCGGGCGCGTCCCAGATTTGTTCGGGAAACAATCCAACCCCGGTGGCGAAGGCTTCCACCGCCCGAAGATACAGATCGATGTTCCTGCCGGCCGCCAGTTCGTAAGTCGCGCGTTCCAGGGTCAGGAGCGGCCAGGCGTGACCCACTCCCCATTTCTTAAAGGAAGTGCCATCGGCGCGCTGCCCGTATCCGTCGTGGTTATAGCGGCGCCAACACGGGCCGAATGGCGTATCGACCTTCAAAACCGCATCCACAACCCTCAACGAATCCTCGATCAGAGGATCGCCCGCGGGGCGTATACCGAAGCGGACGAGTTCCAGAAAGCCGGCATCAACAATCTGGTTGGCCGGATATTTGTAACGGTCTCCAGGGCGCTGGTTGGCAAGCAACAATTCGCCGCTGTCGGGATCCTCATCGCCGCATGCGCCTTCGCAGCTGACGGCGGGATTGATGCGGACGTAGTGCCGCCGAATTCCGGGCACCAGGCTTCCCTGGTTGGTGACCGTCCATTTCTCGATGTGCGATTCCAGGAAGTCAGCGTAGGTCCGCAGAAAGTCGGCGGTGTGCTTGTCGCCGCGTGCTTCAATCATCTCGGCGGCGCAGACCAGTGCCGCGATGTTGCTAGCCAGCGTAGAAGGCGAGTATCCGCCCGCCTCTTCCCAACGCTCTTCAGCCGTAGCCGGACCTTTGCGGATGAGATAGGTGCAGGCGCGGAAAATGGTGACGTAGGGATCGAATTCGCCCAGGGCATTGGCTTTCCACAGACGCCAGGCCAGCAGGATGGGAAATGAGACTTCATCCAGTTGCACGCCGGTCCAGTAAGGCCGGCCGTCGATCCAGAAGTTCTGGTAGAAGCCGCCATCTTCGGCCTGCGCGATGGCCAGGTAGATCATGGCCCGCAGCGGAGTGGTGGTGTCGCCCGCCGCCATAAGGGCGCCGGCACAGTGCACCATGTCGCGCGTCCAGACCAGATGATATCCGCCCAGTTCGTCATCGCTTTTATCTTCGCCCCAGGGAATGCTCATGCTGGCGATCATGGCGCCGGGATAAATCTTGTCTTCGTGTGCCAGCAGCAGGTTAATGCTGCGAGCGAAAAAGGAAGACGAGGTGGCCGAGACCTTTCCCTTGTTCACGTCGATCAACGCAAGCCGCTTCTTGGTCCGGCTCCACTGGTCCACGAAGCTCTTGACGTTATTGGCAAACGGAACACAGAGCGATTGAAACAGGGCGGCGCCCACGGCGTGACGGCTCCGGCCGAACGCCACCCCGAGGGTGAATTCGCTGCCGTGATCGAGATCAATCTCCCCGGTGAGGGCGATATTCCCATCCCGAGCGCTGTCGTATTCCCAATCCATTTTCAAGTTGTGGGCCAGATCGGTCCAGCCGTCGCTGCTGCCTACATAACCGCAGGAAAGCTTGCGGAACTGGCCCTTCGTCCCGATCGCAAGATACGTGTTGTCACGATAGGCGAGCAGGAAGCTCCGCCCTTTGGCCTCAACGATCTCTCCATTGTTGTGCCAGCCTCCTATTTCCAGATGAGGGGCACAGATGACATAAAGATGTAGCCGCCCCTGCCACTCGGGAGCCACGTTGAACTTGGTGTGGATCAGCAGGCAAGTCAAGTGCGGGTCGCCGATGATCTGCTTTTCGATGGAGTACCGGCCCTCGGGGTCGGTGTTGGTGATCTTGAAGCCCAGCGCGCCGGGGTCGATAAGCTCAATCTTGCTGGTGGTATTCCGGCGCTCGTCGTGAAAAAAAGTCTCCTCGTCGCTGACCAGAAATTGCAGATCGCGAATTTGCGGAGTATCGATGGTGGGATAGTAGACTTCGGTGTTCACCCCATTGGCCAGCGTGTACCACAGACGGCTGGAGACGGAATACGCCGTTCCCACCCCGTCTTTCGCGCCCCCCGTCCAGCGCGGTTCAATCCCCGGACCACCCGGGGCTGGATTCTTGCAGATCACAGTGACGCTCCCTCACAAGGCACAAGGCAGATGATCGATTTTAAACTCGGAAGGCAGTCGCTGCCGAAGGCGTTCGCGACTTATGCTAACAGTGATGCCCGCGGCCGCCATTACATCCGCCAAGCAGTATTTACCAAATAGTCCGGAAGCCGTCGCACATTTCAATGAATATTCCGTAAATCCCGGCGCCTGACCATATCCGGCGCGGGAACTTTCAAACCAGGGTTGTCTCCCAGGCCAGGCCCAAAAATCCGTCAGTGGGGCGCAACCGGCCGATAGATGAGGCCGATCACAATGCCGGCCACAGTCCATTCCACGAAGTAAGCCACCGCTTGTTCGAGGGTCAGTTTCAACCCGATGTTCAGGTTGACATAGTTGTGGACCACAAAAGCGCAAACCGCGAAGACCCCGATCAGAGCACCGAAGCGCGCACCCTCGGCCACGCCGGAGCCACCTTGGTACAGCATGGCATAGATCACCGCAAGCGCCAGCATCGCCACGAACATGGCGGCCATCCCTGGCGCCATGAAGCTCTTCATTGTTTCCTGCGACCGGTACACGGCAGGGTATTTGAGAAACTCATTCTTCAACGACGGGAAAAGGGCAAACGAGAGGCCCCCTAAGACAAAGTACGCCACGAATGCGCCCACCGCTGCCAGAACGATACGGCCGAGATTCATTGGCAATCCTTCCAAATGACAGGTGGTCTACGGCCTCCGTCATCTGCCGGGAATCATGTTGGCTTCCATAGAAACGCTGGTCACATAGGTGTGCGGGCGTCTTCAAAAGTGTACCGCGAGCGTCAAATCGCGCACCTCCAAACCGGCTTAACAAAACTTAAACATCACAGTAGCGTAATTTGATAAGAATATGGAACTTCCCGCCTTATTATCATGAAACGCAACGAGAGTGGGGAAAAGACGTTCAAAGGTTCCTTCCTGGCGCCCTAGAAGCCGCATCACTGGCGGATGCATGGAAGCTTAAGTGTCAGGTATACGACGGAATTGCCCCCAGTGCCGACATCCAAAATCTGAAAGGGAGGACAAGCAAGTGCGAATCGCAATCGCTTCGGACGAAGCAGGGCATGATGCCAAGGAGCGGCTTGCCGCGAAACTGATCTCTATCGGGCACGAGGTGACCGATGCGGCACCGCCGGTGCCGGGGAAATCACGCTCCGACTACGCCGAGCAAGTAGCTCTCGCCGTGCTACGCCACGATGCTGAACGGGGCATTATCGTGAGCAGCCGGGGGGTGGGCGCCGCGGTGGCCGCCAACCGCGTGCCCGGCGTTCGTGCCGCTCTGTGCGGTGACGCCTATTCCGCCCATTTGGGCGCCAAGGCCGAGGGCATGAACGTCCTGGTGTTGTCCCTGCATTCGCTGGTAGAGGAACAGGCCCACCAGGTCGTTGACGCCTACCTCGGCGCCACGCTCGCCCCCGTCGAGGTGGTGGGAGGATTGCCGCCGCGCCGCTTGCAGCGCGTCTTTTCGCATATCCGGGAGAACATCGCCCGCGACCTGACGGTGTCTGAACTGGCGCAAGTCGTGGGCATGAGTCAGTACTATTTCTCCAAGCTGTTCAAGATGAGCACCGGTACTACGCCCCACCAGTACGTGATGCGGCAGCGAGTGGAGCGCGCCCAGGAACACCTGCGCGAGAGCCGAACTGCGCTCGCCGAAGTGGCGAGCCAGGTTGGATTCGAGACCCAAAGCCATTTCACCAGTGTCTTTCGCCGGCTGGCAGGTGCCACCCCCAAGCATTACCGCGAGATGCATCAGGCCAATCCGCAAGTTCACGGCGAGCTGGAGCACCAGAAGTCCGCGACCGCAGCCTAGCTGCTAGGCTGTCGGCTAACGCATAACAAAACACGGGCGCGACCTCGGTCGCGCCTCTCTGTTTGTTAGAAATGATCGCTCAATATGCTCAACGCCCTGCTCCGGCATCAGACCTCGTGGAACCGTTGGCGGCGACGACGGCCGTCGCGTCCACCTCGATCATCATTCCCGGCCCATGCAAGCTGGCTGACATTCACGAGTGTATGCGCGGGCAAAACCATGCCACTCATCACTTCAGCCCAGCATTTGGCGTAATCCGGCCCATACCTCATATCCGTGACGTAGGTGGTCACCTTGACGATGTCCGCCATCGTGGCACCCTGCGTCGCCAGGATTTTCTTGATCTTGGCATACGCATATCGGCACTGCTTCGGAAAGTCACCCTGATACAAGATGGTTCCGGAGGTTGCATCCTCGGACCCCATGCCGGCAAGGTAAATGGTCTTGGCGGGCCCAGTGACGGTGACCGCGTCGGCGAAGATGTTCTTGCTCCAGACGCCGAACTTGGTCTGTTTCTGGAAGGCACCGGTCGTGGGCTCCGCCCGCTGGGCCTGGCTGACCGTCGATATCGCAATAAGAAAAGAAACGGCTAGAACTATCCTAAACGTCGGCATCACAGCCCTCCATGTTGTTTATCCGGAATTTCCTTTTTGATCTTGAAAACGGTCCCATAGTGAGAAAGCTACTGCTGCCGGGGCGTCGGCCTGTCCATTTTGGTATTGCTGTGTGGTCGCGTTGCGGTTGCATCCATCCCCGTGATCTCGTTGACCAGCGCATCGGCATGATAGATCTGCTTTAGCGACTCGATAATTGCCCGCGAGTCCACTTCCACCGCGCGCGCCACCTTGTCGCTGTAGGCGAAATTCCACGCCAGCGATTCGATGTTGCCGTCGAAGATGATGCCCACTACTTCGCCTGCCTTGTTGATCACCGGACTGCCCGAGTTGCCTCCGATAATATCGGGCGTGGAGACGGTGTCGTACGGCGTCTTCAGGTTGATCGCCGACTTGTACTTCAGCCAGCTCTCTGGAAGCTGATACGGCGGTTTGCTCCCGTGCTGGGCGGCGTGCTCATAAGCTCCGCCCATGGTGGTGAACCAAGACACGTTTTTCCCATCCAGCTTGTAGCCTTCGATGGCGCCATAGCTCAGCCGTAGGGTGAACGTCGCATCGGGAGGAACGGACAAGCCCTTGTCGGCAAACAAGGCCTTGCCAATGCTTCCACCGCTGTTGCGCAAAACCGACTGCACCTGATCTTCATCCTGATTGTGGACCGCGCGCGCATCGGGATCGACCTGACGCATCAAGATGATGAGGGGATCGGTGCTGGCGTCTACCGCAGCCTGGCCTCCGTCATAGAGCTGCTTGCGGAGGGCGACGTCCTCCAGCTTGGTCCCGTCGATCAGCTCTTTGGCGCGCTCGTCAGGCGACTTGCCGGCCAGCGCTTTCTGCACGCCAGCATCGCCGGCGCCCAGGACATCCTGCATTTCGCCCAGGCTTTCCGCCAGTTCCGCCCGCTCCAGCGATTTGTAAACGGGAGCGGTGGAAAAGAGTCGTTGCTCCAGCGTGGGCAGTTGAGAATCCTGAAAACCGCGGATGCGCTGATTGCTGGGCAGTTGTTTTTCCGCCGCGGCCCGCACGATGTCGCGAGCATAGTGCGCCAAGTCCCCGCGAAAGCCGCCTAGATTATCCAGATAGAACAGCGGTTTGTAGATTTGCTCTTGCACGTCGACCGCCTTCGCAATCTGCGCCCAGGGATCGCCGAACTCCTGTTTCCGTTGGGGATCGGAGCTTATGAATTGCTGCAGACTTTTTTCGTCAGCGGCCTTTTGCGCCATCAGGTCCTTGTCTTTCAGACCAGCTTCGTATCCGGTGACGGCCTTGAAGGAGTTTTGCAGGCCAAAGAAATCGCTCTGCGCCTGGCGCTCGTTCTCCGCCGATTGCGCACTGAACTTCTGCAACGCGTCGATGCGGCGAGTGTAGGAATTGAGCTGCAGCGGGTATTGATAGTCACGCAGAAATCCCAACTGGTCCATAGTGAGCAAGCGCCCGGTACGGCCCGGATGTCCGGGGACGAAGACCAGATCGCCTTGATTGGCGCCTGCGGGCGACCACTTCAGATAGTCGTGGATTTTGGCCGGCTCTCCGTTTTCATAAGCGCGGAAGAATGAGATGTCGAGATCGTAACGCGGATATTCAAAGTTGTCGGTATCGCCTCCGAAGAAAGCGATATCGAACTCCGGCGCGAACACCAGGCGCACGTCATCGTACTTCTTGTATTTGTACAGGTCGTACATGGCGCCCGAATAGAGAGTCACGACGTCGCAGCGCATGCCGTTGCCGGAGCATTCCTTTTCCAGCGATCCCATCTCTTCCCGTTGCGCTTTGCCGGCATCGGACATAGACATTCCCGGCTTTGCCGCTCCATTCACCTTGGCGGTGACGTCTTCAATATTCTCCAGTACCAGGAATTCCACGCCCGGACACTTGGCCTCCTCGGCCCGCGTCGGAGCATAGAAGCCGCTCTTCATATAATCCTTGCCACCGGTGGAAAGATCGTGAATACACTCTTGCGCGATGTGGTGATTGGTGAAGATCAGTCCGTCGGGAGAAACGAACGAAGACGAGCCATTCGGAGCCCGGGCGGAAGAAAGACGTACATGATCGAGCCACGCCTGATCAGGCGCGAAGCCATATTTGGCTTGGACTTTGTCCTTGGGAAAAGCGTTGAACAGCCACATGCCTTCGTCGGCATAGCTGAAACCGCTGAGGCATAAGGTAAGCAGGCACAGCCGAAGGACAACACGTTTCATCATGAGACCTCCGAACGCGAACCCGCCTGGGCGGGCCCGTCCGTTAGCGTTAGTTGGGTCCCGGCAAGGGAGCCTCCGAACCGAGTAAGCAAACTGTTGAGTGTAACTCCGGGAATAGGTGACGGGCAATGCGAGGGTGGGGATGGTTTGGGTACCGCCGCTGCGCGGCTCTCGCTTTGTGTCGCGTTGAAGCGGGGGCTTACGCCCCCGCCTAACATCATCTCGCCGCGTTGCGGCTGGGGGGTTTGCCGGGCTGGACTTGGTTCCCATGAGATTGTTGCCGTTGTTCCGAACAGCCTATGGGTTGCCGCTCTGCTGGTCGTGCGATTACCCCAGCCGCGCCGCGGCGGGATGGGGTTAGCCCGGCGCGTAAGCGGCGGGGGAGGAGAAGCAACCTACCCCAGCCGCAGAGCGGCGACACGTCTTTTCGCCATCACAACCCGCAGAATGCAGATCGCCCCGAAGGTCAACTCCGGGGCGACCATTTGACTTTGGAGCGGCAACTTCCTACTTGTTGATGTCTTGCTGCGCTTGCAACCGCTTGATCAGGCCCTCCACTCCCGATTTCGCCGGGTCGGGAGCCGCGGCCAGCGCCAGTTGCATCTGCTTGGTTGCATCCGGATAGTTGCCTGCTCCACAGGCGATGCGAGCCAGGCCGGCATGCGACAACCAGTTGTCGGGATATTTCTGCGCCGTCGACTTGAAGACCGCGAAAGCCTCATTCTGCTTCCCCGCGCGCTGCAGTTGACGGCCATATCCATACAACTGCGGCGCCGTGCCCATGGTCAGCGCCTTGTCGCGCGCCGCCATGGCCTCGGTCTTTTGGCCCATGGCGTCGAGAATTCGCGACTTGGTCATCAGGTTTTCGAAGCGCTCTTCGTTGCCGATCGAATTGTCTTCATACTTGAGCGCTTCTTTCAGGTCCATCTTGTTATCGATCATGTAGGTCGCCGCGTCGTCCCAGCCATCCCAGGTGTATTGCGACAGACCGCGCAACTGGCTATGCAGGCTGGCCTCGACCACTTCGTTTACGTTGACCGACACCTTAAACGGCACCGCGACTTTGTCCCAGCTCATGGTGACCACGGCGGAGTCCGGCTGCAGTTGATCGAAGTCATAGATCAGGGCATTGTGCAGCTCGGTCGCCTGCGGCTTAACGGTCACGCGCAGCGCGTCCTCCTTCTCGTCATAACTGAAGCTTCCCCAGGCGGTGTGCATCTTGGAGAAGATCACCGTCCACTGATCTTCATTGGGGATCATGTGCAAGCCGTAGGTTCCGGCTTCCAGGGGTTTGCCCTCAATCATGACCGGATCAGGGAAGGTGATGAGGGTGTTCTCGTTGGCGCCGGCGCGCCACACTTCTCCGTAGGGCACCAGACCTCCCCAGACCTTGCGTCCGTTGATCAGCGGACGGTGATAAGTAATGGTGATGTCGGTGATTCCGATACGTTGGGTCACCTGGGCGCGCTGGCTTTGCCGGGGAAGGTTCAATTGAGTGGACTGGGCGCCGCCCAGGGTAGCAACCAACAAAGCGCAGGGAAGCAAAAGCAGGAAGCGAAGCTTGTGCATGGGGAAGCACCTTTCTTTCTTTACGCGGTAAGTTTCGGTAACTGAATCTCGCCCACAAACCTATCAAGCCGGACCAGCCGATCCTACGTTGCGCTTGGACGCGGACCGTGTCGCTATCGTAAGCCAAAGAGTGACGAATGCGACAGCCGGGGGCTTGATCTACATTTTGCCGGGACGGACGAGCGAACGGCCACGCAATCGGGAGCTTGGAATGATGGCACCCGCGCCGCTGTTTCTGCGCTTCCCGGGCTAAACGACTGAGCTCATCCACCCAGCTTATTGAAAACTAACGAAAACTAGCGGAATCTGCTAAACTTCTCTTGACCCTGATACACCTCTGATATTATGCTCGTGCGTCTAATCGGACGTGCCGATGTATATGTGTGCGCGTCCGATCATCAAGGGTGGGAGAAAATCCAGTGACCACCGCCGCAGCAGTTCTGAATAACTTTGGAACCGACAATTGGAAGGCTGATTTGTATGAGAGTCTGTCTCTGGCTGCGCGACTGTCTATCGCCGTGAAGTCAGTCAAGACGCATACTCATAATCTTAAACTGTCATACTTGCTTTGGAAGCTAAACGGCCACGCTTCTAGATTTTTCCAGAAGGTAGAAGACATTACTGCGGGAAAAATTAAGACTCCGGAGGTTTCCGCACCAACGCCGGAAGACATAGAGAAGGCAATCGCTGCCTTGATGCAGCTGGGTTCGACTTTTAACGAGGTGTACGAACAAGCTAGCCGTAAGAGATTGCTTAACAACTCCATTATTGCTGGCCCGGTTGTTGCATTGCGCGCTCATGCTGACAAGTTTTTCGAGCTGGCGGAATGGTGCGAGATGTTCCTGCATGTCGAGGATGTCGAGCGAGTTTTTGCTTCCGCGAACGAAGAAAGACAAAGGGGCGACGTATACGACCTCTCGCAGGTTTAAGGCTTCTTGGCTCTAACTAACAGTCAAGATCGCCGGGACTGCATTCAAATACCTTTCTTCCCTCGACAGAACCACCAAAGCTAGAATGAAGCAGAAGTTGGCTGAAATCGCCGAGTCCCCGCTTGATCCCCGCCTATCGAAGGTATTGACCGCGACCACCAAGAGATGCACGCGTGTCGGGGCATATCGGATCCTTTTCGAAATCGACGAAACCGTCCTTTTCGTGGCCGAAATCGGCCCTAGGGGACAGATCTACCGCACCCTGTAATTCAAACTGCACCATCCGAACATTGCCTTGGGAACCTTTTTTCAAACTGCGGCACTACCCCCCGCTGGTGCGTTGGACGATTGCGGAAGCGCCGGAGTATAAAAGTATGTTGCCCTGCAGCGCGTTCTTCGCGCCACTCCGAGCGGCAACTTTGCCTTGCGATCTTCCACTGCGGTCCAGGACCGCGAGAGGTATTTCATGTCGACGACGGTGACCGGCCCCAAAGGGCTGGAAGGCATTACGGCAGCAAACTCGGGGATTTGCTATATCGATGGCGACCAGGGCGTGCTCGCCTATCGCGGCATCGACATCCACGAGCTGGCCGACAACTCGACTTTTGAAGAAGTTTGCTACTTATTGTGGTTCGGCCAATTGCCCAGCCGGATCCAGCTGCAAGAGCTGAAGCTCAGTCTGGCCCGCGAGCGCAAGCTGGACGCCTCCATCATCAGCCTGCTGCGGCAAGCTCCCAAGCACGCGTTGCCCATGGACGTGCTGCGCACCATCGTTTCCGCTCTTTCGTACTACGATCCGGAAGAAAAAGTTAACGACCACGAGGCCAACTTGCGCAAGGCGATCCGCGTGACCGCGCAGCTCGCCTATGTCGTCGCCGCTTACGACCGCATCCGCAAAGGTAAGCCGCTGGTTGAGCCGGATCGCTCGCTCTCGCACGCGGGAAATTTCCTGTACATGTTGAACGGCGAAATCCCCAGCGAGATCGCCGAGCATGCCCTCGATGTCGCGCTCATTCTGCATGCCGACCACGAGCTCAACGCCTCCACCTTCGCGGCGCGCGTGGTCGCGGCCACCCTAAGCGACATGCACTCGGCGGTCACGGCAGCGATCGGCGCGCTCAAAGGTCCATTGCACGGCGGGGCCAACGAAGCGGTATTTCGCATCCTGGAGGCCATTGATGCCTCGGGTGCCGATCCGGTCGACTACATTAAAGGCATGTTCGCCCAGAAGAAAAAGGTTCCCGGCTTCGGTCACCGTGTCTATCACACCGAGGACCCACGCGCCACCCATTTGCGCAAAATGTCCGAGGATTTGGGCCAATCCAGCGGCAACGCCAAGTGGTTCGAGATCTCGCACAAGATCGAGGAATTCATCGTGGCCGATCGCAAGCTCAACGCTAATGTGGACTTCTACTCGGCTTCGACTTATCACACTTTGGGGATTGATATCGATTTGTTCACGCTGGTGTTTGCGGTATCGCGGGTTTCCGGCTGGACGGCGCACGTGATCGAGCAGCTCAACGACAACCGTTTGATCCGCCCTCGCGCCGATTACCACGGCCCGGCCTATCCCAATCTCTACGTGCCCATCGACAAGCGCTAACCCCCGTCGATCAGTGCTGCCAAAGCTTTGACCCCCGCGGCGAAAGTCGCGGGTCTCGTGCTGAGTAGGATTTACTCCGCGTCGCGGAAAACGGTCCCCGATCCAACCAACCTCGCAATCCGCTATGAGTTAGGATGAGAATCGCCAGAGCCAAGAGGCAATCGCAGCATGCACATTCCTGACGGCTACCTGAGTCCCTCCACCTGCGCCGTGCTTTATGCGGCGGCGGCCACGGGATGGTACTCCGCGCTGAAGCGTTTGAAGCGCATGCTGCTGACCCGAGTGGTGCCGCTGATCTCGGTCTTCGCCGCATTCTCGTTCGTGGTGATGATGTTTAACCTGCCGCTGCCGGGAGGCACCACCGGCCACGCCCTGGGTGTGACCATCGCAACCATCGTACTCGGTCCGTCCGGCGGGATTCTTGCCATCTCGATTGCGCTCGTCATTCAGGCATTGTTCTTTGGCGACGGCGGCATCAGTACGTTGGGAGCGAACTGTTTCAACATGGCCATCATCGGCTCGCTGGTGGCCTATGGAAGTTACCGCATGATCGCGGCCGGCTCCAGCATCACCTCGCGACGTCGCGTAGTGTCGGCAGCCATCGCCGGCTATCTCGCCGTGAATGCGGCTGCGTTGGTGGCCGCTATCGAATTCGGCATCCAGCCCATGCTGTTTCACGATGCCCGGGGAACGCCGCTCTACGCGCCCTATCCGCTCAGCATTGCCATTCCCGCCATGATGATTGGCCACCTCACGTTCGCAGGATTGGCGGAAGCGGTCATCACCGCGGGAGTGGTTGCCTATCTGCAGGCGGCCGACCCAGCGCTCTTGCTCAGCACATCGGGACTCGCTGGCGGAGAGTCGTTGACTTTGCGTCCGGCCTCCGGCTCGCTACGCAGGCTTTGGATCGCAGTCGCGGCCCTCATGCTGCTCACTCCCTTGGGAATTCTTGCAGCCGGAACGGCGTGGGGCGAATGGTCGCCGTCGCAGTTGGCGAAAACTGGAGTGGTGAAGGTCCAAGTTTCCAAGTCTGCCAACCACCCATCGCCGGCAGCGGTTCCCGCCGGGTTGCAGAAGCTGGCAACTCTGTGGACCGCGCCTTTTCCGGCGTACGCGCCTTCGTTCGTCAGAAGCCGCGCCTTCGGCTATCTTCTCTCTGCCATGTTCGCCGTGGGATTTCTTCTCGCGGCCTCGTTGTTTCTGCACCGCTTCTTGCCGCGGCGTGGTCGAACGGAATACTCGGGATGAAGCGCGGATTCCTGGAATCGACCTTTGTCGGTTTCGCGCGAGTTGTAACCCGCGCTATGATCTCGGAAGAAACGGCACGCCGGCGAGGCCTTCTGCAGGCCCTCGATCCCCGGGTGCGAGTGGTGGGATTGTTTTCGCTGGTGCTGGCGGTCACGCTTTCGCGGAAGATTAGCGTCGTGGTGGCGCTGCTCACTGTCGCGGTTGCAATTGCGATTTTGTCCAGGGTCAGCCTCTTCGTGCTGGTGAAACGCGTGTGGTTAGTGGTCCTGGGCTTCACCGCGGTGATTGCCGTTCCCGCAATTTTCGTGACCCCCGGCGACCCGGTCGCGACCTTCGGGTTCCTCACCATTACCGAGCAGGGATTACGTACCGCCGCTATGCTGATCTTGCGCGTGGAGACAGCAGTAACTTTTACGACTTTGCTGATCTTGTGTACGCCATGGACGCATGTACTCAAAGCTCTGCGGGCCTTTCGCCTTCCCAAGGAGGCCATCGCCATGCTGGCGATGACACATCGCTACGTGTTTTTGCTGGTCGAGACCGCCAGCCAGATGTTGGAATCGCGGCGCAGCCGCACCGTCGGCATCTTGAAACCGGCGGCGCAACGGCGAATGGCGGCCCGCACTGCCGGCGTGCTGCTGAGTAAGAGTATTGAGCTCAGCAACGAAGTCTATCTTGCCATGCAGTCGCGGGGATTTCGCGGGGACATCCAGATTCTTTCCGACTTCCGCCTGGATGCGTGGGACTACTTGGGACTGACGGCCTTCCTGCTGGCAGGGGGCCTCGCCGTGTGGATGGGAAGGTGAGTTGGACGATGCCGGTACTCTTCGAGCTACAGGACGCGTGCTTCGAGTACGATGGCATTCCCGCGCTGCGCGGATTGTCGCTGGAGATCGCGCAAGGCGAACGCGTCGCATTGCTGGGCGCAAACGGATCGGGAAAATCTACCCTGTTGCGCATTCTCGATGCCCTGCACTTCGCATCCAAAGGCTCGGTAAGCTTCGACGGCCAGAGGCTGACCCCCGAACTCTTCCAGCGCGATGACTACGCCCTGGCCTTTCGCCGCCGGGTCGCGCTGGTCTTCCAGAATCCGGATGTGCAGCTCTTCAACCCCACGGTCTTTGACGAGGTCGCGTTTGGACCTTTGCAACTGCAGTGGCCGAAAGAAACAATTCTGTCCAAAGTGGCCGAGGCGATGGAACTCATGGGTGTTACCCATCTTCGCGATCGTCCGCCCTATCGGCTTTCCGGAGGCGAGAAGAAGCGCGTGGCGCTGGCGTCGGTGCTGGTGCTCGATCCCGACGTGCTGCTGCTGGACGAGCCGACGGCAACCCTCGATCCCCGCAGCCAGAGCCAGGTCGTCGATCTGATCCAGGAGTGGAAAGGTTCGTCGAAAACGGTGATCACGGCAACCCACCAGTTGGAGATTGTGGAAGACATTGCCGATCGCGTCTTCGTCTTGGAGGAAGGCAGAGTTGCAGCCACCGGAATTCCGCCCGAGATCCTCCCCAATTACGAGCTATTGTTGCGGGCGAACCTGGTGCATGCTCATCGCCACTCCCACGGCAGCGTCATCCACTCCCATCCGCACCTGCACTCGCACTCCAAGCACGAACACTAGCCGGGCTGCTAAGAAACTTGATTTTCTGAGGGTTTTGAAGGGGCGCACCTTCAGGTGTGCCGTAAAGGCACTTAAGCCGGGCTGCTGAAAACTCGATTTTCCGACTTTTGAAGGGGCGTACCTTCAGGTGTGCCGTAAGAGCACTTATTCTTGTCATTCCGAGGCGGCTTCAGCCGCCGAGGAATCTCGTTTTCAGCAGGTTGTTAGCCCGGATATTTCACCTGGCGCAGCCACTTAGCGAAGAGGAACCACCAGATCAGAAATACCGCAACGTTGGGCCAGCCCGCTTCTACCCCGAACGGCATTCCGGTCAACCACGCGGGACCGTGAAAGTTCCCTTGCAGTAAATGCCCTTTGCCCATCAGCCCGCTGCTGGGCACGCCGTAGAAATACACTTCGCCCCAGTTCCATCCGGCGTGCAAACCAAGCGGCATCCAGAGATCGCCGGTTCGCCGTAAAAGGAAACATGCAATCAGCCCAAAGCCAAAAACCGTGAGCAGGCCGAGTACGGTCCAGCCGGGATTGAAGGCATGTGCCGCGCCCATCAAGGCCGAAGTCGTCAGCGCCGCCGGCCAGAATCCGATCGCACCGGTCAGCGTGAATTGCAGGTAGCCGCGATAAAAAAACTCCTCGAAGATCGCGGCGATGATGAGCGCTACCGCCCACAAGATCGCGTTCTTCAGGATTTCAATGCCGCGCAGCTGCAAGGTTCCAACCGAGTACGCCCCTGCCAGTCGCAGAGAAGCCAGCAGCAGGCTGAGCGAAACAAAGCTGATGACCCAGGCCTGCCAGAACTGAACATTCATCGCCCGTCGCCACGGCAAGCCGTACTCGGCAATGCTGCGGCCTTCAATCTTGGCCATTGTCCCCGCCGCCAGCAGTACCACGGTCGCGAGAATCAGCGTATAAACGATAGCGAAGATAGGACTACCTGTGTCGACTTGTCGCCCACGTGAAGCGGCTTCGGCGATTTTGTATGCTAAGTAGCCAAACGCGCCCAGCAGCGCGAAGTAAATCAGCAACCGCCAACCGGCGCGAAGGCCATTGGGCCCCTGCAGAATGTTGTGCCGCACAGGCTAGCCCTTCTCTCTTCACGGTTATTTCTTGATTTCGGGAAATCCAAGCGACCCTGCTACCAAGTCCTTTTTTCGTCAGGAACCCATCCGCGAACTCAAGGAGCAACTATAGTGCTGGCTGCTCCTCAGCGCCATGCTGCCGAATGACAAATCGTGCCCTACCCTTACGGCGATATCGGATAGCCACCCGATAGCCGACGAGTAGCAGCCGGTCCGCAACCAAGTTACTAACAGAAATCGGCGAGCTATCCAGTATCAGGAAGCTATCAGATACCAGATAGCTATCGATTCACCATCGAGCATCGGAACGTTATCCATTAGCTTTCTGAATTCCCTTGAGTAGCATCAACATGTCGGCTATAGTCCGCGCACCGCATACAACATTTAGTGTTCTGGCATGCCGACCATAGTATTTGCAAGTCCAAAAGGTGGCGTCGGCAAGTCTACAGCCGCCGTACTGCTCGCGACTGAACTGGCTGGTTTCGGCGCAGGCGTGACGATGATTGACGCCGATCCGAACAAACCTCTCTAACAATGGGCAAGGCGGCCCGGTAAGCCCGAAAATCTCACCGTCCTGGCCGATGTTGCGGAAGATTCCATTATCGACACGATTGAATCCGCAGCGCTCAAAACGTCTTTCGTGATCGTTGACCTTGAGGGCACCGCCTCAATGATGGTCGGATATGCCATGAGCCGCGCCGATCTCGTCATCATTCCCGTGCAGGGATCACATCTTGACGCGACCGAAGCCGCAAAGGCCATAAAGCTGGTTCGCGCGCAGGAGCGGGTATTCAAGCGCACCATCCGATATACGATTTTGTTCACGCGCACGAGCTCCGCCATCCGAACGCGGACATTACACAGCATCGAATCTGAATTCGCGGCGAATCAGATCCCCATGCTCAACGCACAGCTCAATGAGCGGGATGCGTACCGCGCGCTCTTCGCGTTTGGCGGAACGCTGTCGGGGCTTGATCCGGCGCAGGTTTCCAATATCGCCGCCGCTTTGCTCAACGCGCGCGTTTTTACCCAGGAGGTTGTGACCATGCTCAAAACAACAAGCGTCTGCCGCTAAGGCAGAAGAAGTAGCCTGATGACGCAGCGGGCCAGCATATTTGACAATGACCTGAAAGTGGACGTTAGTGATTTTTCGCCCAAGAAACGCCCTGACATTAAAGCGCCCACCCAGGAGCAAGTAAGGGCGGTAGCCGAGGCTGCCAACTTCCCCAAGCCGCCAGGCGCGGGACACATCTTTGAAACCCACGACAAAACGCGCGGCCCGCGTCTACCGGGACCGGCCGTAACGTCCAGTTCAATGTGAAAGCGTCACAGGAAACCGTTGAAGCATTCTACGCGGTGACGGAGGCGCATGCGGGCTGGGTCTTGGGCTATACGCTGGAGCGAGCGATCGCAGCGCTCAAGCGCGAGCTGGAAAGCGAAGCATGACTCGCGCCCGGTTTTACAATCCCCAGTTCGATCTCTTCCTGCCAACCATCGTCGATCTGCGGTTTCGTGACCAGAAAGACACGATGGAGCGCCCGTTCTTTTCGCTGTCAAAGTCGAAACGGATGAAACCCATCCAGTACGTCAACGAGAATGACGGGGTATTCGTCACCGTGCAGCCGCATCAGGACTATGGCATGGCGACCATTTGGGACGCCGATATCCTGATCTGGGCGGCATCGGTCCTGTGCGACATGAAGAATCGCGGAACGAATGACATACCTCGCGAGACTCAAATTCCAGCCTCACGATGTTCTCAAAGCCATCGCTCGCTCCACGGGCGGCAAAGACTACGCTCAGCTGCGTGATTCGCTCGAACGGCTCAAGACCACGGTCGTGACGACCAACATTCGCGTAAAGCGCAGCCAAAAAAACACGATGTTCAGCTGGATTGACGGCTGGGAGGATCTGATTGATTCACAAACCAAGGAGAGCAGGGGGCTCACGCTCACCGTCTCCGACTGGTTCTACCGGGGCGTGATGGAAGACGGCGGTCTTCTTTCCATCGATCCGGCGTATTTTTCCATCACCGGCGGGCGGGAGCGCTGGCTCTACCGGGTAGCGCGAAAACATGCCGGCGGTG
Source organism: Acidobacteriaceae bacterium (assembly GCA_003165795.1). Lineage (GTDB taxonomy): Bacteria > Acidobacteriota > Terriglobia > Terriglobales > Acidobacteriaceae > Bog-257. The sequence goes on from PMWW01000060.1 coordinate 34,696, forward strand.
ATGGCGAAGACGGCTTTGCGATCTCCATGCCGACCCTCTTTGAGAAGTCGGGCGCGGAGGGAACGTACCGGCGGTTCAAGTTCGAGATGCTCCGGGTCGTAGAGCGCAATGATCTTCCCGGATTCTCACTGTCTGTCCGAGAGGGAAGCGAAGGCGAGCCGCTGGTTCATATGGTAAAGCGCGAGTATGCAGGGGAGGGGGCACCGCAGGCGTTTCAGCCGCAGACCAAGCGGGATTGGCGTTCTTCGCAAAAGCATCCAGTCAAAACCATGCCCGAACGCGATCTGCCGCTGCTTAGCCCCATCATGCGGAATCTTTCAGAGCGGACGATAAGCCAAGTCCGCATCGATTTTCCTGGCTGGGACATTTATGCGCTCAAAGCGGAGTTCGACGACTGGATTGACGAGGACCCGGCTCGCAAGCCACAGAGGCCATGATAGCGATGATGGCCCGGTCGCGCAGGCCTTTAACATCGACTTCAACCCTGACGTTCCCCCCGTGCTTCTTCGGGATCTTGACTTCACGGATTACCGCTATCGAATTGAGCAGTTCCCGCATCTGCTGCGCCTCCAGAATCGGCGTTATCCCGATCTGCCTGCTGAATCTCGGCCCCTTGACGAAGAGGGCCGGGTTATCAGGAACGGCCTGCTTTATCACCAGCCAGTTGAACAGACCGCGCAGCGCCGCGAGGTGCTGCTTCACAGAAGGAGCGGTGAGCGACATGCT
>PMWW01000196.1 GCA_003165795.1 Acidobacteriaceae bacterium
TGAGTTTTTCGGGGGCAGATCAAGTACACCCCCACATTCCGAAGTGCAATTTCATACTTTATGCGGTCGAACAAAGACGCCTTTAGCGATCCCTTTCGACACTTCCGCATGCAATCCAGCTGGGATATTCAGGTGAATAACGCGTTCCTCCTGGGTCTTGACTGGGAGGATGCCAGCGACTGGCAAGTGCTTAAGGATAAGAAAAAATCCATAGCGGCCTTGCAGGAGGCTGCAAAAACTGGCACTCTCGGTGCGGTTTGGGGATCTCGCGGACAGCTAGAGGCCGAACGCATTCGCCTTACCGATCTGGTGAAGAAGACCAAGGAAGACCTCTCGCAGTTCAAAGTCCTCTCCCAATATCGCGAATTAGAGAGGGAAGCGGACGAGATCACCCGCCATATCAATAAGCTGAGCGATGAGAACACCGTCGACAGCCAGGCGCTGGCAATGTATGAAACTGGCGTGCGCGAAGTGGTCGAATCATCGCTGGACAAGGTTAAAGAGACATACGAGCAAGCGAAGGTCGTCATTCCTGACGCGATCATGGTGAGGCTTGATGAAGTTGAGACCTTCCATGCTAAGGTCGTTGAGAATCGCAGACAGTTTCTCCTCTCCGAGATGGACCGCCTCAGAGCGGATATCAGTCGTCGGAAGACCGAGATCGAAGCAAAGCGCGAGCGACAATCTGCCATCCTTGCTTTGCTTAATACCCACGGGGCATTGGATCAGTTTTCGAAGCTCCAGCAGGCTCACTTTGATCAGGTAGCGCGCCTTCGTGACATCGAAGCTAAATTGCAAACTGTCAAGAGACTCGAACAGGAGAAAGCCGAGCTAAAAATCGGTTCTGCTACTCTCGAACAGCGCGCGCGGGCTAGACAAAGCCCCAGGGCGGCTGCTCATCGACGTTGGTGATAACGGCTTCAGTTATGGCGTCGAAATCGATAGAAAAGGTAGCACCGGAATTTCGAACATGGAGATTTTCTGCTACGACATGATGCTTGCTGAGCGGTGGGCGGCTAAGAGGCCCGGCTCCATCACGCTAATCCACGACAGCAACATTTTTGCTGATGTTGACGACCGCCAGCTAGCTGCTGCATTGGAACTGGCTGCGGAGCGGTCCAAAGCTCTGAACTTTCAATACATTTGCACCTTCAATTCGGACAAGCTCCCGCTCCAGGAGTTTTCTCCCGGATTTGATATCGGGCGCTACACGCGCTTGAGGCTGACGGATGAGACGGATGACGGCGGATTACTTGGCATAAGACTGCCGTCCGAGGCCACCCGCGCCCCAAAAAGTACGTCTCGAAGTTTCGAAGAAGCCAGAACATAATCCCGCTCCCCGCCTTAAATAGCGCGGCGCACAAAAAGCGAAACTAACGTTATAGTCTCCTGCATGACCACGCATTGCAGCGTTAGGTTTACCGACTCCGAGTCAATAGTCCATACGGCTCACGTGCAGGCTGAATCCCTGTATGAAGCCGTCGCGCTGGCAGTTGCAGAGTTCACGCAAGACGAGATCGTCCCCTCCCCTGCCCCCCGCGACGGAGTTCGTCGTTGTTGTTGAGCGACCGCCTGTCGAGCATCGCATCCGGCTTAATCAGGTTGCGAAATGGGCTGAGAGCACGACGAGGGACGGGCCTGCAGGCATTACAAAGCGCGAGAAGGTCAGGGCCCCTCCTTGGGCAGCGCGCGCGCTAGTCCGAACTTAGCCATATTAAAGATGCGCTTAAGGAGGGCATCTCCCGGTTTGAAGTCGCCGGGCATTCCCCCCTCCTCCGTATCGCTAATCCTTGTTCATCACGGTTGACAAGTGTTAAGCTACAGGCTACAGTACTGTCGGTGAAGATAAGGAGCTTCTCTCATAAGGGCCTGGAAAGGCTCTACGTGGACAGCACGAAAGGTGTCCCGCCCGATACCATGGACAAACTACGGAAGATGCTGGCATTCCTCGACAATATGGAAGATACGGACGAACTGTACGCACTTGCGGCGTGGAAGGCGCACACGCTGACCGGCGACCGCAGAGGAACCTGGAGCCTTAGCGTCACACGGAACCGGCGTCTGACATTTCGCATCGACACCGCAGAGCACGAAATCTGTGATGTGAATTTGGAAGACTACCACTAGGAAGAAGGAGAAGATGCTATGGCTATGAAAAACCCGTCCCATCCCGGAGATTTCATCCGGACGGAGATCATCGTTCCTGCCGGTTTGACGGTCACGGCGGCGGCGAAGGCACTTCAGGTTTCCCGGCCGGCACTCTCCAGCCTGCTCAACGGCAAGGCAGGCCTCTCCGGAGATATGGCGCTGCGCATCGAGAAGGCTTTTGGGGTGAAGATGGATACGCTCATGCGCATGCAATCCTCGTACGACATCGCCCAGGCGCGCAAACGAGAGAAGCAAATACACGTGCGCCGAGTTCACCAGCCGGCCGCTGCTCACGTATGATGTACCGGCGCTTCAGCAGAAAGCCCTGATCTTCACCGAATCCCGGCGAATTCAGGAATATCTTTGTCAGATCCCTGAGAAGACCGAATTTGCCGGCAAGGTGGTACTTTTCAACGGCTCCAACACCGATCCGAAATCAAAAGAGATTTATCAGGCATGGCTGGAACGTCATGCCGGCACCGATCACATTACGAATTCGCCCACTGCTGACAAGCGCGCCGCCCTTGTTGAATACTTCCGAGACGACGCGTACATCATGATCGCGACTGAAGCCGCTGCCGAGGGGATTAATCTGCAATTCTGCAATCTAGTCGTCAATTATGACATGCCATGGAACCCTCAGCGCATCGAGCAGCGCATCGGCCGGTGTCATCGGTACGGCCAGAAGTTCGACGTGGTGGTTGTTAACTTCCTCAACCGCAGCAACGCGGCCGACGTCGGGGTCTATCAGCTTCTTGACGAAAAATTCCGTTTATTCAATCGCGTTTTCGGCGCTAGCGACGAGGTGTTAGGCACCATCGAATCCGGAGTGGACTTCGAGAAGCGGATTGTGGCGATCTATCAGAAGTGCCGCACGCCGGAGCAAATCAGCTTTGAGTTCGACCAGCTCCAACACGACCTCGAATCCGAAATCGACGACAAGCGGAAGGAGGCGAGGGAACAGCTCCTAAACAACTTTGACCAGGAGTGGTCGAAAAGCTGCGCGTGAGTAGCGGTGATTATCTCGATCGTTTGAGGAATGGCTCTGGCAAGTAACTCGGAGTCCAAAGAAGCGATACCAAATCGACCAAAAGTTGGTCTGAACAGAACGGCAGCTGCAGTATGCACGCCGGGAAGAACTCGCTGCGGAGGTGGTCATCGCCGCCCTGCAGAAGGATCATGTCGAGGGTGAGGTACGCGAACATCTGCAAACGGGTAGGTCTCATCTATAGCCTCTCCATCTCTCCGAACACGATCAAGAGAAACGAACGTGCCTATCAACTTTATCTGGCGAACCGGCGGCCGCCCAAGTGAACGCAACTCCGGAAGTCGCTTCTCATGCAGCTAATCAAGGGCGGGCGGAGCCAAGTTCAACAACCTGCGGATCGCGTTGACATCAGGGCGAATGTCACGCGAGGGCATATCCTTTTCATCGTATCGCTCCCACTGCAAGAGCAAGGCTTCGACCATTTCCTTGCCATCCGGATCGCGAACGGCCTCAAGCGGCGTGCGGTCGCCCAACGCAGGAATCTTCTGGTGGACCCAGCCTTCCATCTGTTTTTGCACGGCCTCTTGCAGTTGTTTCCGGACTTCCGGCCTGCACAGCATAGCCTCGAACTCCGCCTCACGAGCTTGTTCTTCTGTCGTTCTTCCTGGCGGCGGATTCTTTCGCATCTCGTCCAGCGTTTGCACGACTGTACCCTCGTGAACCGCCTGGGAACCGAGACGCTTCGCAATCTCCTTGTGCAGGCGCTTAGCGCGATTCTCCGAATTCACTTCCACGATCAGGCGTTTGGCAGAGATTTTGATGTGGCCCAGAATCGTGTTGTCCCATGACTTAAACTTGCGGTTTCCTTGGCGTATCCAGTCAAAATCCACGCTGCTGAGTTTTCCGTTATTGTCCAGTTCCGCATCGTCGAGGAGTTCCTCTCGAGGGCGTCCCACAGCCAGTGGAGCCAAGGCCTCAAACGCCGTCTCCGTCGACTCGATCCCGAAAGTCAACGTATGAAAAAGGAGCGGATCGCCATCGGTATTGCAAAATCGCGGCGGAGCAGACAGCCGATCCCGAATGTCCAAGTAGGTAGCACGAATCAGATCCGCGTATCGCAGCAAATCGTGTGCCGTAAGATACCGATTCTGCTTTGCGATTTTCTTCTTCAGTTTCTTCCGAAGTTCGATGATCTCCACTTTCTTGTCTGGAGGAATACACAGCGGTGCGGAGCTTCCGAACACCGCAAGTTCCGGCTGGTGCCAGATCTGCGCAAAAAGCAAGTCTCCCGGCCGCAAGTTTCGCGATCCTGATCGCTCGATAACTTCGGTCTCCCCGCCAATCAGAACGTCTCCTACCGCCAGGCGCTCGCCAGGCTCGTTCCAAACAACTTCATAAAAGCTCAACGGCTGCGTCGTGGCCTGCTCCAGAAATATCCGTTCCATCGCGGTCAGATGCTTCGACCTTTCCAGCATGTACCAGCGAGCAACCACACCGCCCTGCCCACGCGCCGTTCTGCGCCGAGACAGTCCGTCCGGGTTCCACTGGAACAGGAAATAGGGCATGAAGATCTGACGCTCGTTGGAGGATTCCTCCAGGCGTGGCGGCAAGTCGCTCATGTTGAAGTCCTGCCACGCCTCATAGATATGTTCCGCGAACTTGCGCGCCGCAAACCTTGTTATCTCCTGCGTTAGCCTTGCCGACTCTTCGTGCTGTCGCGCCCACAGCCTGTCGATGGACGGAGCATAACTAGGCAAGCAGCAATGCTTGTACTTCTTGCCGCTGCCGCAGGGGCAGGGATCGTTTCTCCCGATCTTCGCAGTTGCATGGAGAGGCATAACCTTTGGACATTACCGCGCCTCGCTCTGTGAAAGCAAGCGCGCAAAGCTACGGCATTCACCTCGTTCCCAAATGGCCTGACATAGAGGCACCATGCGCTTGGCGGGCAAGCAAGAGCTCGGCTATTTCCCCCTGCCACTGGCGGAAGCCGAGCGGATTCGGCGTTTCCTAAAGTTTCCCATCTCTGTGATTAGATCGAAGAAGCGGTGTTGTAGTTGTTTACACACACGTACACAATGAGGCCGAGGCATGGAAGCGTTGAAGGTTGGGATTCGCGAATTCCGGGAAAAAATGGCTAGCTATCTTCTGGAAAGCGATGTTCCTGTGGCGATCACGCGGCCCGGCGATACCGTTGGCTACTACATTCCTGCCCGACATAAACGGGTGGAGACGGAGCGAGCAGCCCTCAAAGAAGCAGCCTCTCGTTTGCAGCAAGTGCTTGCCGCTGAAGGCATCTCCGAGGACGAGATTCTTGCGGACTTCAAGCGCTGACACAAGACGGGCGGGACGCGAGCGACTGGCCGGGGTTCTTCGGGTCATCTAGCGACATCCGTCCGACGTGGAGAAAAAGCAACTAAAGCCTGAACAGTCATCGATTTCATGAAAACTGCGCCAGAAGCTTGCCAAACATGTGGCCTATGCTGTGGCATAGGCTAGAGAGGTGGTTATGGCTGCGGAACGACATGTGAAGCTCTTCAAGAATGGCAGGCAGTCCGGATCCCTCGTGAATTCGAGCTTCCTACTAATTGCTGCACAGACATTGGCCCTTGGTTACACCATCGTCACCGACAACGAGAAGGAGTTCGCGCCGATCAAAGATCTTCCTCGAGAGAATTGGCTGCGCCACAACTGAAATCCGTTTCCCGGCCTCTTGAACGTCGTGGGACTCGATCAGCACGCCGGCTCGCCGAATTCCGCGCATTTCAGTGGCAGGTAGCTGCAGTTTAGCCAGCATCTTCCAGATTCAGCTGCCGAATCTTCACTACCGCGGCAGTTGCCGGAATGACTCCAGATGCCAAGGTCCGTCGGGCGTCGATGTCTCGCGGCGCAGGATCTAGAGATTGCCGTCATCTGCACGGACCTTGTAAGAGACATCTGACGGACCGTACCACTGGTCGAGCACTTCCTCGACCATGTATTCGTGCCCGTCCAGCCGAAACCGAACCGGCCTTCGTCGGCCGTCCGTCCGGAGTAGTAATCCACTTCCAGCTTTATCTCTTCCATTCTGACGCATAGACGATAGACGCCACCCACGCATTCACACCTCCGGTCCGGAGAAATCCATGCAGACCTTAGATACGGGTCACGATTACTTGAGGTCTCACTCTGACGAAATCGGAAAACGAATTCTCTCGTCTTACCCAGCCCTGCACGACGCCGACGAAGCCGCTTCTCCGCTGCTTTCCCGAATGGTGCGCGTTCCATATCCGGCCCAACCCATAGCAATCATGGGCGTGAGCAAGCGTTGGCAGTTAGGTCGCAATGCCAATTGTTTTTGGCAAGTTGGACTTCTTGGGCAGTTGGCATCTGAGCCCGACGTCAGTGAATCCATTTTCTTAGCGGGCGGCGCATTTCCTCGGTGTCACTTGAGCCCAATCGCGACGATTTGAAGTAATCGGAAACAGCCGTCCTTCGAAAGCCGTCCCCCAGATCGGGATGTCCTTCAGTTTTTCGGGTGCGACAGCATAAGGGTCCTGTTCGAGAATCGTGAAGTTCGCGATCTTGCCGGGCGCGATGCTGCCCAGCGTATCCTCCCGACGCCATGAATAAGCAGCTTCAATGGTGATGGCTCTCAGTCCAGCGTCAACCGAGATACGCTGTTCTGGTCCTGCGACACCGCCTTCGTTCGTAATCCGGTTAATACCGCACCATGCTAGATAGAGCGGTGCAGAAGGACCCATGGGCAAGTCAGAATGGAACGAATACGGTATGCCGTGGTTGACCACCGACGCACTACGCACCATGGAGTTGGCCCGCTCCGGACCGAGCCCAACCTTGCTGTACTTATCGGCGAAACCCACCGGGTAGTAAGGGTTGGCGCTGACGATAGCACCCAGTCGCGCAATTCGCCCGACTTGTTCTTCGGTGGAGTTCGCGAAATGCACGACGACGCTGCGACTGTCAGGACGCGGAGAATCGCGCATGAGCTTTTCCAGAATATTCAAGACAACTTCGAGGCCTTCGTCACCGTTGACGTGAGTGTGGACTTGGTATCCAGCGTTCCAATAGAACGTTGCCCGGCGCGCGAGCTCTTCGGGGGACAATATCCACTCGCCGTGATGGCCGTCTGTATATCCATCTTTCATCTGCATGAGCTGGGAGACGATGGCGCCGTCGGCGAAGAGCTTGATTTGCTTTTGGAAGAATTGGATCTTGCCACTGCCCGGAGGAGCTAGCGCAATGGTTTTTTCGGTTTCCGCCAACGCACCTTCTAAACCGTACTTGTCAACAATGCTACGGCCATCCGCGATGAAGAAGCTGTAGAAAGGCGTGTCCTCGGCTCCCAGAATTTCCTGATAGAGCTTGAAGATCTGCGGCGTGACCAGAGCGCCCGGCTCATTGAAGGCGGTGACACCGTTGTGGTGCAGCATCTTCACCATCTGCTGCAGGCCGAAGCTAAAGCGCTGCGGAGTCGCCAACTTCGGCAGGAGCTGTGCCATGATCAGGTTGAGTCCACCCTCGTAAAAATGGCCTTTGGCCCAATCGGTTTGCTCGCTCCACTTACCTTTGCCTTTGATCGAGTTCTCACTGATGCCGAGGGTGTTTAGGGCAAACGTGTTCAGGTAGAACTCGTGACAGGAACGGTGCCACACCGCTATGGGTCGCATCGCGCTAATCGAGTCGAGCGTTTTCCGCTCAAGCGGCCCGTGGAAATACTGGTGATAACCCCAGGTGAACAGCCATTCGTTCGGACCCACTAAGCCAGCGTTTGCATCCTTGAGCCGGCTCAGATATTGCTGCTGGTTTGAAGCTTTCTTCCATATCCTGCCGGGCACCACCCAGTCTTCCGGCGCAATCACCTCGACCGCGAGCGTCAAAGCGCCGAGCAAGGGGTGAAGATGTTGATCGATGAATCCCGGCATGATGACCTTCGTGGCTAACGTGTCATCCACCAGGTAGGGTTTGTCGCCGAGAAACTGCTTGACTTCTTCCAACGATCCGGCGAGCACGATCTGCTTGCCCGCGACGGCGACGGCAGTCGCTTCTGGGTTGCCGCGCTCCATGGTGACGATCTTCTTCGCCGCGTAGACGACGAGCGGGGCGGCTGGCAATGTCGACCCGAAGTGTTCAATTACTGGATTCACACACATGGTTAACCGCCTCCTCGAAAAAAGGACTAGGCATCAATGCTCATGCCATAAAGCTTTTCTGCGTTCTTGTAGAGAATCCGTTCAGCTAGCGGAATCATGAGTTTTTTCGGCAAAGAACCGGTATCGACCCGGCGTTGCAAAGCATCGGCAAGCATCTTGCAAGATGTGATGGCCGAGCCGGTAAAGATCTCCGGAACTGTCCCGTCTGTACCCCACAGCAGCTTGTGTCCAGGGGTAGCTTCCGTCATGGTGCCCACGGCGTTCACTCCGCCGTTGTATTCGTAGTAAGACCACTCCGAACAGTCGGCATACACATTTCCGTAATGAAACAAGAGTGCGGTCACCTGTCGAACTCCGGGTCACCGGTTCCCAGTCCCGCGTCGGCAAATCCAGCGGGATTGTGGTTGTCCCAGCCTGGTATATCTCCCAAGGGAAGATTGCCGTTGCAAACAGCGGTCGCTACCGCAGAGCTCACGTTTTGTCTCCTTGCGCCGAATTGTCATCGGTAGCGCACGAGGACGTGGTAAGTCGAGGCGCATTGCGAGGAGTCTACTTTTGAGAAACGATGCATTCAGTGAATGCTATCACCTAAGTGTGGTTACGGCATGATACCAAGTGGCCACATGTCACACCTAAGTGTGATAGGCGGCCTTTGTCGCACCCATTCGGGGGTGAGAGCATGGTTTTCGATTGCCCGGATTTCGGAAACGACAAGTCGAAACTCTCCTGGTCCTCTTGTCAGTGCGCCCGGGAATCCGAGCTACAGATCGGAGTGCTCGATGAGCATGACCGCTACACCGCCTGTCTTGGCCGAGACGCGGACGGTGAGCGCGCAGGGCGCGGTGTTCGCCCTGGCTGCCGCTTCGCTCGCAATGTCGGTTGACCCTTCCGTACACAACATCGCCTTTGTCGGCGCCGCCAACCAATTAGGAATGACGGGTGATCAGCGGTCCCTGGTGGCGAGCATAGGAACGCTCTGTATCGCCGCCAGCATTCTTGCCACCGGAAGCCTGGGCGACCGTTTGGGGCGAAAGAGAATCATGCTGGGTGGTTTGCTGCTTGCCACCGTTGCCTCCGTGGTGACCGCCCTGGCCCGCAACACGGCGATGTTCACGTTAGGACGTGTCTTAGCGGGAGTCGGCTACGCAGCCTCTTTCGGATTGGCGTTCGCTTTGTTACGAGCGGTGGCGCCACAGGAGGCCCAGTTGTCGCGGGCCGTGGCGCACTGGCTCGCGCTGCAGACTTTCGGGGTCGTTGTGCTGGGACTGTTCGGAGGATATCTGGCAGGAGTGGGCTGGCGCATCGCTTACCTGCTGCCGGGCGCGATTGCCGTATTGGCGTTCTTCTATTGCCTGTTTCGAGTACCGGAGGCAAAGGCCGACGACGCAGGTCCATTCGACGCGATCGGTCTAGTGCTGGTTGCCATCGGCTTGGTGAGCGCACTCTACGGCGTAAGCAATTCAGCGTCGGCGGGATGGGGTAGCTCACGAGTTCTCATTCCGCTGGGCGTTGGACTCTTGGTACTGCTGGCGTTCGCGATTTACGAGCTGCGACTGCAACGCCCTGCGTTTCCTATCCGGCTGTTTGCCGATCCGGAAATGGCCGCGGCCGGCGTGACCGGCATCGCCTTCAATCTCGGAAACGCCATCATCGTCCTGCAATTGTCTTTGTTATGGAGTATCTGTATCGCTACTCGCCGTTTAAGGTAAGTTTCTGCCTGATGCCGTTCAGCGTGGCGAGTATTCTTGGTGCTGCCTGGGTTGGATCGCTGCTGGCTCGTGGAGTGGCCAACCGCATTCTGATTCCCCTCGGGCTCTTGGCGGTAGCGGCATCGATCGTCTTCATGGGCTTTGCTTCGGCGTCAACGCCGTATCTTTTCTTTCTTGCGCCACTGATGCTGGCCGGCGTTGGGCTGATGTTTGCGCAGACCCCAGCCGCGCGGCTTTTCGTAAGCAAATCGCCGCCCGATCTCGTCGGAGCGCTAGGCTCGTCGCGAACGTTCTTTGGACAGTTCGGCTTCGCCTTGGGACTGGCGCTGAGTTCTTCGATTCTCTACGGCCTCCTCGGTCCCACGCTGCATGCGCGACTGGTTTCGGCCGGCGCTGCGCCCTCCGAACTGGCTCAGGCAGTGGGTATCGTCGGGTCTTATATTCACGTGGGAAGCGCGAAAGCCTTCAACCCGCAGGTTGTCTATCAGGTCCTCAATGAGGCACGCGCGGCGTATTTATCGAGCTACCGGATCATGATGCTGATTATGGCGGGTGTCATTGCCTTGATCGGCGGGCTCATTTATTGGCGGCTTCCCAGTCACAAGTCCAACGCATAAGCGCCTCTTGAGTACGTCGGAAACCTGGGAGGCAGTCAAATGGCGGCAGCAACAAAGCGGACCGAACGGCGACCAGCCAAGGGGTTTCTGAAGTGACCTAGGGTGACGGTTGCTTCACTGCGATGGACAGGCGATTTTCTAGCACCAGAATAAGGAGAATTTATGACTGCAAGTAGTGCGATTATTTCCGACCTGATCTATCTGGGCGGCGACATCATCACCATGGATGATAAGAGTCTCGTAGTCGAGTCCGTGGCCGTCAAAGACGGCAAGATTGCGGCCGTGGGAACGAAGGACGACATATTAAAGATGTGCGGAGCGGCCACAAGAATCATCGATCTGCAAGGCAAAACCATGCTGCCGGGATTCATCGATGGGCACAGTCACTTCTTCCAGGCGACGATGATCGCCGATTACGTGAATGTCTCCGCTCCTCCTGTCGGCCCCGGCTCCAGCATCGCCGAAGTCATTGCTGCTCTGAAGGAGCACGTCGCCAGCAAGCCGTTGCAGCCGGGCGAATGGCTGATTGGTTATGGCTATGATGGCACGGCGCTATCCGATGCACGCGAAGCCACGCGCGACGATTTCGACAAGGATTTCCCCAGCACGCCGCTAGTTTTAGTTCATGTTTCCGGTCACGGTTGCGTGATGAATTCCGCGGGCTTCAAGGCCGCGGGGATTGATGCAAACACGCCCACTCCGGCCGGTGGCGTCACCGTGCGCAAGCCCGGCAGCACCGAGCCGGCAGGGCTCCTCATGGAGAACTCCTGGTTCCCGGTCCTGCTCGCGCTTCCCAAGCCGTCCTCACAGCTCTTGCTCGACAATCTCGGCAAGGCGCAACAGATGTATGCGCGTACCGGCTACACCACGGTGCAGGACGCGCCCGTCGATCCCAAGGTAATGCCGCTCTATCGCAAAGCGGCTGACGAAGGCCGCTTCTATCTCGATCTGAACGGCTACTGGGAGTCGCACGCATTTCTTGCTAACGCGACATCGGGCAACGACTTCCGATCGCCGCGGCCGGATCAGTATCGGCTCGCCGGGGTCAAGATCATTGCCGACGGATCGCCGCAGGGGAAGACCGCCTACTTCACACAGCCGTATCTCACCGGCGGTCCCGGCGGCGAGAAGAACTGGCGCGGCACTCCGACCGTGTCGCAGGAGCACATGAATGCCGTGGTCAAGAAGGCATACGAGCACAACGCTCAGGTACTGGTACATTGCAACGGCGACGCCACCATCGACATGGTGCTCAACGCTCACAAGGCGGCGGGCGCGCCCCGGGACCGCCGAACCACGGTCATCCACTCGCAGTTCGTGCGCCGTGACCAGCTGGACGAGTACGTACAGCTAGGCGTTAATCCGTCATTCTTCACCAACCATGCTTTCTTCTGGGGCGACCTTCATGTGGAGAATCTCGGCAAGCAGCGCGCTTACTTCTCCAGTCCGATGAAGACCGCGCGGGCGCTTGGCCTGCACATGACGAATCACAGCGACTTCCTGGTGACTCCGCTGGACACGATGCTCATCCTGTGGAGTTCCGTGAATCGGGTCTCGCGTTCGGGACAGGTGATCGGACCCGACGAGCGCATCTCCGTGCTCGACGGACTTAAGGCACTCACCATCGACGGCGCTTACCAGTACTTTGAAGAGGACCGCAAGGGCTCCATCGAAGTCGGCAAACTCGCCGATCTCGTGATCCTGACCGCCAACCCGACCACGGTCGATCCGATGGCCATCAAGGACATCAAGATTGTCGAGACTATCAAGGAAGGAACGACGGTCTTCAAACGCGCTACTCCAGAGGTCGAGGAACCCGAGTCAGAACTTGTGGAGGTTGGCTCACGCTAACGCGGCGGCACGCATAGCCTCAGGATAACCAGCAGTTCCAAGGAACGCTTCAGCGATGGATAGACTTCGGCCACGGCCGATCGTCCCGCCGGGACATCCCAGCCATCGAAAGGCCAAAAGTGTACGCCAGGAACGTGAAGGCGGATATACCGAAGCCACGGAAGCCCGGCATGGGTGGACTTTGCAACCGAGCCCGGTACGTCGAAGTGGAAAACGGATTTCGCCCCGGTCCTTACTTCTGTCACGCGCCTCCACCGAGTGTTTCCGCATCGAGCTGCACCGTTGCCATAGTGGCCGTCGCGGATGAAATCAACGTACAGGTGTGGATCATCCGTCGGCCAGTGCCGCTGAAAATCGTCGAGAAATGCTGGCCAATCGTGAGGCAGGTGGTACTTATCGAAATACCGCAGCGGAAATGAAAAGCCGTGGTCAATCCCAACCAGGGTCGCTTGCTCTTCTGAAAGGCGTTGCACCAGCCATTCGGCAATTTCTCGCCGTGTCCAGTATTTGCGTGGGCTGGGTGGCGGCGGGACCTCAGTAGGAGATCCAATGCGGTCCGCCATGTAAATGCGCAGGCCCTTGAGGCTCGATATCGGCGTCTCCGCGCCGGAGTAATCGATGCCGATATACCGATCGAAAGTTGGCAGGCCACCCATTGCAAGTTGCTCCCCTTGACGCTATATCCAAGTACCAACTGGTATTCAGCGCCGTCAAAGGCGGCACGGTCTCAGATCGACCTGCCGCTGCCCGCTATCTTGCTGCACTTCCGGCCGGGCGACGCCGTCATGGCGTGTTTCGACGACGAATGCGTCGGCTGTGTACTGAGTCTGGTGTACAATACTTACAACAGTTACAAACGAGGGATGTAGATGAAAGCTACTCGTTCAACGGTTCTCAGCATGCGCCTGTCCGTGGAAAGCGGCAAGCGTCTCAAGCGCATGGCGAATCGCCACGGATGGACCCCGAGCGACGCCAGTGCGCGTCTGGTCGAGGAGGGATTGAGGCGTTCAGAATTTGCCTTTATCGACTTTCGCGATTCAGCGGCAGGCCGGCAAGCCTGCATTCAAGCCAGTACGCTGGCAGTTTGGGAGATCATGTTCCTCGTCCGGAGCTATAAGGGGAATGTACCGGCTGTTGCCAAGCACCTAAGGTGGACAGAAGCCAAAGTTCGGGCGGCCGTTAACTACGCGGAGGTGTTTCCGGAAGAGATCGCGGAGGCCATGTCCGAAAACGAGTCAACCGATTTCGAGACGCTGAAACGCATGCTGCCCCAGGCGACCGAATTCGTTTCCACCAAGCCGACGAGAAGCTGAGATGCTCAAGCTTCTTCTGGATGAACATATCTCGCCCGAAGTGGCAGATGGTCTCAGACGTCGCAACCGTTCGCTGGTAGTTCATTGGATGGCGGAATGGGAGAGGGGTAACTTCCTGGGCCAGGAAGATTCCGCCTGCCTGCTGAAGGCGGCCACCGAACGGTTGACGCTGGTTACCTACGACCGCAGGACCATTCCCCCGTTGCTAAAGACGTGGGCAGAAGAAGGGCGGAAGCATGGTGGTGTGATTTTCGTCGACGAAAAGACCATCTCTCCAGCCGACATTGGGGGCCTGGTGCGGGCCCTGATCCACTTAGTCAAAGAAACGGCTAGATGGGACTGGACGGATCGTGTCTACTTCTTGCGGCGATGATCCCGTCCGGCATCCCGGTTTCGCCTTGCCGCACAGCGAGCCAGTAAATATCAACGTGCCGCTGTCGGACCGTTCTCAAAACTTTCTCCTTCCAGAGGCGATCGCGCCGTGCCACAAAATCTCCCCGTTTAGACCCTCAGTGAATTCAGGAGAACCCACATGCGATTCAGCATTGATGTCGGAAGCGAACTCGAATTGAAGCTGTACCAGGCCGTGCTCCTCTACAAGACGTGCCCGCTGACTCCGCTTAGGCTAGCCGCCCTTTCGTCTGGACCGCCGCCGCTGACTCTATCCTGCTGAAGGTCGCACGACTTTGTTCACGTATTTCCGGGACGCGACACTAGCTCACTATAGAATAATCCAATATAGTCACGCCAATAAGGTACGCGACCGGCGACCCCAATCAAATCTCGAGCTGGGTTTTCTGGCCCGGGTTTGACCGGATTTTCCCCCCGCCTGTAATATCGAGCTTAACCTTCGTACGTTGAACGGATTAGCATGCCTCACGATCTCCCCAGAGCTTATGAGCCCGGCGCCATCGAGCCGCGTTGGGCCGAATACTGGGTCCGGGAAAAATTGTTCCACGTGGAACCTCCTGCCGGCGACTCCACTCGGCCGGTGTTCACCCTCATTCTGCCGCCTCCCAATGTCACCGGACGCCTGCACATGGGCCACATGCTGAACCAAACCGAGATGGACATCATCGTCCGCTGGCATCGCATGAGAGGGTTTCTGACCTTATGGCTACCCGGCACCGATCACGCCGGCATCGCCACCCAAATGATGGTGGAACGCCAACTGGCTGCCGAGGGCAAGAACCGCCGCGACCTTGGCCGCGAGGCCTTCATCGCGCGAGTCTGGGAATGGAGGAAGCAGTATGGCGGCGCCATCCTCGACCAAATGAAGCGCCTCGGCGCGTCGGTGGACTGGTCTCGCGAATACTTCACCATGGACGACCGCATGTCGCGCGCCGTTCGCGAAGCGTTCGTTCGCCTGTACCAAGAAGGCCTCATCTATCGTGGCAAGTACGTCGTGAACTGGTGCCCGCGCTGCATCACCGCGGTCTCCGACCTCGAAGTGGTCCACGAGGAGACGCCGGGCAAGATCTACGAAATTCGTTATCCCGTAGTCGGCTCCGCAAACGAGTACATCGTGGTCGCCACCACCCGACCTGAAACCATGCTGGGCGACACCGCCGTGGCGGTAAACTCCGGCGACCAACGCTACCGGCATCTGCACGGCAAGAAGGTCTTGCTGCCGCTGATGAATCGCGAGCTCCCGATCATCACCGACGATGTCCTGGCCAATCCCGAGTTCGGCACCGGCGCCGTCAAGGTCACGCCGTCACATGATCCCAACGATTTCGAAGCCGGACTGCGCAACCACCTGCCGCAGATCGAAGTCATCAACGAAGTCGCGCAGATGAACCAGAATGCCGGTCCGTATCAGGGGCTGGACCGCTTTGAGGCGCGGCAGAAAGTGCTGGAAGATCTGGAGCGCGGCGGCTTCCTCGTCGGCGCCAAAGATTACGTGGTCCCGCTCGGCAAGTGCGATCGCTGCAAGACCATCATCGAGCCGCGCCTGTCAACCCAGTGGTTCGTAAAGATCCAGCCGCTGGCCGACCGCGCTATCGAAGCCGTCGAAAGCGGCGCCATCAAGTTCGTTCCCGACAACTACTCCAAGACCTACTTCGAGTGGATGCGCAATATTCATGACTGGTGCATCTCGCGCCAACTGTGGTGGGGACATCGCATCCCTGCCTGGCACTGCCAAGCTTGTGGAGAAATCGCCGTCGCTCGCGACACACCGGAAAAGTGCCCCCAGTGCGGCGGTCCAGTCGAGCAGGACAGCGACGTGCTCGACACTTGGTTCTCCTCGGGACTGTTGCCGTCCTCGGCCATGGGATGGCCGGAAAGCACGCCCGAACTGGACGCGTTTTATCCCACCTCGCTACTCATCACCAGCTTCGACATTCTGTTCTTCTGGGTGGCGCGCATGATCATGATGAATTGCCACTTCATGCGCCGACACCAGCGCGGCGACGTTCCCTTCCACACCGTGTACATCCATGCCCTGGTGCGCGACGCCGAGGGCCAGAAAATGTCGAAGACCAAGGGTAACGTTCTGGACCCGATTGAGATCATCGAGAAGTACGGCACTGACGCAGTTCGCTTCACGCTGGCTGCCATGGCTGCGCCGGGAACCGACATCGCCTTCTCCGAAAGCCGCACCGAAAGCTATCGCGACTTCGCCAACAAGATCTGGAACGCCGCGCGCTTTCTGTTCATGAATGTGGATCGCGCAGAGTTGTCGGGACTGTGGTCGCTGAACGAATTCAACTCACCAACGTCGGGCACGAATTCGGGTGCCCCACCCTTCCCCGAAGGGGAGGGTGGGATGAAAGGCGTTTCCGGATTCACCTCCGAGACGCTGGAGGATCGCTGGATTCTTTCCCGCTTCAATCGGGTCGCGCAAGAGATTCACGAAGCCCTGGAGACCTACCGCTTCCACGAGGCGGCCCACGTTGTCTATCACTTCTTCTGGGGCGAATACTGTGCCTGGTATCTGGAACTGATCAAGCCTCGGCTGGCCACCGATGATCGGGCTCAGGCGCGCATCGCCTACCGAAACCTGATCAGCATCTTCGAGGGCGCGTTGCGAATGCTCTCGCCCTTCATGCCCTTCATCACTGAAGAACTTTGGCATGCGGTATACGACGGCAAGCCGCCAGCCAAGTCAATCGCGCTCATGGCGTATCCGCAGTGCGAGCCCACCCAGGTGGATGCAACCGCTGAAATCGGGATGGCGATTCTACAGGACGTGATCGTAAGCGTGCGCAACATTCGCGCCGAGTTGAAGGTGGAACTCAAAAAGAAGTTGGCCATCGAGGTCTTTGCCGACAGCGATGTGCGTTCTCTGGTCGAACAGAACCGCGGCGCTTTGCAGAGACTGGCGAATGTGGAAGGCCTGACCTTTGTCGAGTCCTCCCTGGCGAAAGCCGCGGGAGCGCGTAGCACGGCGCGCTTCGACGTTCGCGTTCTCTATGAGCGCAAGATCGATGTCGCCGTCGAACGCGATCGCCTGAACAAGGAGCTGACAAAGCTCACCCAGGAACTCTCGCGCGCGACCGGGCAGTTGAACAACGAGGCGTTTCTTGCCAAGGCCCCGGCCCTCGTGGTCGAGGGACTGAAGAAGCGCAAGTCTGAAGTCGAGATCCTGGTGCAGAAGACGAACGATGCTCTGGGCGAGTTAGGAGCAATAGGATAGAACGAAGCCTTCGCGACAGACCTTTGGATAGGGCCGGTCTGCCACTCTGTATCCACTCTGCGGCTCTCAGCCATTAGCTTTCAAGATTTTTCCCGCTTCCAGACCAGGTCCCAGCTTTCCCGCCGATCCACGAATCCTGTGATTTTGCCTTTGCCGTCGCGCTGAAAAATCTTACGGATTCGCGGCTGGCCCGGCACAAAGAGCACGTCACGCACTTCGATCTGCAGCGGTTTCATGGAACTGCCTTTTCGTCCGCCCACCAGCTGCTGCCCATCCAATTTAATTATGTAGACCAGATCGGGCCCTCCGACGTAGCGGCCAACGTATTGCTCCAGTTCTTTGGCAGGCAGAGTTATCGCCGGAGGATCTTTGGGCACCGCGTAGGCGTGGACCAGGTAGAGTTTCCATTCCCCATCGTCGCGACGCCAAGTCTCGGTCATCAGATAGCGCGCCGAGAGCGCCTGCCCGTGATAATTCTCCTGCTCGTCATCGACGTGAATTACCGTGGCCAGGTCTCCCACAATGTGGGCAGTGTAAGACGTGATGCGCAGATTGCCGGAAGCGCCCGCGGGCAGCGGAGTAAGCTGCTCGAGAAATTGCGAGCGATTCATGACCGCACCCGCCTCGTCAACGTAAACGGCATCGGGAGCGAGCGCGGCATCCCAGACCTTGCGGTCGCCCGGAGCGATGGCGTCTAGCAGAGCCTGATCCTTGGTGCGCAGCAGTGCGGTGATCTGATCGACCGTTTGATCCGCAGCGTTGGGCGAAGTTTGCAGGGCGAAGGCGAGAACGAATGCAAGGAAGAACATCGCACTATTGTAAGGCGCAGCGACGTAGTCGATTGAACGGAGGGGGCGAAACGTTAGTTTGTCGGTTTGAAGAACGGGGCTATGAGACGCAACTTTCGGGTCTGTACGAAGATCTAACGACCGAAGAGTCGAGATTGACGGTCTGCGGCTTTAGACCGCGTGGTCGGAGACCGAGAGGGGAAAAGGGGCAACTGGGCTGACATTCTGGGCTGGCGTTTTGCCGGAATGATGACGCTTATCACTTCTCCGCCGACACGCAGCGACTCCATGCGGATATCTTCATTTGTGACGCAAACATTTTCGGAGACGATACCGCGCTCCCGTAGGCACCGAGAGACCTGCCGCGCCCAAAACGTTCGGACAGACCTAAATTCGGGCGTGTCTGCGCTGGTGGTGCGAAGGACCAGTTTGGGTTTGTGCGCCACATCCTCGGCTCCTTCGTTGAACCGCGACCATACGATCATGCAACTCCATAAATTGAGAGCAGTAAGCCGACGGGCGGTAGCATTTAATGAGGCTTGAAAACGGTTGGCGAGTTCAAGGATTCCGGTTAGTCCCGGTGCAACTTCCGCAGCAGCGCGGCGGAACAATTCACCAGGCATTAGCAGTTCAGCTGCGCCGATATCGCAGAGGTGCTCAAAATAGTTGTACTCGGAATGCAACCCGATACCCGTTTCGCGCTTGGGTAACCCGAGCTCCGGCATCACTTCGATGAAGAAGGTGTGTGCGATCTCATGCGCGATCGAAAAGCGCTGGCGGGCTCGGGGATTAAACTTGCAAACCTCGACAATGAACCCGGAGTCCTTCGGGATTAGGCAAGCGTCGAAAACCAGATCTTTCTTATCCACGCGAAAGATACCTCGCGCATAGCCCAAGTGCTCTGGTGATAGCGGGGGTCCTACAACGCCGCAGGTCTCGATCAGAGCTAAGCTGCAGGCGACAATTGCGGCTTTCGGTTCTGGTATCGCCACTCTCTCGCAGAGCGCTAAAACCGCATTGTGTTCCGTTGGATCAGAACTGTATTTCGAGTTCATCGCGCTTCTCGATCAGCTGGCGATACCATGCACGCCATTGCTCCTTACTAATGACGTGGTTGTCTTTGGTGGCTGCGACATAGCCGATTTTCTGGTGAATTTTGTCTAAGTACCCTCCCCACAGACTCTCAAAATCGCGATATTCCATGCTCTCATCTCTCGCAATCACCTTGAAATTATCTTGCGAGCGGCGTACTCGCTCGTCTTTTGTGGAAGTCGCTCCGAACAAGAGGTACGTGATGTCTACCTTCAGAAACGCGGCGAGGGATCGTAGTTGCGATAGCGTCAGGCCAGCCTCCTCTTCGGGGTTGTCCTCCATGCGCCTGAGTTTTTGCTCATCGACCCCGATAAGGTCAGCCAAAGTCTTCGCCGAAATCTCGCTCCTCTCCCGCAAATCACGAATCCGAGCAGCAATCTTGAGAGGTTCTGGGACGCCGATGGCGTCTCGGCGCTGCTGGAGTGCCGGAACGTTGTCTTCAAGAATGGAGCGGAGTTTGGAAACGAGATCGGTTTCATCTTCGTATTCGGCAATGAGTTTGCGCGTATCACTCCCGAGCAACATTCGGCTTACGCGGCAGCCCTGGCGCACCAAGTACACCACGGGAATACCATGCTCGGCGGCAATCTCGTTCTCCTGACCAACGCCGTAACTCGCCGATGCACACAATACCAAGACGAAATCTGAAGTCACCACCTGCTTGCGGTCGCGTTCATACACAACTGGAGGAGGAACGTCCGCGTGCTGCAGCGGATCGGTATGTTCGAACGGGAGGTACAAAGAAACCCCAAATTCAGCGCACGCTCTTTTCAAAACTCCGCATAATTCATAAACACGCTGGCGCTCGCTGTCGGGCAGATCAGTGAGCGCAGTGGCCAGATATGCGCGGAGTTTGGGTTCAGGTACAGCTTCAAGTTCGGGAGGTTGTAATG
>PMWW01000158.1:0-7416 GCA_003165795.1 Acidobacteriaceae bacterium
CTTCATCATCTCGGTAATTTTGGCGCAGTGCACTTCTCCGGCGGCGCCGCCCGCCACGGTGAAATCCTGGGAGGCCAAGTGGACTAGACGGCCATCAACCATGGCGCATCCGGTGACCACTCCGTCGGCGGGAAGGTCCTTGTCTGCCATGCCAAAGTAGGTGGCCCGGTGCTTGGCGAATAAACCAATCTCCTGGAAGCTTTGGCGATCGACCAGCTTGTCAATGCGCTCACGGGCGGTGAGCTTACCGGCCTGGTGATGCTTCTGGATGCGCTGTTTGCCGCCACCCTCTTCGATCTTGGCGCGCTTCAGGCGCAGTTCAGCAATGCGCTCGGGCATGGTTGCGCTTGCCGGTTTAAGTGTTGGTGCCGCCACGTTGGGCCTCCCTGAGCCGAATTAGATAGCAGCGGGTGCTGAAAGCTTTCATGGCGCCGCTGCCACCGAAACTGTGTGTTCCTCGCCGCCGACCGTGATGATGTAGGTCCGTGACTCTGCCGGCATGGCATGGCCGGTCGCGTCCCCTAAGGGGGCGGGTCCGGTCCCGGGCTTGGTTTCACTGGCTACCTTCTGGATGTCTTTCGGCCCGGCCGTCCGGGTCTGGAAGAACTGGGTTGCCGCGTTGGGAAACATGGCGTAAGTCAAGACATCTTCATCGCTACCGTTGGCGCCCAACGCCAGGGCCTCGGTCCGACGCTTTTCCCAGGTGGGCGCAAGCAAGTCGGCTGGACGGCAAGAGATGCTGGGCTTGTTTTCGCGGCTGGCTGCTTTGGCCATCGTCTCCGGGTCCTTTGCTCCCAGAGTGGTTCCGTAGTAGCCGAGCATCAAGTCGGCGAACTCACTGGTGATCACGTTGTATTTGCCTTGCAGAACATTCAGCATCGCCTGGGTGCCGAGGACTTCACTCGCCGGGATGGCCAGTGCAGGATAGCCGGCATCGCGGCGGACGTTTTGGATTTCCGCCGCCACCTGATCGAGCAAGTGGGACGCACCTTGCCCCTTGAGTTGATACTCCATGTTCAACATGAGCGCTGCCGGTATCTGGTGCTGGAAGGTTTCGGTCTCGACCCCGATGGGCTGATTGAAGAATTCGTGGTATCGGGGACGGACGGCGGCGATATGCTGCTTCACACGATGCATACGTTCCGTATCCAGACGCGATTCGAAGCCGGTCCCCTCCAGCATTGCGACCAGGCTCTCGGTGGGATTGTGTCCGCGGCCCAGGGCCAGAGAGCTGATGGCAGTGTCCACAATGTCGCATCCGGCCTCAATCGCTTTCATCAGCGAAACCAGAGTGACGCCGGTAGTGGAATGGGCGTGCAGGCTCACCAAGGTGTCGGTCCCGCACTTCTGCTTGATCCCTTTGACCAGATCGTAGGCCGCCTGGGGCTTGAGCAGACCGTCAACGTCTTGCACGCAGATGGAATCGCAACCCAATTCCTTGATTTGCTGCGCGATGTCCACGAACACCGGGACAGTGTGCACCGGACTGGGACAATAGCAGATCGCACCCTGGGCATGTTTGCCGGCGTTCTTGACGGCCGCCACACTGGCCTTCAGGTTGCGCACGTCATTCAGTGCGTCGTAGATGCGGAAGACATCGATGCCGTTGAGTGCCGCCTTCTCCACAAACCGGCTGACGATCGAGTCGTCAAAGTTTCGATGGGCAACCAGGTTCTGTCCGCGCAGTAGCATTTGCAGCCTGGTCTTGGGCAGCAGCTGGCGATAGGTCCGCAATCTCTCCCACGGATCTTCGTTTAGAAAACGGATGCCGGAACGAAAGGCCGTTCCGCCCCAACACTCCACGGACCAATAGCCCGCGTTGTCCAGGTCTTCACACACCGGGACGACGTCTTCGAGGGCCATACTGGTTTCCAGCAGGCTCTGTTGCGCTTCGCGCAACAGCAACTCAGTGACTTCCACGGTGCGTGCCATATCACGTTCCTTCGCAACCATTGGGGTGCGTTAAGCCAGAGGTGTTGGGTTTCGCCGGGCGGACGGCGCGACTACGATGCTGTGTCCAAGACCCCACGCCGAACGCAATCGGACCCAAGAAACACGGGGACCGAGATCGCAGCGAGGGTTTACGCTGCAATGGCGTTCGGTACTTGTGCTTATAGTGGCACTGCCGATTGCCGGCCCAAGGTGACTCATGTCACAAGCCACAGGTATTTCGTCACAACGGCGCGATCGGGCCTTGGTATGAGAGCTAAGGAAGTTCTGATTAAGTCATGACGAAGACCCTCGGCGGCTGAAGCCGCGATGATTTTGCGCTAGTTACGGACGGCGTGAAGGCCGTCCCCTTCGACAAAGCGGACTTGATCAGAACCTCCCTAACCCTCGGTTGCAGGGGTAAATGCGAGTTCCCCTGATTGACTCGCCTGCGCGGCTGGGCTACTCTCAACCCAAGAACGCGGGCCTTTTGCCGGGCGCGCATCGAAGGCGCTCGCGTCTCCCGACCCTCCCGCCAATGTCCGATCAGGAAACATGGGCGCTGCCACTTACAATCGAACAGGACCACGATTCTTGTTAGCTGCGACGATGTTGGCCCCCATACAAATCATCTGTATCGCCGTATTCACGCTGGCTTGCGGGGCGATGTTCTACGCGCTGTTTGGCTATCCTTTGCTGCTGGACTGGATGGCCAAGCATTCTCATAATCCAGTCCAGAAAGATGACAAGCTGCGCACGGTTTCGTTCGTGATCGCGGTTTACAACGGCGAAAAGTTTCTGGAGCGCAAGCTGAAGGCCATTTTCGAGCAGAACTATCCCCGGGAATTAATTGACGTTCTGGTGGTCTCCGACGGTTCAACCGACCGCACCGACGAGATAGCGCGCAGCTTCGCCAACCAAGGGGTGCGGTTTCTGCGGGTGGCCCATGGCGGAAAGGCAGCAGCGCTGAACGCAGCCGTGCCGCTGGCAGCGGGCGAGATTCTGGCGCTGAACGATGTCCGGCAGACGCTCGATCGCGACTGCCTGCGCAACATCATCGCCTGCTTCGGAGATCCCAAGGTCGGCGCGGTGAGCCCGCAGACCATCATTGTGCAAGGCGAGACCCACGAAGAGACGACGACCAGCCTTTATTGGCGCTACGAGCATTGGATCCGGCTGCGCCTGACGCGCATTGATTCGACCTTCGGCTACAGTGGGGCCTTCGCGGCCATTCGCCGTTCGCTATGGACGCCCTTGCCCCCCGGCACGTTGCTGGATGACGTTTACGAGCCGCTGGTGGCGTTCTTCAAAGGCCATCGCATCCTGATGGAACCGAGTGCCACAATGTATGACTACCCGACCGTGTTGAATTCGGAGTTCCGGCGAAAAGTGCGGCTGCAGGCGGGGCTGTACCAGATGCTGAAGATCATGCCCGAGCTGTTGAGCGCGAGGAACCGGATGCGCCTGCATTTCCTCTCGGCGAAGTACGGGCGCATAGTCATACCGTATTGCATGATCGCGGTGGCGCTGGCGACCATCGGTCTGCCGCCTTATTGGCGGGCGGTGGCCGGCTGGGGACAGGGGCTGTTCTACGCGCTGGCGGCGCTGGATCCGGTTGTCTCCGATGGCATTCCCCTGAAGAAAGTTACGTCGCCCGTCCGCACTTTCGTGGTGCTGATGGCGGCTTCGCTGGCCGCGGTGCGGGTTTATTTCGTGCAGCCCACCAGTCTGTGGAAAGAAGCGTCGTACCGTTCGGCTATCGCGGAGCAGACTGCGCAGCCCGGCGATTCCTCTGAATCAAAAGTGCCGAAGGGAAGCGAAGTCTAGGGCGAAATTCGCTCGCTGCCATCCGCGCATTAGCAATGCGCTGGCAGTTTGGGTAGTGGTGCCGTTTGGTTTCGGATTCGAAATCAGAGGTAGAGCAAGCCTTCAGGCTCGCGTCAAGGAATCCCCGCAACCAGAAGCCCCGGAGGGGCGGCAGCGCACTTGCCGATGTGTCGTGCCTACGGCACCCAGACCCCGGGACGGTATTAACGCGGGCCTGAAGAGACGGTGTCGCAACCGTGTCGCCGCTGCGCGGCTCGTCCAGATTTCCCGCTTGACCCAGGGCTTACGCCCTGGGCTAGCTTCATAGCCGCCGCTGCGCGGCTAGTTTGATGCTTGCGCGCCAGTTTTGTTCCACCGGGAAATTCCATGTGCGGTCGCGACACAGGGGCTGAAGCCCGCTCGGAATGACAAAAATAAAGGGCGTAGGACGGCGCACCTGAAGGTGCGCCCCGTCGAAACATGTCGAATACGGCGTTTTCAGCAGCCTGCTAGTGTGGTGTCCTGCAATTTCATGTCATAACTCCGAAGATACAAGGTTGCCGGAACGTCCTCACCTCAGCGGCTAAAGCCTCCCTATACGTGCGCTGTTGCGGCACGGCTGAAGAGGCTGCGGAAAAATGCCTAATGTCGATGTGTCGGCCGGCTAAAGCCGGCTCGGGATCAAAAACAAAGAACTCAGACGCTGGCCTGAAGGCCAGCTCTACCCGAGCTTGGACGTCCCATGAGTTTTTCAGCAACTTGTGAAGCCGTGCCCTTTCAAACACAACGGTTGAATTTTGCCACGAACTTGCGGGACATGATACTAGATGCGTTGGGGACGGGCACATGGTGTCGGCGCAGAGAGCTCACTTCCGCCAACGGTCCCACAGCTGCCAATAAAGCGTCTTCTCCACTTCGGTGAGATACGTCTTGGCCCACTCGCGGTCCTTCCACCACGGCAGACCGAAGAGGAATTCATTTCTGGCCCCGGCGGCTGTCCACTGATATTGCGGTTGGCGATCGCGGAATATGGAGAGCGCGCGGCGGGTGTGATAGTCGTCGGAAACCAGGATGGCGGAGTGCACAGGCGGCTGCAATTGTTGCAGGCATGTGCCCACCTGAGGAGCTTCATCTTTGGTGGAGTCGCCATCGATAGGGCAAAGGCTTACCTGGGAGGCATTGGCGCCGGCGGTGCGGGTTATGAAATCCTGGGCCAGTTCCTTAACCGAGTGGCCATAGATCTGGCCTACCCCCACATCCATGATGAGATGTTGTCCGTAGCCGGCGCGAAGCAGTTCCAACCCGCGCCAATATCGCTTGTCGACCTGGTCGCCATTGAGCATCACGATGGCGTCCGACTTTTCGGGATGATTGACAATCAGGTAGCTGCCGCCCTGAAAGAAAAACACCGCGGCAACGAGAAACAGAACGATGGCAACGATGAGGAGTAGTCGCATGATGGGTACGCTGGGCAGCGCGTCATCAACTTTAACCCAATTCCCCAGCTGCCGTGCGGGGAGAGCGGCGCGGCCCGCGATCTTCGTCGCCGAACGGCCGCGCGCTACAATGTGACCGATGGGGAACAGGTTGGAACGCACGGCGGTGTTTGAATGGCAGCGCGGCGAGTACACGGTCAGCACCGACGCCGCGCGCCTGGACATCGACGTGATCTATGGCTATCTGGATCGAGCGTATTGGTCGAGTGGCATCCCTCGCGAAACTGTCGAGCGCGCCGTGCAGCGCTCGCTCTGCTTCGGGCTGTTCGAGGGCGAGACGCAGATCGGCTTTGCGCGAGCGGTGACCGACTCCACTACGTTCGCTTACATTTGCGATGTGTTTGTGCTGGAGTCTCACCAGGGCAAGGGCCTGGGAACCTGGTTGATGCGGTGCGTCATGCAACATCCCGAAATGCGGGGATTGCGCCGCTGCCAATTGATTACGCGCGACGCGCACAAGCTCTATGAAAAAGTGGGATTCCGATCCATCAGCAAGCCCGAGCGTCACATGGAGCGGACCACCCCGGCTGTACTCAATTTCTAGGAATTATATTAAGGACGGAACCATGACCATCAATCCCATGGAACGATCGCTGGCGGAAGACGACCCGGAGATCGCGCAAGCCATCGAGAACGAAGAGCGCCGCCAGCATGAGGGCCTGGAACTGATTGCCTCGGAAAACTTCGTCAGCGAGGCCGTGCTGGAGGCAGCGGGCTCGGTGTTCACCAACAAGTACGCCGAGGGTTATCCCGGCAAGCGCTATTACGGCGGATGCGAGTTTACCGACGTGGTGGAGAACCTGGCACGCGACCGTGCCAAGCAGCTCTTTGGCGCCGAGCATGCCAACGTGCAGCCGCACTCGGGCTCGACCGCCAACATGGCTGCTTACGCTGCCGTGATCCAGCCGGGCGATACCATCCTCGGACTCAATCTGGCACACGGCGGACACCTCACCCACGGGCATCCGCTGAACTTCTCGGGCAAGACTTACAAGACCGTTCCCTATGGCGTGACCAAGGAAACCGAGACCATCGACTACGACGATCTGGAGAAGATTGCCGAGCGCGAGCGGCCCAAACTGATCATCGGTGGCGGCAGCGCTTATCCGCGCATCATCGATTTCGCTCGCATGAGGCAGATCGCCGACAAGGTGGGCGCGCTCTACCTGGTCGATATGGCGCACTTCGCTGGACTGGTTGCCGGCGGGGCGCATCCTTCGCCAGTACCGCACGCGCAGATTGTTACCACCACCACGCACAAGACGCTGCGCGGACCGCGCGCGGGATTGATCCTCTGCAAAGCCGAGCACGCGGCGGCGATCGACAAAGTTGTTTTCCCGGGAATGCAGGGCGGTCCGCTGGTGCACATCATCGCGGCCAAGGCGGTTTGCTTCCGGGAAGCGATGCAGCCTGGCTTTAAAGATTACGCGCGGCAGATCGTGGCCAACGCGGCAGTACTGGCGCAGACGCTGGTTGAGGAGGGCTACCACATCGTCTCCGGCGGCACCGACACGCACCTGATGCTGGTGAATGTTTTCGCCAAGGGCATGCTGGGCAGCGAAGCCGAGAACGCGCTGCACGAAGCCGGTATCACGGTCAACAAGAACGCGATTCCGTTTGACACCAATCCGCCGATGAAGCCGAGCGGCATTCGCATTGGAACTCCGGCGCTCACCACGCGCGGCATGAAAGAAAATGAAATGCGGCAGGTGGGCAAGTGGATTTCCGAGGCACTGCACAATCGCACCGACAAGAACGTGCTGACGCGCATTCGCGGCGAGGTGCTGGAGTTGGCCGAAGCGTTTCCGCTGTACGCGGCGCGCCGGGCGAAACATGCGGAAGCGGTGAAGGCGTAAGAGACGAAAAGATAGATCGTCAAGAAGCCGCAGTTAGGATCAGGGGTGTGCTGACGGCCAATTGCTGTTTTTATTAGCTGCTGGGCCTGTAAGCCGAATTCTGTGTGCCACTCCTTCTCCCGGCCGGCTCGCGGGCGCGAATTCCGGCCAGGACAAAGAAGCGGCACGACGGTCATTCCTCTGGGCCGCACATTACTGCGCGGCTCTAGCGACCTACCCGGAAGTTGTGACGCGCCGAGCCAGCACGTGCGCTCGCCGAACCATCCCAATCCGCGCGAGCGCGAATCGGGAAGCCGCGCGAGCGCTCCTCCCCTATTTGGTCTTGCTCC
>PMWW01000158.1:7449-8041 GCA_003165795.1 Acidobacteriaceae bacterium
AGAGGGGCGAACCTGGGGCACAGGCCACGGGGCCTTTAGCTTTGCGGAATTCTACACATGTCCTCGCAAAGTGACGTACACTCTGCAGTGACCATTGCTATCCGGGGCTGAGGACGTGTCGGGGATCTCCGAGTTGTCGACATGTGATTGCGTATAGAAGGAGCCACTACCGAGATGAGCTTATTGAGGCATATAGGATCAGTCACTTCGATTCTGATCCTCGCTGCACTGTCATCAGCGCAGACTAAGCAAACCAAACCGACACCAGTCGGCATAAGAGTCGAAGCAGAAGGCGGAGGGCACGGACAAGGCATGTGGTCCCAGGCGGCAGATGATTTGACGCCAAGAGAGTTAAAGGATTTCGAATCGCTGCTCGTAGGGGCAATTAGCAAAGAGGAAGGCGTCAAAGTCGTTCCGTCAGATTACCCGGACGACTACGTAGCCGTAGTTGTAGTCGCTGCGAAGCTACCGAACTGTACCGCTGGAACTTGGTACATAGCTAGCACTGCAATAGCTGTCGCGGCAAGAAACGGAACAGACGAACTAGTGACCCACGATGTAGTCGCGGAGGAGGGTGTAAATAGAACTGTGT
>PMWW01000063.1 GCA_003165795.1 Acidobacteriaceae bacterium
TTTCGTGTCTTCATGATCATGAATAATGCGGGCTAGTAATGGTGCGAATTGCACTGCGACGTCGGATACCGGCAGTTGCTCAGCTACTAGCGTGGGCTCGCCATATTACCTCAATGGAGTTTGCTGTGTATGTGCGCCTTAAGAACAACGGTCCCGACAGACGGATTCTGTAAGGGTGGGCGCTTGATCGTTGTTTCAGAGTGTGACGTTGTTGGCGTGAAGAATGCAAAGGCGGAAAAAGAGCGATAGCGGGCTTTTCCCGAGGAAATGCTCGCTCTTAATTGACCGAAAGCGACGTCCGGTCGCGAGATCAGTTGAGAGGAGATGACCCAAATGAAGTGGTTCAAAATTTACATGTTGATTTCACTACTGTGGGCGGGAGCAGTAATTGCGGCTACTGCTCAAGCAAACTGGCCTACGTCGGCAAGAGGATACGAACAAGCATCCCCATCGCTACTAAGCCTGCAGTCGAATATCGTTCCCGGCCAGAATTTCGACGGGCTGGGCCAAAACTCGTTTGCGATAACTGATACTAGTATCCCTCCCGATCCCGCCGGCGCGGTCGGCACGACTCAGTACATCGAGTGGGTAAATCCCTGGTTTGCTGTCTTCAACAAAGGTACCGGTGACCTCGTATATCCTCCCATTCCCGGGAGTCTGATTTGGGCTAACTTGGGCGGTCCGTGCGCCGACTACTACGATGACAGCCAACCGGTCGTGCAATTCGATAAGCTGGCGCAGCGCTGGGTGATCGGCCAACTCGTGGTTCAGGGCCCGCCGTACTATTTCTGCGTCGCCGTTTCCACGACTGCGGATGGGACACCGAACGCCGGCAACTACACGCTTTACTCGATCGCATTAAACGATCTTCCCGACTCGCCGCGGCTGGCGACGTGGCCTGATGCCTATTACGTCACCTTCAACATGTACAGTGGGGAGCAGTTCCTTTACTCCGCAGTGTGCGCGCTGGATCGCACTTCGTTGCTGAACGGTCAACCTCCGCAAGCGCCGCTGTGCCAGCAGACGCCGAATTTCAGTCTGTTGCCATCCGATATCGATGGCACCATGCCGCCGCCTGCCGGGTCGCCGAATTATCTGCTCAGCCTCGGGCACAACGCGCTGGACTTCTGGACCTTCGCGGTAAATTTCTCGCAAGGCACTTCTCAGCTCAGCGGCCCCACGGCAATTCCGGTGCAGACGTTTAGCGGTGCATGTAGCTCGATTAATTGCATTCCTCAAAAGGGAACATCCCAGGATCTGGAGAGCCTAAGCGACCGGCTGATGTATCGCGCCGCTTACCGCAACTTCGGCGATCATGAATCGCTAACCGTAAACCACACCATAATTTTTGCGTTAAGATACGCTGCCCTGCGCTGGTACGAGCTCCGCAACCCGAGCAGCGGGACGCCGACTGTTTACCAGTACGGAACTTATGTTCCCACTTCCATTCACCGCTGGATGGGCAACGTCGGCATGGATGGCATGAGTGATCTGGTCGCGGCCTATAATTTCTCCAGCGCAGGATTGCATCCCTCGATTAACTTTACCGACCGCGCAGCAACAGACCCGCTAAATACACTCCGCGGAGAGAACCTGATCATGTCGGGCACGGGATCTCAGACGCAGGGCTACCAGTGGGGAAATTCCAGCAGCCTCAGCGTTGACCCGGTGGACGACTGCACGTTTTGGACTGCGGGAGAATACCTGAGGGCCGATGGCACAAACAATTGGAATACGAGGATCAGCTCGTTTTCTTTAACGACCTGCCCATCGGACCTGCCAGCCATCCAGATCACCAATGCGCCGCCGTTTGACTTCGGGGGTAATCTTGTCGGCAACGTCTCGAATGTGAACCCTGCGGATTACCAGGTAGGCGTGCTTCTGTTCGTTCCCGGTCTTGGCTGGTACTCCAAGCCTTACTGCGAGCCTCTGTTCACGACAATTAACTCGGATGGGACCTGGAGCGCTAACGTCGACACGGGAGGCGTGGACTACACGGCTACAAAATATGCCGCGTACCTCGTGCCACTGAACGTGGGCGCAAGTTGTCAAACGGGCATCGACGGACTACCTTTCGATCTAGAAACGCAGGCGGTAGCTCGGGCATTTTACAATCGCCCAAATCCCAATCGGACAATAGTCCAGTTTGCCAACCTGGGCTGGGAAGTCACCACCAATCCTGCGAAGATCAACCCGGGACCCAATTATTTTTCCGATTCCCCAAACAATGTATTCGTTGATGGTAACGGCGACCTTCATCTGAAAATCACCGAAACTGGAAACAACTGGTACTGCGCACAAGTTGCCTATCCCCCGCAGCCGCAGCAAGGACAGCAGGTGAGCCAGACCTACGGCTACGGGACCTACACTTTCAACCTGGCAAGCCCCGTCGATGGCCTGGATCCCAATGTCGTGTTCGGGTTATTCACCTGGTCGGACGATCCGGCTTATCCCGGTCCGTTGTCGCCTTGGACGAACAATCCGGGTGGCGGGATTCCCAGTCACAGCGAGCTCGATGTTGAGTTTTCCAGGTGGGGAATTCCGACCGGCCCGAATGCTCAGTTCGCGGTGCAACCCTACACGAACAACGGAGCAAGGTATCAATTCACGATGCCTCCGGGGTACAACACCTCAACCGCGATCATCTATTGGTTCCCCGATGGTATTAGCTTTAAAGTGCAGGACTCGAACGGGAACATCATTCAACAGTACAGCTATCCCGGCCCCGTGCCGCAGCCAGGCGAGAACGGAGGCTGGATGGGATTGCCAAACCTTCAGCAGGTACGGTTGAACCTCTGGCTGTATAACGGGCAACCGCCGCAGAATGGGCAGGATGCGGAAGTTGTCGTGAGCAACTTCACGTACACTCCGTACACTAACTGAGCGGCTTCGGTTATCCGCTGTCGTAGGGCGGCACGTACCGCGCGGTGCGCGCCGCTTTCGATGCACTCCACGCTTGCGCTCCCACGCCATCAGCTTGGCGCCTCGTAGCGCCGCCCTCACCACCCGCTTCTCGCTCGGCCGGCAGCGCCGCCCCTCCGATAGGCCGTCAAAACCCCACTGCTTCTGGCGCTCTTGCCAGCGCTGCATCGATCGCTCACTCACGCCGATGATCTCCGCAGTCTGCCACCAAGTGATCCTCTTCACTATTTGACCTAAGCTCACCCCGGTACCTTCATTGCCACTCCAACGTGACACTCGAGGAATAGGAAAATCAAAATCTGGTTCGCGTGGTAACCACGG
The DNA here is from genome assembly GCA_003165795.1 of Acidobacteriaceae bacterium. Classification (GTDB taxonomy): domain Bacteria; phylum Acidobacteriota; class Terriglobia; order Terriglobales; family Acidobacteriaceae; genus Bog-257. The sequence continues at coordinate 3,244 of PMWW01000063.1, forward strand.
CTTTTCTTCACCAGAAAGAATGCGACGGGCGGAGGAGGGAACGCCGGCGTCAGTTAGGTATCAATGTTGAAGAGTGCGGCATAGGCATGATCGAAGAAGGGTGCGGTGAAGCTAACGTGGGGCAGCGAATTCGGGTCCTGGCGAGGATAAGCTACGACTGGCTTAGCGTTTTCATGAGGGCGACACTTTCGGAGGTATTCGCCGGACCCACTTCATGGGGCTGCCCATTTTGTCTGTCAGGGGATCGTGTCAAGTCGTGTTTTAGGAAGTGTGCCCACCGACGGGGCCTAGGGCGCGGCTTTTGTTTCTGCCCCAGAACTGCAAAAAGCGCAGCCGACGTTTCCCCCAATGAGCGCGGAGCAAACAGGCCAAAGCTCCGTGAGGCGTGTTGATAGCGTTCTCGGACATGTTGCGCCCAGCGGTCGACAAATTCTTCGGGCGAACATTCCAAGACGACACGGCAACCGAGCTTTTTGTCTCTGTACCAAAATCTGACGGTGCGTTTCCCAACGAAGGCGATCCGGCGCTGCGCGATGGGTGGACGTCTCACGTAGCGTCCCGCGTATCTAAGAAAGTGCTCTCTTGAAGTGAACGATTGAATTTTGACACTCCACCAGCGCTGCGCTTGCTCGGCAAGCAGCCTTTCCATTCGATCGCCTGGCATCGTCGTATTGAGCCGACCCGAGGTTAAGGCGGAGCGGAGCAGATCGATCACAGCCCTTCTCCAGCCTTCCATCAGCAAGTCACGGTCATAGTAAACGCGAGGGAACCACGTACCGGAGTGCTTGGAGAGACCTCCCGCCATAACCATAGTGTGTACATGTGAATTGAACTCCATTTTTCCATTGAAGGTGTGAAGAACCGCAATAACGCCTACTCTGGTACCGTACTTTGCGCTCGCACTTGCCTGTATGATGCTGGCCGCCAAAGACGGTAAAGCATTGGTAAGCATGGGGTTATCGCGAAACACAGCCCACAATACGTCTGGCATCGTGAATGTGATTCCCTTGTAGGCTACGTCCGGCAGCGCGGCCCATAAGCGACGCTGCCATTGCATTGTGGCGCGATGCCCGCAACTCGAGCAGGCCGGCGACTTGCAAGTGTGAAAGTGAATCAGTTCGTCCACATCGGAACCGTACACTTCGGCTCCCAGAGCCTCGGTCCTGCAATCCAGCGCCTTAGCGAACGCCGAACGCACAGCCGGACGAGTCGCACCCTGATCCCAATGCGGGCGGGTCTGAAGAAGGATCTGGCGAAGCGGATCTGGACGATTCATCTGTCTGAAACTCCATTTACTTTTGGAGAGCTTTTACCACCCAGGAAGTCTTGACCGAGGAGGACGACGGTGTTCTTCAGCCGAGTGAGCCGCACAACAACTGCCCCGGGGCGGCGGGTCTCTTCCTGATGCAATGTATCAAGGACGGTAATGACGTCGGCGCAAGTGGTTGGTGTCGTCAATCGACCGACAGAGCGACGAATTATCTTTCCAGTTTCTCGATCTTCAAGGTGCCGGACAAACCGATCTACCTGTTCTGCCTTGGGTAACTTGCAGAATCGCATCGCAGCGTCGATCGAAAGCACATCGTTGGCTACCGCAGCTATCAGTCGAGGGTGGCCGGTACGCAATATGCTTTTTGCTTTGCTGACATTACGAGCGCCAACTCCGGCAGCTTCGGCAATGCGCTGCCGAACATCGATGAACTGAGCTTGCGGCAAATTTGCCAAACCCTTATACCGGCCGCCAGCTCTCATGTTTTCAAGTGCTTGCTGCTGAAAATGTGCTTCCAGCGTTAGGGCCAGGCGAATACGGATAAACGAATTCCACCCTCGCCGCGGCTTCTGATGACTAAGAATGAACTGGAGAGACTCCTCGTCGCTTAGCGAATATTCGATGCAATGCAGCTCGGTCTTTCCTTCGCGCAGCGCCAACCGCCAGAGACCAATGCCGGAGAGGATGATTCCACTTGCTGTGATGAGAATAGTGCAGGGTAGAACCTGGCTGTTTGGTCGCGCCGCTTCGTTAAGCTCCTCATCTACACTCGTCAAATCCAAATCCAGCAAAGCTCGATGTAGTCGAAGTTCCTGGGGACGGCGAATGACCGGACGACCCGTCGCAAGGCTCGCCGGCTTCAGAACCTGCGAACCAGCGGCCGCGATCTCTGGCCAATGAGGTGCATCCTCGCTCTCGTTCTTCTTCGTGGCGGCAGCAGGTAGATCCTTCGCGGGGGTTTTGGTGGGGAGGTCAGAGGCGTGGCTACCAACTTTAACCGTAAAGCTGTCCGGCACGACGTGCGGGGGACGCGGTAATGGAGCACTCATT
>PMWW01000094.1:0-9966 GCA_003165795.1 Acidobacteriaceae bacterium
TTTCGTGTCTTCATGATCATGAATAATGCGGGTTAAAGCAAGAAGAAAGGCTTCCGCGTGTCCGACGATAGCACAACACAGTGTCTGTTGTTCCCGAAGATTTTCGGAAAGCCAGTTGTGTTGCAGTTCGATCAACTGAATGGCAGTTCCGATGGCGGAGCCGTCCTGCTGAAGGCTGCTGACCGCCGCTANNCCGGACGCCAACGACTCGGCTCGCCTGTCTGCCGACCCCATTCACAAGATGTTGCTCGATCGCGATCCCATCACAGGCCGTGAGCTGGCTTCGCAGCCAACCCTGTCGCGCTTTGAAAACTCCATCCGGCCAAGAGAACTCTACCGTCTGGGAGAGGCGCTGGCCGACAGCGTGATGGAACGACACGCCCAGCGGTTGCGGGGACGCGCCCGCCTCGTCACCCTCGACCTTGACCCGACCGACGACCCAACCCACGGGGCTCAGCAGTTATCGTTTTTCAACGGATACTACGACAGCTGGTGCTACCTGCCAGTCATGGGATTTGTAAGCTTCAATAATGAAGCTGAACAGTATCTGTGCGCCGCGGTGTTGCGTCCCGGCAATGTGACCGCTGCCGTCGGAGCCAAGGGAATCCTGCGTCGTCTGATCAATAGGATCTCCTACAGCTTTCCGGGTGCGCGTATCCGGGTTCGCCTCGACGGCGGCTTCGCGCATCCCGACCTGCGCGACTTTCTGGATGCCGAGTCCAACCTGGCCCATGGAATCCGCATACAGAACAGCGGCTTAGAAAACTACTTTGCCCCTGGTGGTTCAAATGTTGGGTTTACCCCATTTACCGAGAAGTGCGACAATCGCGGCCACGACCCCCAATTAAGACTAGAGGATCGCCCCTGAACCTGCCTCCTCCAAGCAGCTTCATGGCGCGAACTCATTGTCAGTGGCGAATGATCAAGGACGGTATCATTCTCTATTTCAACTGCTTGAGACCATCGATAGTGATGCGACCTTGCGCAGATCGAGCAAAGGTTAGTACCCGGATACCAAGCCGATCTTTCAATAGATCGCGCAAGAGTCGATTCGGCTGCTCGGGAAGGACCATCACTTTAATGAGAGCCTTGCGAGATGCATATTCGGCCACAACCGGGGCATGCGCAGTAAGTTGCCCTATGGCAGTGTAGACGTTCTGAGAATTCGAAGATGTTTTCACTTCGAAGAGATAAACCCTCTTGCCCACAATTACGGTCAGATCGATGGCCTGAGTCTTGAGACTTTCAGCCGAGGTGTCGAAAGCATCCCGGATCGCCCGGACGACCGTGCCGTGATAACAATCGGCAATGGATGTTCTCCGACTCTTGAGTTGTCGTTTACCACTAAACTCATCGAAATACTGGCGCAGTCTGCCGGACAGCGTGCGGGAAAATCTTCGCGGAATCTTGGGTTGATCTCTCGCTCCCTTTGTTCTAGCCATCTTGATGACCTTTACAGCTCGCCGAAGCTCGGATGCGAAGGCGTCGATGTCGTCTACCAGTGTCGGAGATTCAATCTCGCCAATGAGCAGAAACTCACCAGTGCCTTTGCCTGTTTCCGCCTCCCGAACCGTCGTGGCCATTTCAAAGAATAGGTCGGCCTTCGGGACGCGACCGTGACCGAGCGTCACAATGCCTCGGTGGGCCAGAACAATTGTGTTTGTGGGAATATGCCGCAGAAACGCTCCGCCTCTTGCGCGCGAAAAGCGAACCACAGGAAGATTGAACTGTACATCCATGTTGAGCGATACATGGCTGCCGGGCGCTCCATGACCAAAAAGGCTTCCTGCGGTGCGCTTATCCTTGGATAGCCATTTGCTCCAATAGAAGACCTCATCGCCGGCATCCGAAAGGAATCGTACTTTCGCTTCAAAGTTCCCTTGCGGATACCCAATAGTTCTGGTCTCGGCATAAGGAAGTGCGCGATTTAGCTTGGCAGACAAGAAGGTGTGGAGGCGGCGGATCTCTTTGGGATTTTCGATCTCGACATAATCCATCTTGACTGCCTCGTTCGCGTTTCGTCAGCAGCGGGGAATCAATGGCCCACTGTTGAAGTGCTGCTTTACTTCTTCAATCAAGGTTAGACGGCATCACCGCAAACTCACAAGATAAATCACCGGTAGCATAAGCATTTGCTGAGTAGAAGGGGGTTTTCCATCGAAACAAGTCAGTATGTAGCAAAAAAGCTCGCGGCTTTCTCCGGATTGTAGCCCCTGCGGTCGTAAAGCTTGGTGGTGCTCGGGTCGCGGTGCCCTGCGGCTTTTTGCACGTCTTCGAGCTGCGCACCGTTCTCCAGGGCCGTGGTGATGAAGGTCGCCCGCATCGAATGCGCGGAATACCCTCTATCGAGCCCTATCTTCCTCGCGAACTTCCTCACCACTCGGTCGATGGCGTCCGGATTCATGGCGCGCCGTGCCTGCTGGTTCTTGCGGTTGCGGCGAAGGGGACGGAACATCGGCCCGTCGATATCGGCCGGTGCCCCGCGATCTCAAAGTACGCGCGGATACGCTGCGCCGTTTGCGGATTGATGGCAAGGGCCTCGTGCCGCCCGCCTTTGCGCACGACGCGTAACGAATCAAACCCCCGGTTCTGGTGCAAGTCGCCTGCCTTAAGCCCCGCAATCTCGGCGCGTCGAAGCCCGACCTGCAGGCCCCCGGACAGGATGGCCCGGTCCCGGAGGCCTTCGATGCTGTCATCGGCAGGAGTGTCGAGCAGCTTGCGCGCCTGCCCTTTTGAGAAGGCGAGGGTGGTTCCTTCTTCACGGTTGATGGCCGGCCGCTCGACTTCGCTCACGGGGTTCTTTTCCGCATGGTCGTGGCGCACGAGGTGCTTGAAGAGACTCGAAAGCGCTGCGAGCCTGCGCCGGACGGTGGAGGGAGCTGCGCCGTCGATCTCGCGCATGATGCGCTCCCAGGCGATGACTGCCCGGTGGTCCACTTGGCGCAGCTCGTCGTAGGAATGGATATTCAGCGTGCGCATGAAGTGCTGCACATCGAGCTTGTAGGCGCGGCGAGTACGTTTGCTTTTCTGCTTGGCGAGCCAGATGTCTTCTTCCGGAATGTCGGCAAGCGCCGCTACCGTCATGAGCGCTCGCGGTGTGGCATCAGCAGCCGGGGGGAACACGGCGGGGGCGGAGGTGTTGGCTCCTGGCTCCGTGTTCTTGCTCTTGCGAGGGTCAGTGGGCATTGCGGATCAGCTTCACTTGGATAGGCAGGGTGAGAAGAGCCATCTTGCGCTCGGTCGTGAGCACGGCGAAACCTCGCTGAATGCCGAGCGCCAGGCAGGCGCGATCGGCGAACGACATGCCGTGTGGCTTGGCCTGCGGGTACAGGGCGGCACTGGCTGCGGCCTGTTCTTCATCGAAGGGAATGATGGCGACGGAAAGCCCGCGAATGAAGTCGGCAGCGGCTTCGATCTCGCCGCCGCGTTCGATGGTCTTCTTTAGCACTTCGGAATAATTGACGGCGGAAATCACCGCGTCGGCTAGCGCGCTTGCGACCTTATCCGCTCCCGGTTCGGAGCGCAGGAACGCGAGCAACGCCGAAGCATCGAGGACAACGCTAGTCACGCTCAATCTCAGAGCGGCGGTCTTGAAGGATTTCCTCCGAAAGCAACACGCCGGGCGGCGCAAGTTTGGCGAAGTAGGCCTGAGCTTCGGCAACTACCTGGTCACGCGTCTTGACATGCAGGCCTTGTGAATCCTCAATGATGACGACGGTGTCGCCCTCGGCGATGTGATTACGGGCGCGGGCCTCCGCTGGCAGCACGATGCGCCCGGAGGAATCCACCTTGAGGTGGTAGACCTGTTGCTTGTCTTGCATGGGAGATTTGCCGTGGATTGTGGTGAGTGGGTAGTCCGCGTACTGTGCCACATTGTGGGAGTTCGGGCAAGTGAAATATTGTTTCCCGTTTCCATCCGATTACGGGGCTTGTTTCCCCTGCCCCGATCTGCATTCCTTATCTAAGTGATAAACCGGATTATCACGTACCGAACCGGTCGCTAAGATGCGTCCGAGACCCTCAGGCTCCAGGGCGGTACCCAAACGCACGGGAAAGCGTGTTTAGATCGCTCCCTCGATACCTTCGGTGACATCCGGCGTGGCCGCCGGTATCGCGGTGCTTTCGAGTGCCTTGCTGACAACAGCGGCGTCGATTTGACTGTGCTTGTTGTCCACCGCATGAGCGATAACTTTCGAGGCTGTCGTGAGCAGCACGCGCGGATGCAGTAATTGGCGGTTCTTGAGCAACTCTTCAATGCCATCTTCGGTGAACGGCTTGATACTTCCTTTCTCAGCAGGGTTGACCCGGTAATGATCGAGGTGGGCGACAATAATTTCACGGGCCTGATCTTTGCTCGGCAAAGGCAACTCGATGGAGTTTGGCGACGCGGGGTCTAGGCGTGCTATGGCCGAGAGCCCCGCCTCTCCCCAGGCCTGCGACAGGCTCACCGATGCTTGCTGGTGCGTCGTCAGGACACACGAAAAGAAATTAAATGCGGTGTTGGCGCAGCCTGGCCGGACGGTGCAGAGGCCAAACTCCTTCGCGAATTCGATGCGCTCGCTGCGCGACATCTGGTCCACAAGATTCTCGATATCATCGATAAACAGGTATCCGCCGCCGAAACCGGCTGCGCGGAAATAATTGACGATGTCGTTGAACAGCAGTTGCCGCGAGTAGTCGAGAATTTTTGTATCGCGCGGGATGTATAGCGGTTCCAGCGCACCGTCCTTGCGAAAGGACTTGAGGTAGGCCGGGAACGTGCCTGCCGAAAGCGCGAGAGCTGCATTCTTCTCCACGCCTTCCGACACAAGTTTTTCCATGACTGCAGCGTCCAAGACGACCGGGTCCACTCCGCGTTTGGTGAGAATCTCGTTACTCAGGAGGTTTGCTGGTTCATCTTCGCCTTCATCATCTTTCAGCACTGCGTCGGCCTGGTCCGGCTTCATGACCCCCAGGCGGAGCGCAGCACGGGAAGAATCCAGCACTCCGGTTTTTGTGATGTCTATCAGCGCGGAGAGCGCAAGTTGCTCCATGAAGCGGCGGTCAACCTGGCTTGGAAAAGATACATATATGACAGCGGCGGAGAATTGGCCCCCAAACTCCGTGTCTCCCCAATCCTTATTGACTCTCTGGCGGAAATATCGCAGCAGCGCCGTTTTACCCATACCTCGGCCGCTCTCTTGATCGCCCTTCGCCCAGACGTAGGCGAGTCTAACCCGGTTAAGGAAATCGTCCTTGGGAACAAGCAGCCGCTCGAACTTGTCGATCTGGTCGCGGACTATGTTTTCCGCGTAGATCATGCCGTTCTTACGCTCGTCGTGACTGTAAGGATTGAGCACTGCCTCCGTCGGGAAGGGAAGATCGCGCATACCGAGAATCTCGTATTTCGACTTAACTGCGCCCGAGGTGGAACGTGGGATTTTCATCATGCCCTCCTGATTAGGTTGTAAATCTGGGTTGTCTCCCGGCTGCGTACAAGCGGCTTGCGTCGGCCAGAGATGCGTTCATACTGCAGACCCACCGTCAGCGGAGGGGGCTGCTGATCAAGCAACGCGTTGAGACCGTCGTCGAACGCCGCCTCGGGGATCAGTAGTTTTTGGCAAACAAAGTCCCTTAGTTCAGGCAGGTCGTAGTAACCGGCGGCTGCGGGGAGGCTGCCGTATCCTTCCTCCATTGCGCGCAGCAACTGGCTCTGCATCGCCGGGTCCGTCATCAGCGGCTCGCTCAAGTAGATAACCTGGGCAACATCATGGTTCGGCTGAATTTCCAGGGCCTTGTGCCACGGCTTCACTGGTTCGCCTCCAACGCACGGGGTGTAACTTTTGGCCCACTCGCATCCGTCTTCCTCGTCGCGCGTCACGTTCAGCAAGCGGAGGCTCACCAATCGGTCGGTCATCGCGCGGAACAAAGGTACACTCAGTTTCGTATCGGGAAACAGATGAGAGAGGATCGCCGCACGCAATGAGTCTTCGACTTTCTTAGGGTTCCGACCAGATTGATGTAAAAATATCCTTTAAGGAACAGCTACCCCCCTGGGCCTTTAATCTCAATCTAACGGCGCATGAGGCCAATGGTTAATCGCGTCTTCACATCCGGCACTTTTCTTCTCTCCAGTTGCTGCATAACAAGCTTTCGAACGAATCAGCCGTTTTATAGGGCGGTCACTATCTCGAAACATGCCATCCGTGGGCAAGAATAAAGGCAAAACCAAACCACTTACGATTTCAAACTGGCTCTGAGGCAACCATTGTGAATCGGTAAATAGACCAGCATCAGGCGTAGACCCGTGAAACGCGACCTCGGTAAAGTACGATTGCTTGGCGGGAATGGTATGTAACTGCAATTTGTCTATATTGGCGGAAGTTATTCGAACACGGTAATTGGCCTTACTGATCGCTTGAGCCGCTGAATCAGAGTTAAACCGTACCCATGCTGGCGGATGCTCCCAGTCTGCATAGGTGATAATCTCTGCCCAGTAGTTGCTGTCGGGAATTACGATCCTTATTGGTAGGGCCGCCTCATTGCTAATCGTTAACCCTATTTTCATAGCCTTATCCTTCGACAGTCGAACCTGATCTGGAAAGTGAATCGTTGCATGGATATTGCTTAAGATCGGAAGTTCTCGTAGCTGGACTGAAACCGATGTTCTCTGTGATCCACATTCATATAGAATCTGATACGTTCCGACGCTCAGCCGGTTATCAATGTCATTTAGTAATTCCGCATGAGAGAGAGAAGAAACTCTCGACGGGCCGTCGTACGCGCCAGGCCTTTCTTCTTGGCGCACAATCACCCTCCCGTCGGGGCGAACTACCGATAGCTGACACATAGTTGCTGCCAGCGCAGGGCCATCAACCTCCTCGCGGTGCGCTTGCCGATTTCAAAGGCTATTTGCTCGCCTAGAAAGAACTCGGTGCGATCAGTCCGAATGGTAGGCGAAACAACCTGAAGAGACATTGACATCGCCTCGTTCGCCATGACAAAAAAGCTGCCGGGCAAGATCCAAGACCAAAGCAATGCTTTCAGTACTACGTGGTTGCTGAAGACTTTTCTGCCATTGCGCTTCATTTCAACCTCCGTACTTTGTGTTCAGAAACACCGCGATCAAGCCGTCTTGTCTCGATGAAGCGGTGAATGGTGGGGCGCGTCACGCCGACAATCTTGGCGATGGACGCCTTGGAGACCTGCTTTTGCAGGAGGATGCGGATTTCCTCTTCCTTGCCGTCGAGACGCGATTTACCCAATGACCCTTTCGGGCGTCCGAGCAGACGGCCCGTGGCGCGGGCCGACGCTAGGCCCTCGCGCGTGCGCTCGGAGATTAAGTCCCTCTCGACCTCGGCGAACAGGCCGAACAAGGCAACCATAACCTTTGTCTGCAAGTCCTGCTTTCCCTCGAAGTGAATGTTTTCCTTGATGGCGGTGAAGCGGATTTTGCGTTTCACCAGTTCATCAACGATGTGAATCACCTGCCCCAGGCTGCGCCCAAGGCGCGACAGCTCGCTCACGATCAGCCGATCGCCCGGCGCTAACCGCTCGATCATGCTGTCGATGCCGCGCTGATGCGGGTTCTTGCGCGAGGAGATTTGCATCTCGACAAAGTCATCGATGGGAAATTTCTTCTGGCGGGCATATTCGAGGATGGCCAGTTTCTGGTTTGCCACATCCTGGGAGCCGGTAGACACCCGCAAATAAGCCGTCGTTGCCATGCGAATTTCGCGAAAAGGTCAAAAGAGAGTTTTACTTTACAGATTCGTAACCGTATATCCAGAACAATTCAACGACGAATGCGGAAGAGAATGACGGTCGTTTTTCCATTACACGCGGCCCGCATGTGACATCGGCTTCCTTCTCACGAGGGACGCTTGTCCGTGAAGCGTCCCTGACCCAGGCCGACATGAATGAGGTGGCCAAGTGCCGCCGCGAGCATAATCGCCTGGGATTTGCTTACCAGATTGGCTTTGCACGCCTGTTCAGCCGCTTTCCCGCGCAACAGCCGCTGGAGATTTGCGATGAGTTGCTGAATTTCGTCGCGGTGCAGATGAACATCGCCGCCGAGGAACTCAGCCGCTACGCTCCTTGGCAGCATACGGTTTCGGAACATCAGGCGCGCATTCAGCAATATCTCGGCCTGCGGCCCTTTGGCGCGGACGAAAGCAAGGCTTTGGAGCGATTCGTTTTTGAGGAGTCATGCCGCCTGGAGCAGACCGCGCCGTTACTTGCCCGTGCCCAGGAATTTCTCAAGGAGCGGCAGGTTATCTTTCCGGCAGAGTCAGCATTGCTGCGCCTTGTCGGAGAGCAGAAGAAACTGGCGCACGACAGCATAGTGGAGCGGATACCCACGCACCGTGACCGCGATTCACCTCAAGCTGAAGCGGATGCGGTTCAAGGATGACGGGAGCTTCTATTCCGCCAATGGTCTCGCGCAGGCGCTGGGAATTGACTCACACGCGGTGACCCGGTGGATCAAGAGCGGCCACCTGAAAGCCAAGCGTCGCGGCACCGCGCGAACTGAACAACAGAACGGCGACATTTACCTCATCCACGAGAAAGACGTGCGCCGTTTCATCCTCGAACATCCTACAGACATTGACTTGCGCAAAGTGGATCAACTTTGGTTCCTCGATTTAATTACCAACGGATTGGTTCGCGCCGCCTAAAGCTCGCAGCCATGTAATTGCCCAAGGGGAGAAAATAGCGCTAGCTAGAATCCACCCAGAAAGCAAAATCCCCTCTGCCAGGAGGGGTTTGCGGCACAACTGTAGGCTGCTCAATCTCACAGTAGCGTGGAGTTGTGCCCAAATGCAAGCCGAAATCAAACCAGCGAATCAAGAGTTGCATCCTATTCCTGAAATGGAGGAGCACGAACAGGTCTGGGTGAAGGTTAATGCTCCGGTTGATGCTGGCGTGGCGCAGATCGTGTCGGCTCTAAGCTCAGTGGATTTGGGTGGAATCGTTTTCTAGGAATGGTCGATCAAGTTATGCCAAAACGCGGCACAACTCTTTCGCTTCCGTTTCCAGCGGATGAAGATGAAGAGCCGGAAGGAAATTAAACCTTATCCGTCGCTTCCTTGACCGCCCGAAATGCGGCTTGGCTGAAGTCCTCAGACGTTTGGCCGGGCCGATGTGCCTTTAGAACGTGCTCTGAAAACGCTTCATCAAGCGATGGCGGGGCGTCAGGCGGGAACGGCATCTTGCAAATTGAACAGCGCTTCGCGCCTTGGTAGTCGATCAGGTGCGGCGAGTTTCGGCTTCCGGTCGCTTCACCCATCTGCTTCATTCGAGCAGCGTCATGGCTTGCCATTCTTGCCAACTTTGCTGCGTCAACCTTTTTACTCTTCATGGGCAACAGTTTACGCCGTCCACTCCGGCGTTCAAGCCCCACGGATTTTAAACTGCACCACTACCCGAAAACCTCCTGGGTTGACATATCCTCTTGGCTTAACGGACCGCCTAGCTTATTTAGGGTCATCAGTTAAGGGCTCTCGGAATTATGCCTTTGGTAAACCCGAATGGTTACCCTGTGACCGTTTTGCTGTTCCGCANNCGCGTGGTTAGCGTCCAGCGGCAGGAGGAGCCGGCTGCCTGTGTCTTCGCCAATCAAACCAAGCTTCTGTTGCCCCGTTTTCTTGCGAAGTCTGTCGCTGTCGGCGACGAAATCACGTTTCCGATTCCAGCACGAGATGCAGTGGGTGCGGAAATCCTCGTCACCAAGAATGACGCCTCCGCACCGAGCCGTTATATCTACCAAGCGCCGATCGGATACGTCAGCCGGCCGAAGCAGGACAAACGAAATCAGAGCTTTGTTTCTGCCGAAGTTCGCCGAGGAGGNNAGAGATCGAGTGGCACTGGAGCGAGCATTCAACATCGTCGGTCAGCCAGAACTGCGCGCTTGCTATGACGCGCTGCTGGCTGATCCCGAAGCACCGGCCTTATTTCCGTATGGTGGGTTTGGATCTCTTGTCGTTG
>PMWW01000094.1:9991-10142 GCA_003165795.1 Acidobacteriaceae bacterium
ACACTCTGGGACCGCACCTGGAATCAGTGGAAGCACCTGTTGGGAACCAAGATCGAGGTCGAGGGCACGTTCGTACAGAGCGGCAAATACCGTAAACGTCGTGAGCAGTGGGAGCTCGTTACCTGGGAAACTGCGTTGCCGAGCCGGCTAG
>PMWW01000003.1 GCA_003165795.1 Acidobacteriaceae bacterium
AATGGCATCGCCGAGCGCTGGGTTGGGAGCGTGCGTCGAGACTTACTCGACCATGTGATCGTTCTAAACCAGAGGCACCTGAGAAGACTGCTGAAAGAATACCTCTGCTATTACCACGAGGATCGGACGCATCTCGGGCTCGCCAAGGATACACCCGACGGTCGACCTACTGCGTCAGAGTCACCAAGCGGGAACAAGATTATCTCGCTGCCGCGACTCGGCGGGCTGCACCACCGGTACGAAGTAGCGGCCTGAGCCGATCCCCCGTGAATCGTTTCCGTGGGCCGACGTGGCTGGACTATAGGAAACCCTCGTCTCCAATCCGGCTAAAGCCTTTCGAACCGCTGCCAATGCCTCACAGCGACTCCTGCCAGACTTGGACTAAAAGCATGATGTCTCGCGTTCGCAACGATTGGCAGCCAAAAATGGAAGCGTTTCTAGTTTTGGCGAACTACAACTTGGTTCGAGCCTTCCAGGCACGGATGTAACATTGTTACATCCGGTTCCTGGCAGCCAACTGCGATTCTTGAACGTTATTGATTTGAAAATGGGTTTCAAGGTGCACTGGGTTTTGACGATCGACAGCTCGCTCGATTCAACGCTCGGAGTGCGCTTTATAGCAGTCGGAGCGACGCGTGAGTCGAAAACACAGGCTTCTTCCGTTCTTGGCAATGCACAGCTTCTCCGGTCGAAAACCGGGCGGCGTTTAGTTTTGATGAGGCACAAGGGTCATTAACTTCTAAGTATTGAGGATTACCGCCTACGTGTTCCAGTTAAACGACGCATTACTTCGAGAATTCCGCTGACCAGCATAGCCGGCGTGGGAGGACAGCCGGGAATATATCCGTCCACGGGCAACACCGAGCTTACTCCGCCGACCACTTCAGGACTGGCGGCAAATATGCCGCCGCCACAGCCGCAAGCGCCAACGGCAACAACAAGCTTTGGATGTGGGGTCGCCTCGTACGTTTTCTTGACCGCCTCCGCCATATTGCGTGTCACCGGTCCGGTGACCAGTAGCATGTCTGCGTGTTTCGGTGAGGCAACGAAGTGAATGCCAAAACGCTCCAGGTCGTAGTAAGGATTCGTGAGTGCGACAATTTCGGCTTCGCATCCATTGCAAGAGCCGGAATCTAACTGGCGGATGTTGAGGGCACGGCCAACCCAACTGAAAATCTCGGCCCGAATTCGCTCCGGGCTGCCGGCTCTGACTTGTTCCGTGCCAGTTCTGACGTCCCAGGAACAGATGAGTTGCTCCCTCGATCCGCCGCAACATTGGAGGCGGTTGGCCGCCATCACAGCGCCTTCCCCTACGGCGATGCAGCGCCCGCAACCAATACACTCACCGTAGTCAAGCATCAGGTTGAGACGGTCGCCGTGCGATTCTAGTTTGAGCGCCGTTGTGGGACATACCGCCGCTACCCGCTCTGCAATCTCCACGGTCAGGCGCTCGGGACGGATCTCGGGCATTCGACTGCCGGCCGACGATCCGCTGAGTTCCTCGACCGGAATTAGCCGGGACGGTACCCCAAAACTACGCCGAGCAATGTCGGATATCATCGGTCACACCCAGAATAGGAAAGATTAAAGCTCTTGTTGATCAGCGGGAAATCCGCGATGATGTTACCCGCCACGGCGAAAGGAAGAGCCTGCCAGTTCTGAAATGAAGGAGACCTCACGTGGCAGCGTGCGATCCTGCCCTCATTCACTTTCAACCAGTAGAGCAGCTCCCCACGGGGGGCCTCGACCGCAGCAAACCCCTCTCCTGAACCAGACATACTCACTGGCGGGCGAACCTCACCCGCAGGGAAGGACGCCAGTTGCTCCACAATGAGGCGTGCGGAGGACATGGCCTCATCCACCCGCACACGAGCTCTCGCCATGACGTCGCCACATTCGTAGCAAGGAACGTCCAATTGAAAATTGCCGTAACCGCCGTATGGATGATCGATTCGAACATCCTTCTTAATGCCACTGGCACGTGCGGCTGGGCCGACCACAGCAAAGTCTTTCGCCACCTTTGGGGAGAGAATTCCCGCAGTTTCAAAGCGATCCTGCACGGAAGGCGTTTCCAGGGCCATTCGCGCCAAGACGGCAAAATCAGCGGCGGCATCGCCCACTGCGCGGCTAAGATCTTGGACTGCACTCGGTGTAGGGTCAAAGGTCACGCCTCCAGGAACGGCTATCGCCCGCCAATATCGCGTGCCCGAGAACCGGGTAGAGGCTTGCAGCAAATCCTCCTTGATACGTGCGCAATAGGCGGCCGGAACGGAGAAGCCGACATCACCGCACAGCGCACCAAAGTCGACTACATGCGACCACAGACGCTCCAGCTCGAGCCCGATGAGGCGAACGGCGTCGGTGCGCTGGGGCACATGAACTCCAAATACCTTTTCAAGCGCCATGCAGTAGGCAATTGCGTGCGCAAAGCAGTTATCTCCCGAAACTGATTCGGCAATAGGGAGGGCTTCGTTAGCCAAGCTCCCCTCGAACAACTTCTCAGTGCCTTTATGTGTGTAAAACAGGCGCAGCTGAAGGTGAAGAACAGAGTCACCGATGACGCTGAAGCGAAAGTGACCGGGCTCAATTATGCCAGCGTGGACCGGCCCCACTGGCACCTCGCAGACTCCGGTACCCTGAACCTGCAGAAATTCGCCATGGCGTAACCTCGGAGATCGGACCTCATTCGGTTGAGGAGTCTCCCGGCGCTCCGGACTGTGCCGGCGAAGCGGCAAGAGTCCAGGATGATCGGTAAACTCGACACCGAATTCCTCATGCAGTTCGCGTTCGTGCCAAGCGGCGGCCGGACTAACTCGAGTTGCCGAGGGAACCACCCCTTCAACCAGGTATGCAAATTCGCGATAACCGACGTCGGGAAGGTCAAGAATGTAGTGCAGGTATTTGTGATCGTCTTGTTTGCGACCGAATAGTGACACTAGGCGCGGCGCGTCCGTAAGACTAGTATCGAAAAGCCGCAACAGCTCGCTTGTAGTGATTCCGGCAGTCATTCGGGCCTCAATGTGACCTCATTCATTGCAATACGGCCATGGCGCTGTGCAATAACCTCGCAAGCGGGGCAGGCATGAATATTCCCACAGCGATGAGGCCTACGGCGCAGGCGGCCATCGCGAGGAATTCCGCGCCAACAAGGTTGTTCATCTTCTGATCGCTGCGTGGCTCTCCGGTGAGCATTTTGAGAAACTGATACGCCATCGCGCCGAAAACAATCGACAGCATTACCAGAAGCAGAACCCCGAGGAGCAGACGAGTCTGGGTGAATGCAGCGCTCAGGATGGCAAATTCACTGACAAAGAGTCCAAACGGTGGCAGGCCCGCAATGGCAATGACCCCTATAACGAGCATGGCGCTGGTCCTGGGAAGGACTCGGGCGAGTCCCTTCAGGCGGCGCATGTCCGAGGTGCCCAGACCTTCGCGCACATGGCCGGCTCCGAAAAACAGCAAAGACTTGGCCACCGAATGATTCATCGTATGCAGAAGCGCGCCGTAGAGGCCAAGAGGGCCACCCAATCCGATGCCGACCGCAATGATTCCCATATGCTCCACGCTGCTGTAGGCCAGCAATCGCTTCAGATCAGTTTGCACGACCATAAGAAGTCCCGCTACCAGTACCGAAGCGGCACCGAAGAACAACAGAAGACCATGACTAAAGCCAGTTCCCAAGGCGCGGCTGATGATCGCGTCATATCGCAATACGGCGTACATCGCACTGTTCAAAAGGGCAGCCGATAGCATGGCGCTGATCGGGGACGGCGCCTCAGCGTGGGCATCGGGTAACCAGCTGTGCATCGGAACCAGGCCGATCTTCGTGCCATATCCAACCAATAGAAAAATGAACGCGAGCTTCAATAGGCTGCCGGCTGAGGCCAAGCTGCTCGCTGCCTGCAAGGCGGCGGGCCACTGTAGTGCCAATTCCGGGCTGACGCCTCCACGCACCGCGGCAAGATAGAATGCGATGGTTCCAAAGAGAGCAAACGCCAGGCCCACCGTACACACCACTAGATATTTCCATCCTGCCTCCACAGCCCCTTCCGTGTTATAGAAGCCGACCAGCAGGGCTGAAGCGAGCGTAGTTGCCTCCATCATGATCCAAAGCAGACCCAAGTTGTTCGACAGGTATACGGCGACGATCGTGAACAAGAACAGAAACAGCAACATGTAGAACCAACGAGGAGAGGAGAAGCGTCCCGCAGGTATGTGTCGCAAATACGGAATCGAATAAACCAGCACCAGGACGAACACGATGGCGAGATTTGCCAAGAAAAACGCGGATAGAGCATCGGCGCGAAGATATTTCCCGTATGTCAACACACCACGGGTATGCACGTTCCAAATGACTAGACCGACTGCAGCAGTCTCGCTAACGCCGGCGCCCAGTGCAAACAGCGCTGCCGCCTGGCGGAAGCTAAACGCCATAACACCTACAGCGGCCAGCGCGGGTAGCAGCAGAACGATAAGAAGAAGCATTCCGGTCAGCCCCTCAGCCGGCGCAGCCGGGAAACGTCCAGGTGCTCAAACGTGTCGCGGATTCGGAAGGCGAACACGCCCATCAGCAGAATCCCTATTACAAGATCGAAGACAATGCCGATCTCGATAATGAACGGCATGCCGAAGGTGGTGACCAAGGCGGCGAGGAAAATTCCATTCTCCAGCACCAGCAACCCCAAAACCTGCATCAGTGCCTTGCTTCGGGTCACCATCAGAAAGGCACCGCTTAGGATGAGGGCCACGGCTGCGGACAACGCCACTTCCACCGCTAGAAAATCCTGCAAATACAGGCGCACGGCAGAAAAGGAAAGCAAGATCAGACCGGCCATGATGAATACGGAATTCCCGGTTCCGACTGTTGTACCGACGTCGTGCGGGGTGCGCAGTCGACGCATCAGCCAAAGCAGCGCGTACGGTATGCCGAGCACCTTGACCAACAACACCATGGCGCCGACCGCGTAGGCCTCCGGTGAATGCTGCACAAATGCGGTTGCGAATACCTGAGCCGTCAGCACCGCCGACTGAAACGCAAATAGATACACACACGTCGAAATTCGCTTTGCCCCAGCCATCAGCAGAGCGGTCGTGAACAACAGGACCGCCGCTGAACTGAGTATCTTGAGCGCGGCGACATCTAAGATGCCCATAGTTCCTTCACCTCTTCATGACGGCGGTAAAAATCACCGCCAGGATCGCCAACGCGGACGCAACCTGCAAGAAATTGGGCACGGCATACATCCGCAACTTCGCCACGCTGCTTTCCACGAATGCCAGGAGCAGAGCCATGAAACCGATCTTGCTGACAAACCAGGCGAGACCCAGGGCAAGAGCCGCGGGTGTCAGCCGGGTGGCGATGCCCCATGGCAGGAAGAGTGCCATGATCAGGGCTGCAACAATATTCAGCTTTAGAGCCTGCGACCACTCGATGAAGGCCAAACTCGGCCCCGAACACTCCAACACCATCGCTTCGTGGATCATTGTGAGTTCCAGATGGGTGGTTGGATTGTCCACCGGCAAGCGACCCGTTTCGGCGACCGCGACGATTGCTACCGCCGCCAGCGCCAGTGCATGAACGGCGGATACATCGAAAAAGTTCTGTCCCACCGTCCAGGCAGTGATTTCGGCAATCGAGGAAGTCTTTGCCAGGATGGCCAGCGCGGTCAACGCGAGTAGAAGAGGTGCTTCCGATAGTGCTGCCACGAGCGCTTCACGGCTTGCCCCCATCCCGCCAAATGAGCTCCCAGGATCCAGCGCGGTGAGGGAAACAAAGAAGCGGCCCAGGGCAAACAGATACACAAAGATAAAGATATCGCCCGCACCGCCGAAGAGTGCGGTGTTTTGGAACACGGGAACAAAGGCCGCGGCCAACAATGTGGTCACAAAGGCTACTATAGGCCCCAGTTGAAAAATTCCCGAAGCGTCGCGAGGGAGCAATTGTTCTTTTCGCAGCAGCTTCCATATTTCTGCATACGGACGCCAGACCGGCGAGCCCTTGCGCCGTTGAATCCTCGCCTTCAACTTCGCGACAATACCGCGTAAAAGAGGAGCCGTCAGCAGCAGCAACGCGACCTGCACGAAGTTCAACGCCAGCTTCATCGCGAAAACCTCAACAGAAACAGCAGACATACCAGCGTGAGGAAGATGTAGAGCAGGTAGACTTGCACGTTTCCCGTTTGCAGCCGGCGCAACTGCTGTGCCGCGGCAATGACGGTGTCTACCAGTGGCCGATAAAAGGATTTTTCAAATGAGGTCGTGCGAGCCGAACGGTAGGACATGGCCTGGGGGAAGTAGGGTTCCTCTGCCGGAGTTACCTCTATCTTCCGATCGGACCTGTACACAAAAGCAAAAACCGATCGGATTGGCTTGGAGAAAGAACTAGCCGTGTACTCCATCCGCGGCGAGAGTTCCGGCAGGCCGCACGCCCAAGTGTCAGTCAAGCGTTTAACGCGCGGAAGCGCCAAGCTTGCAAGCAGAAGCGCGACCATCGAACCCGCGAGCACTGGTAGGACGTGTGAAATCAACTGCAACTCACTTGGCGTGCCCGCTCCGGGAATGATGATGGCCACCAATGACAGCAGTGGGCGGAGCACTAAACCCGGCCAAATGCCCAACAATACACAACCGCTTGCCAGAAATACGAGCGCAACCTGCATGGCTCGCGGCGTGTGATCTGCATGGTGAGCTTGGGGCGTGCGAGGCCGACCCAAAAAACTGATTCCGTATACATTGACGAAGCAGGCGGCCGAGAGCCCACTGACTAGGCCAACCACGCCAATCATCAACGGCAGAACGGGAAGGCCACCGATGGCGTGCAACTCGCCGCCAGCGAGAAGGGACTTAAACATCAACCATTCGCCTACGAAGCCGTTAAAAACCGGCAGGCCAGCAATTGCGCAGCAGCCAATCAGGCAGCTAACCCCGACTACCGGTATCCGGCGCTGCAATCCTCCCAAGTTCTCGATGTCCAGCGTATGGGTGCTGTGATGGATCGCTCCTGCGCCCAAAAAGAGAAGGCTCTTGAAGAACGCGTGATTGAGCGCGTGCAATAGCGCCGCAATAACCGCCAGCGCGGCGAGGGTGGGTAAACCGGTTGCGGCAAACAGCATCGCGGCTCCCAAGGCGACATAGATCAGCCCTATGTTCTCCACGCTGCTATAAGCCAGGAGCCGTTTCAGGTCGTGCTCTCCCAGGGCATACAGAATTCCAAGCACTGCCGTCACCGCGCCCACCAGCAGAACCACATACCCTGTCCAACCAGCAGGCCCGCCTAGCAGGTCGAACGTGATTCGTACAAGTCCGTACACAGCGGTCTTCAGCATCACTCCTGACATCAATGCCGAAACGGGAGTAGGAGCGATGGGGTGTGCTCTGGGTAGCCAGAGGTGGAGCGGGACGATTCCGGACTTCATGCCGAATCCGAACATGGCCGTAACAAAGACCCATACCCGAACATTGGCGGTCAGGCTCGCTCCGGCCGAACGCATCGCCTCGAAAGTGAGGTTCGAAGCCTGCCCAAGGAAGAGAAAAAAACATGCCGCCACCGCTGCTGCGCCGACATGCATCATGAGCAGGTAAATGAAGGCGTTATGCCGGCGATCGTCGGAATCGCCCTCCAGCAGGATCAGAGCAGCAGAGAGCAATGTCATCAACTCCCACCCGAACAGAAAAGCAAATCCCGTTGCAGCCGTTACGACAACCACCATCGAGAGCACAAACAGCGGAAGAAGAACCCAAAACCAAGTGGCACGACCTTCCGAGTAATGCTGCTGCGCGTAAGGTATCGAAAATAGAGTGACCGGAGCAGAGACCGTGCAGATTAGAAAGAAGAAGAAGGCACTCAGGCGGTCCACTTTTAGGGCCAGCGCAAATGGCGCCAACCGAGATAGATCCAGGTCAGCAGCTTCGCCGTGCCAGAGGACGGCTGCTCCCACAGCTGCTCCAATCAACAGGCTGCCGATAATGAAGGCCGCGTCGGCTCGTCGCGCGCTGGTTGAGCGCCGCATGGTCGCGGAAATCAACGGAGCGACCAGAAGCCCCGTCAAACAAAGAAGGAATCCGAACTGTATCATTACTCTGGGATCTTCCGTCATACTCATTGAAGGAATCTGTCTACTGCCAAACAGCTTGGTCCGTTTCTCTACGGCCTATCCGTCCTCAGTTTTGAAAGCATGTCTCGGGGCCCAAACATCTGCCAGCATCCTATTCACCACCAATCGCAGCAGCTTGCGCCATGGTTTCCTGCTGTCGGACGGTGGATCGCTCGCGTGTCAAGATTTGAACGAAATCGCCCGCGTTCGGCAATCCTTCTGCCCGTTTCGCCCATTTGAGTGACTCGTCATACAGAGCCAATGCGGAGCGGGCGAGCCGCCCAGGCACGACCCTTGGGCTCCCGATTCCTTTCAAATCGCGCATCCAAGCTCACGGTGTAGCTCTATGGTCATTTCGCGAGAGCTCGCGAAAATCGACCGTTCGAGCTACTCACAGGCTGCTGATTGAGATGGTTGGCAGGATTGATCCCGACTTCTGCGGGGCCGCTAACGTGCGTTGACTGGGGCCAAGGCAGTTGGGTAACAGCTGACAGGATAGAGCCTAATATGCAAATATTAAGATATAAGCAAGAAAAAAGAGGGGTCTTCACTTTCGGCTCCTCGTCGCTACTTCCGTCTGGGACTGGGACAGCATATCCCTCACGTCGATCAGGTGATTGTTGAAAACCTCTCGCGCGGCGTCGAGCAATTTGAAGATCGCTTTGTCAGAGACGGAATAAAAGACGTTCAGACCATCTTTTCTGCCTGTCACTATGTTACGGCTGCGCAGTACACCGAGCTGTTGGGACAGCGTGCTCTGCTCGACACTGAGTCGAGCGCACAATTCATTTACGCCGACCTCTCCACTGCGCAAGGCGTCAAGAACACGAATCCGGAGTGGATGCCCCAGTGCTTTGAAGAACTCCGCCTTGAATTGCGTCAGTTCCGGCATGTATGTATTACAAATCTTATATATTACGATTTACTTGTCAAGCCCGAGTTTCGAACTGTCGGTTGTGGTGCGCAGAAATTACAGAGCGCTTATGAGTTGACACTGCCTGTGGGTCATCAAAACATCGTACACCCGCAATATCAATGAGTTGGCCATAAGGCGCATTTGGCTATGTCGGATAAGATTCTTGCCATGATCGTGTGGCTCCGGCACTTCCTCGGTTGGGTTGTTGGTGCATTCAGATCCCGCGAGGATCTCATCCTTGAGAACCTCGCTCTGCGTCGGCAACTGCTGGCTCTCCATGCCGAACGTCCTCGCCGGCGACTCACTAGTTCGCATAGGCTGTTCTGGGTCGTCCTGCGGAAGCTCTGGGCTCGATGGAAAGAACCGCTCATCCTGGTCACACCCAGAACCGTTGTCGGCTGGCACCGTGCTGGGTTCCGGCAATATTGGAAATGGCTTTCAAGGGCTAGGCCGAGGAGAGGACGCAAGCCTATGAGCAAAGAGATTCGCGCTTTAATCTTTCAAATGGTTGCGGAAAATCCAACGTGGGGAGCTCCACGCATTCATGGCGAGTTGCTCAAGCTCGGCTTTGATCTATCGGAACCAACGGTTTCGCGATGGGTTCGGCAAGCGCCGAGACCTCCAGACCCCATGAAGCACTGGCTGACCTTTTTGCGGAACCACCGCGAGGCCATTGCCGCGATGGACTTCTTCACTGTGCCGACACTGACCTTCGGCGTTCTGTACTGCTTTTTCGTGATCGGCCACGACCGTCGTCGAATCCTCCACCACAATGTGACCTGCAATCCGAATGCGTTGCGATTCTCAGGATTGGTCCCGTGAAACGCCGATTGGACAGGAAATCCCACAGCGGTCGCTTCGAACTTGAATCTCAGACGCTGGCCGACTTTTGAGTTCGAACCAAGAGATCGGACGGTCTGGAGACTGTTGTTGTCCACACTGTCGAAGATGACGCTGGAAGTTTCCCTCAGGCTCACGAGGAAACAGGAGCGGCCAAAGCAGCGGCTCGGGCGTGGCAATACTGACGCGGAGAACAGCCCATCTCCCTCTTGAAGGCAAAGCTGAACGCGCTCTCGGATTCGTAGCCGAGAGAAAGTGCGATGGCTGAGACAGAATCGTGCGAGTTCATGAGCCGGTCGCCGGCGAGGAGCATCCGCCATTGAGTCAGGTATTCCATTACGGAAGTCCCAACCTTCTCCTTGAAGCGCAGCGCGAAGGCTGACCGCGACATGCAGGCGCGTTCGGCCAGTTCCTGCACAGTCCAGCGATAGCCGGGTCTTTCGTGCATTGCTGTCATGGCTATACACAACTGCTGATCAGCGAGCGCAAAGAGCCAGCCGACTCTTTCCGTTTCTTTCTGTGTCACATGCAGCCGGAGCAACTCGATCAGCATCATCTGCGCGAGGTACTCGCCGAGGAGCACACCTCCCGGCTGCGGGTTCCGCAACACCACAATCATGCGTTCCAAATACCACTGCATGACGGCACGATCGGCATGACTCCGGATATGCACAAGAGATGGCAGCAAACCCAGCAGGATGCTCGCGTGTTCAGTGGCGAAAGTAAAGAAAGCTGTGAGACCCAGACACGCTCCACCGCCTTGCCACGAAACAATGCGTCCATTCAGTGGCCCAGTAACGACAGATCGGACGTCGACCGGGGCGACAGCGAGGTCGCTTGCGAGGCGGAACGCCTCCCCGTGCGGCAGCGCCACAAAATCTCCCCCTTCCAACCGTACAGCCTCATCGACACCTTCGATTGAAAGCCAGCAGTGGCCTGAGACTAGCGCAAAGCACAAGAAGCAGTTGCTTGGCTCGAACTGGAAGGACCAATCTCCTCCCGCGTCGATTCCGCCGGACATATAGCGACGCGGCTTGAGGAGCGAGAGCACGTCGGAGAGCGGGTCAACCGCGACCGTGGACGATCTCGACATAATTGAAGACTTCATCGCATAGATTGTATCGCCTGACACTCCTAATATGGTGGGAAGGAGAGATAGGATATGGCAACAAGAATAGTCACGGTGGTGGGAGCTTCTGGAACCCTGGGGTCGGAGATCGTACGTGCCCTCCTTGAAAAAGGGGCTCGGGTCAGGGCTATGGTTCGGGCTACCAGCGACCGCACCAAACTCGAATCTCTCGGGGTGACGGAATTCTTGGTGGCCGACCTCAGGGACGCCACCTCGATGCAGCGTGCCATGACAGCCGAACCGCGAGCCGAGGCTGTCGTCGCCAGTGCCGCGGGCTTCAGCGTCCACTCGGCCCGCACGAAGGGAGACAACTCCCGGACGGACACCGAGGGGTATCGGAATCTGGTGGACGCGGCCAAGAACGCGGGCGTGCCTCGAGTAGTCCTGATCTCGATTCTCGAATGCGACAGGGCACCCGATGTACCCCATTTCTCTCAAAAGCTCGTGACCGAGAAATACCTGGCCGAGAAACGCCAGCCATACCTCGCCCTGCGCGCCGGGGCCTTCCTTGACCGAGCCCAGGACGTCGTGGCCCCAAAGGTTCGGAAAGGAGTCTTCCCCGACATTGTCCCTGGGGTCGCCCTCGACATGATCTACTCCCCGGATCTCGCTCGGTATGCGGCCGAGGCCGCCCTCGACTTGCCAGCCTCGGCCCTGAACCAGAGCGTGGATGTATGCTGTGATGTTCCGGCCACCGGACCCATGGTGGCCGCGGCCTTCACGAGGGTCTTGGGCCGACCGGTGGTTGCCAAACCCGTCGTCCCGCCCCTCCTTGTCGCCATGTTGCCGCTGGTGGCCCGGTTCGTCCCGCGCCTCCGGGACCAGATCGCCGTGCTGGCGTGGATTCAAAAGGGAGGCTATGTCAGCCATGAGAGACAAAAGCAGAAGGACCTGTTCGGCGAACTGCCGACGGTCGAGGACTCGGTGGCCCGGTACTGCCGGGACAAGGGTCTGATCAAGCCGACAGCGTCCTGAGGGCAGCCCCGCCTCCGCCCCGCAAGAGAATAGCTTTCTCTGCAGGTCGAATTCTCAGAGACATCCAACTGCAAAGGACGATGGGCCGGTTGGTTTGTCTGCTCGGGCAGGGCCAAGGCGCTTGTGCTCCCCGACAATTTATCTTAAGGGATTGTCCCCGGAAATCCTCCGTTGTTCGCAATCTGCCTGCGCATGACACTGGGTTGACGACAACAGGCCAATGCGCTCGTTGAGCCGAGCCAGGAAGCAGTTTCGTCTGATACTCGGCGATCTGTTTATCAACTGATTCCGATCGAATGACTCATTCCTCGTCTTCCTCAATGTCTTCGTCTTCCGTACTGTAAGGATCGGGTATGGTCGCGAGCAACTTTTCCAGTTCCTCCGTTGACAGCCGAGCCACGTCCTCGCAAACTACTCGATCTTTAAGCTCCACTTCCGTGAAGGTGTCTTCCAACCATCTCTCCATTCTCAACCCAGGTTTGTTCAATCCCTGCGGCCGAACAATAGCCTTATCGTCGATGACGAGCCCCATTAGACCGTTGGAAGTCGGTTTCAGGTCACTTATGTCGGCAATGACCGGATGCTTCGTTAAGAAATCAGCAATCGCCTTGATCTTATCAACGCGAATCTGGAGTGAGATGAGTTTTCTTTCTAACGGCGTGGTCTTCGTTTTTTTCAATGGAGAACCTCTGCAGATGTGAGCGGTTTACCAGCCCAGCGAAGCCGTCAGCAAGGGTGATCTCTGCTGTGATCGTATCCTCATACTGCCACAAATCTTGCTTCGTGTCTGAGTGCCCAACTAAAGCGGAAGTAATCCACTCGTACTCTCAACTACCGACTCCAGGGCAAACCACTCATCGTACATCGATTACGCGCGATTCTCAGGACTACTCCCCTTAAACGGGCTTGTAGCCCATCAAGAGAAATCTGTAAACAGATCGCCAGGCTTGACCGAAAGGGCTTTCGCCAACTTGACGATGTTCTCCAGTGCGACGTTCCGTTCGCCACGTTCCACACCGCCAACGTAGTTGCGGTGCAGNNGAATAGCCCCGCTCGTCGCGGAGTTCTCGCAACCTGGAGCCGAATCGAGACTTAACCGAGCGTGTCGCCACACTCCTATGCTTGGGGTTAGACCACTATGAGTCTACACACGATCAGTGTGATATTGTCTTCGAAGATGCCGCACGGCGTTGCGTTGTTCTCCCGCGGACCTCCTTGGACGGAGCTACGGCAGAAAACACGGAAGATTTACAAAAATGCGCCTGACAACGAGCTATTGCGAGTGCGATTCTAATGAGGCTGAGGTCGTTATCCATGCAGGATCAGTACATCGAATGCCCGGAACTCGCGGGCAAGACGGCACATGCGTTTCGCATCCATCGCGACACCGGCGATGGAACCAATGTCGAAATCAAGTTCGCGGACGGCACCACCTTTTCCTGCTCTCTGAGCAGCCGCCCCGAGGTCAAAGCTACCCTATATAAAGGTGGGGTCGGGACGCCCGAGATTCTCCAGGACTACGAAGTCTAACCATATTCAAGAACAGCGAAGCGTCGTTATGCGCAAATGGCATAACGGACGGCATGGAATTCATTGGACGCTGAGGAGCGTTCAAATCTAACTTTGCGCCAGTGCTGACGCCCTGTCAGCGGGAGGTGCAAAGTGAATCGATTCCGCCGTCTCTTCCGCTCCGATGCGACTCGCAATCGGCCGTCTGGTCCGTCCGGCTTCCGCCGGGCACAGCCCTTCCTGAAAGCCAAGCTTCTTCCGGCCATCCGCACGATGGCTCCCACCCTTCTTGCGCTGACTCTGACGAGCGCAGCCCATGCCCAGGGAACGATGGACTTCTCCGGGGCGACCACACTCATGCAGACCTTCAAGACGTTTGCCATCTATGCGGGCGCGGTCATCTGCTTCGGCGGCCTGATCTTTGCCGGAATCCGGATGATGAGCGGACGTTTCCAGGAGGCTATTCCGGGGCTGTTCGGCGCGCTCTTCGGCGCCGCAGTTCTCGGGTGGGGCGCTGGCTGGATCGGTTCACTAACCGGCCAGACGATGTAGGTGTGCGCCATGACCAAACGTGGAGAGCCGTCGCCAATCAATCAGGCGCTGAATCGGCCGAGAGCGAAGCTGGGCCTCGACCTCGCAGCATGGATGACGATCCTTTTCGTCTGCGTAACGGCTTTCCTCGTTGGGTTCCGGATCGTTGCGGTCATCAGTTTCCCAATGATGGCCGGTGCTGCATGGCTGATTGTCCGTAAGCACCCAAAGATGTTCGAGCTTTGGGGATTGAGTCTGAGCCAGAGGTCCTACTATGATCCACGCAAACACTGAGCACGAGCGCTATACGCCCTGGTTCGCCAAGGCCGGAGCCGCGTGCTCGATCATCCCAATCGGCCGGTTTGCTAACGAACGGATCTTCGCCTTGAAGGGCGGCGGCTATGGTTGTCTATTTTCGCTCACAGGTATCGACGAAGAGGGACTGACGGACCAGGAGCTTGAAGCAGAGGTTCGCTCGATTGAAGGTGCGCTCCGTGGACTGCCGGAAGGGTCATGCCTCTATCAGTACACACGGGTAATGTCGGGCTTTGACCTGCCGAGAAACTCCAGCTATGCCAATGCAGTCACACAGGTCTTCGTGGGCGACCGACTGACGTTTCTTGAAGCAACAGGAAGCCTTCGTCGCATCGACCTGTACTGGTGCCTCACGCTGGAGCCACCAAAAGCCAGCGCCTTTGCGCATAAGCCTCAAGAACATGCTGCTGATACCTCTCGAATGCTGGCCAATCTTGCGAAGATGGCGACCTTACTCGAAGGACACCTCGCCAGCTCGCTCGGATTGAAGTTGCTTGAGAAGAACGCGATCTATCAGTTCTTCAGCTACCTCTTCAATCTCGAAGAATGGGCCGCCACGGATGAACTGCATGGCGATGGCGGCGTGGACCGCCAGATCGTGAAGAGTCCAGTCGAATGGCACAGCGACCATCTCACAATCGGGCGCAGATTCGTCCAGATGTTCTCTCTGCAAACAACGCCCGAGGCATCGCGGCCCTGCCTGTTCGCGAAGCTCTCAACACTCGATTGCGACAGCGTGATGTGTACGACCTGGCGTCCGAAGTCCACGGCCGCAGCACGGAACGAGATCGATGCGCAAGAGAAGTTCATTTCGTTCTTCAAAGTCGGCGTGCTGACGCGCGTCATGAGTGGACACGATTTAGCCTCACTCGATACGGGTGCCGGTGCGCGGGCAGCCAACACGCAGGTGGACGACCTCGGGGAGGTCATCCGTTCGCTCGACAAGAAAGCGCAGGGCGAGTTCTCTCTCCGCTTCCTCTTGGCCGCACGGGGTGTCGATGAATTGCGCGGTCTGGCGCCATCCGTGCATCGAGCCTTCGTCGATGCGCGAGTGCAGGTCATGGAAGAGACGCTAGGGAACCTGTCGGCCTTTTATGCCATGTTCCCCGGCAACCACAAGTTCAACGTCTTTCCCATGTGGCTTGCGGAAGATCACCATGCGCGATTGTCCTCCATCTTCGCTCCGCATCTCGGCCATCGATATTCGGAAGATCTGGACAACGAGTAGCCATCGTCGAGTTCGCTAGTGTAGTGCGTCGTAAATAGTAACGATTATCGTTGATGCGCGTCTAATACTATGCGCGATGGACTTCTTCACCGTGCCCACGCTGACGTCCGGAGTTCTGTACTGTTTCTTTGTCATCGGTCACGACCGGCGGAAGATCCTGCACTGCAATGTCACGCGGAATCCGAACGCCCTGTGGATCGTGCTGCAGCTACGTGAAGCTTGGGCGTCGGAACAGCCTCATGGGTTCGTCATCTTCGCCCGCGATTCGAAGTTCAGCACCAACATTGTCGCCGCGGTTGAGGAGAGCGGCAGTCGGTCGATCCGCACGGCCTTTCGAAGTCCCTGGCAGAACGGCGTTGCCGAGCGTTGGATTGGGAGTGTGCGGCGGGATTTGCTCGACCATGTAATCGTGCTGAACCAGCAACACCTGAAGCGATTGCTGAAGGAGTACGTTCACTACTACCACGAGGATCGGACTCATCTCGGACTTGGAAAGGACACACCTGGTGGTCGAGTGCCTGATTCGGCGTCTCCGAGCGGGAACAGGATCGTCTCGTTGCCACGACTTGGTGGACTGCATCATCGCTACGTTGTCGCAGCCTAAAAGTCGCGACAGATCGTGAAATACTCCTGCTTATCTAATCTGCCCGAAACTGCCGGGACCGCGTACCCAAGTCATCTCGCTCCTCATCAACCACTGCCAGGACCTCACGCGATTTCAATGCAATGCCTGAGTGCTTGAGTTGACGGCACGCTCTTTGGCAATCACAGTGATCGGCAGCCGAAAAACAAAGGCATTTTGAGTTTGGCGAGGCACAGTCTTCACGGACGAGACCGACCGAATCCGAATCCTAAGATCGATTGACGCTCTCAGTAATCTCGCCTGAATCCCTTACCGTCAAGACGGGGCAACTTGCGCCGCATACCACCTCATGCGCAGTGGCCCACAGCTTGTGGGAGGCCATGTCGATATGGACCGAGCGATGTAGCCCCATAATGATGACGTCGGCTTGCAAATTTTCAGCTACCCGCAGGATTTCTTCACTCGGCGATCCGAACTCCACTACATATTCCGGTTCAACTGCCAGCTCAATGTTCTGCGGCACCAACTTCTGGAGCCGCCGGAGGCTCGTCATGCGAGCATTCTCTCGCATTTGCATGAAGTCACCCCCAGTGTGCCAATGGAGATGATCCGATATCCCGACCGGAGCGACGACATGAAGCAAAACGAGTTTTACTCCGAAGTGATTAGCGAAGGAAATGGCATGCGGCAGGGCATGCAAAGAGGCATCACCAAAGTCTGTGGCGAATAGAGCCGGCCAAACCAAGCTAGTGTTCTCGACTGGAGCCTCTTGAAATGAACCCGGACCAACGGTCAGAACAAGGCAATCGGCGTGACGAAAGATCTGCTCCGCTACTGACCCAAAAAGGACTTTCCTTAAACCTTGCCGGCCGCGTGTACCGATGACCATCAGATCAACGTGCTCTTGCGTGACTACTTTATCCAACTCTTCCCATACGTCGCCTTGTCGGACGATGGCCTCATGACGCAGACCGGACAGTGCCCCGCTTTGAGCGAGAGCGTTCTCCACTTGCTCAACATCCCTCCACGCGGCCTCAGTGGAGGCGACTCCTGCTTCTGGGCCACCGAGGGTGAATCCAGACGAGGAGACCACGTGCACTATGTATAATTTCGCGTCATAGTGCCGGGCGATGGCGAGAGCATGACGGAGGGGTTTGGCAGATACTTTCGAGAAATCAGTCGCGACCAGGACTGACCTCAGGCGAACGTTTACAGCTGGCGCGATGGATGACATGGGACCCCCTTCCCAGCATCAAAGCCTAGGCTAACGCTCCTCTTGGGCTATTAAGCCGCGCATGGAGCGACTTTGTTAGAGAATCCAACTTCCTTTTTGCTGCAATGCAGCATTAGCCCACAATATAGATTTTGTAGAGCTGATTGTCAATGTCAGAAGATGCTTATTGTGCGCTGCAGCGAGAACACGCACACTGGCGGAATTTTGGGAAGAAAGGAATAGTCGGGCATCCCGATTGGCTACACGCCTGGACTCAGGAAATCTCTACCGGTCGAGTGACGAGCAAAACGGAAAATGACCGTCACTTGATGAGAACAGGGCGTCGATTGAATGCTCGTCTGACCAATCGACTGCCCTGCACTTTGCCGTCTTACCCGCCGCTGAAGCTGTACAAAATGCTCTCCGAGCAGGGCAGCCGGGTAGTACTGCCTGTTGTTGGTCACTACCCAGCGGATTCGCCCTTCGCAAAGCCGCCTGCTTTGCCGGCATCCAAAAGCTGCTGCGCGTCCATGTGACCGAAAAGCTCGATCAGCTTGGCGACGATACCGGTCCATCCAGTCTGATGGCTGGCTCCCAAACCCGCGCCGTTATCTCCGTGGAAATATTCGTAGAAGAGTATGTTGTCCCTCCACAGCGGATCGGTCTGGAATTTCTCCGTGCCTCCGAATACCGGTCGCCGGCCTGACTTATCTCGCAGAAAGATCCGCTCCAGCCGATTGGCTATTTCGTGGGCCACTTCGAATAGGTTCATCATCTTGCCGGAACCGGCGGGACACTCGATCTTGAAGCTGTCGCCATAATAGAGGTAGTACTGCAGCAAGGCGCGGATCAGAATCGCGTTCACCGGCATCCAGATCGGCCCGCGCCAGTTTGAGTTTCCTCCGAACATGCCGGTGTCTGACTCCGCCGGAAGATAGTTCACGCGGAATTCCTGGCCTTCCACATTGACGATAAAGGGATGGTCCTGATGGTAACGGGAGAGTGCCCGTCTCTGAGGCACAGGCCAACTCTTCCATGCCTAACGCGAAGGTCATCAAACTGAATGCCGGAGACGCCGGCTATTTACGAGTATTGGGCGGCCCACCGGAGACCTTCACCATGAAGTCAGGTTTGGTGATTCTCTCGCCAAACCAGTCTGTCGGACGCCATAGTACCGAACGGCATGAGGAGTTACTTGTCGTTCTCGAGGGAAAAGGGCAGATGAGCTTCCCCGATGGCTCAACTCTGCCAGTGGAAGCGAACTCTGCGATTTATTGCCCGCCGATGATCGAGCACGATGTCAAGAATACCGGCAGCATCCCGCTGCGATACGTCTACGTAGTCGCGGATGCGAAG
>PMWW01000048.1 GCA_003165795.1 Acidobacteriaceae bacterium
TGAGAGTTTGGGGGCAGGTCACGGTCACGCGGAAAAAAGCCGCCCAGGTGGCCCTCGGCGGCTGACACTCCAATCCATGGCTCAGGCTAATTCGCCGGAAGCACCTGGATCTTCGCCATCATGCCGGCATCTTCATGGTCCAGAATGTGGCAGTGATACACAAACGTCCCAGCGATATTAGGGTCGCGGAAATCCATGCGTACCGTGATACTCGGGTAGGGGCCGCTGCCTGACCAGTAGGGAATGGAGAAACTATCCTGAAGTTCAGGGTTCGGCACGGGTACTCCATTAATCGCCATCACCAGGAAGTGCACTTGGTGAATGTGGAAATCATGCGTCTCGCCAGCACGGTTCTCGATCGTCCAATCCTCCACTGCCCCAACCTGGGTCACGATCGCGGGTGGATCATCCAGATGGAAGACCCTCGGCTTCTGCCCTTTTACGGTGACGAAGAATTGGGTTGGCCCATTCGTTCCAATGGTCTGCTCGGAGAAGAAAAGGCTTCGCGTAGCGGTCGGCACCAGGGCCACGAGTCCCGCGAAACGCTGAGGATCGGCCAGGGGCTTGAGCGGCTGGGTCGCCGGATGGGGCACCTTTCCGTCGCCACTCCCGATGATGTTGGCCAACGGCTGTTCTGAATTCGGGTTGCCGACTGGACCGGTGTTGAAGCCGGTGGTGAGGAAAGTACCCGTCTGCCCCACGGGAAGGCCGGGGACAATGAATTCAGCGCGCCCAGCCGGCGGCAGATTGATGGTTGTTTCGTAAATCGGAGTGGTCAACGGAATGCCGTCCAGAGCCACCACTTCGAGTTGTTGCGGAGTCGTTCCAAACTGCACCTGCAAAGCGAGAAACGCCTGGGTGGACGCGTCCACCACTCTCCAGAATTCCGCCTGGCCATTCTGAACATTGATGACGGGCGAAGGCGCGTAGGGATAGATGGCGGGCTGGTAGTTTATCGTAAGCTGGTTGGGTCCGGGCAACCAGGAATTAGGATTATCGAACTGCTGGCGGATCACGAGCACGCGTTCTGGCAGGCCCTGCGTCCCCTGAATGCTACCTTCAATAATGAAGGCGCCGGCCGCTCCGCCGTCCACCTGCGTCGTTGTGTTGCCATGCACATGCGGATGGTACCAGTACATTCCGGGCGAATCGTTGGCCGGCACCTGGAAGCTGTACTGGAACGCCGGATCGCCCGATTGGATGACGGTGTTGATCACGTCGTCCTGGTGACAGATCGGCGTAATGTTCAGCCCGTGCCAATGGATGTTCGTGGATCCCTGTAACACCACGGTACCGTTGCAAGGATCGTCTGGACTGCCGGGATGTTGCTTGGTTGGGGCCGCATGCATCATGTGTTCCATCGCCAGCTTCTTGGGGTTTGGACCATAACGGTCATAGGGCGCCTGAATATTGTCGGTGAAGTTCAAGTTGAGCTGATCGCCAGGATTGAGACGCAACGTCGGCGCTTCGACCTGTTGTCCCTGGTATAGGTAGACATAGCAATAGTGCATGAAGCCGTCAGTGCCCAGCGCGTTTTGCAAAGTCATATTGAGGTTCAAAATGCCGTTTTGACTGTACAAATCCAGGGGATTGAGGACCGGGGTGCCGGGCAGTGGTCTAGTCGGGCAGATCGGTCCCTGAGCCGAAGCAGCCACGAGGGAAACTCCGCACAACAGCATAAGTAACACAACTCGAAACAATGGACGCATTCCTGACTCCCTGAAATTCCCGTTTAGTACATCCACGAACTTCTTAACCTTGCGATAGGCAATCTGGCTGTTCGATGATGGGCCTTCTCAGCCTGTTTCCAGGGTAGCTAGCCACTCGCACCACCCTGTTCAAAATAGTCTTGGCGGAAACGCTTGAATCGACAATAGTCCACCGCTAAATGGGTCTAGAACCGGCGAAGTGGACGGCTCAGTGAGGGTGCACGTCGTGCCGTTCGAAACTACCTGCAGAATCCCAATCGAGGAGCCCGTCGAAGCGAACTCGGCCAAGTACAGTACTCCACCTGTTCCGCTGTTATCCCTGGTTACCAGAGATCCCACATACGACCAAGGATTGTAGAACCCGTTCAACGGTGCGGAATTGCAACCGGCGGAAACCTTACCCGTGTTCTTATTGAAGAAGGCGGCGGTCACGGTATTGCCTTGACTGTTTCCGACGTAAAGCAGGCTTTCATCCGGACTGAGCCAAACGGTGGCGGAATTAAAGCCCGGCCCTACCGCGTTGATCGGTGCGCCAACGGTGTATTGCACCGTGGCGGTTAGTTTGCCGGAAGAGATGTCCGAGACTTCAATGGTGGTAGGTACGGAAGCATCGCCAAAGATCGCAAAGTGTCCGTCTTGCGTGATGTCCACTCCCTCTGGAAAATAGGCAGCGGCAAATCCCGTCGAGTTCTGCTCGTCGTTGTTGGACATGGGCACACCATTGGCGATGTTGAAAGACTGAATCGAACCGTCGCCGTAGGCAACCACCAGCATGTTTCCATTGATCGCCATGCCCCCAACCCAGCCCCCGTTCAAGCCTGCTGCGGAAACATCACCCAGGAAGGTTAACTGGCAGCCCGATCCGATCGCGAACGTCCCAATGGTATTGGAGGCCGAATAGCCCGCATAGAGGTAGTTCTGATTAAGCACTATCCCGATGCCATTAGTGCTGCCATTGTCAGTCGCAGAGCCGAAGAAATTCCCCACCCGTGTCTCGGTTTGAATATTGATGGAGGCTACGTCGCCCGACCCCGCATTCGAGAGATAAGCGCATTGGGCAGAACTGTCGTGCAGCAAGTTTACTCGCGGCGTTCCAAAAAAGCCGCCGCCGATTCCCTTGCCTCCGCTGTTGACGTTGGTTTGGAACGTCAACGTAGGACCGCTGCCTGAAGTCCCCGCCAGGAAAAAGCTGATATAGCTGTGCAGCAGGCCATCGTCATCCGTCATCACATAAGTGGACTGCGAGGCAGGATGCGATAGGTTGTCATTGGCCGCACAAAATGTGAGCAGCGAAGCCAACAGGATGGCTGGCAGAAACAATCTCAACCGAAAACTCATGACTTTTAATTCCTCTGGAAGGGGAGACAAGGACTGGACGGATACTATATGCAAAGCCTCGCCAATTCAAGCTAAACTGAATTCAGCTTATTCAAAACCGAACATGTCAGTTGCAGTTTTTCGCAAGAGTTGCATCTACTATCTTATTACGAGCGCTGGTAGTAGACCACCTCCAGCTCAGTAGTAATTAGTGTCCACTTGACACGACAAATCACCCAATGCCTCGCCGGGAGGCTGATCACGTTGATTTGGCGAGCGTACCGCGAAGCGACCCAGCACATCTGGGCCGCCGTCCTGGGGTGCATGAAATCTCGTTCGCCAGGGACAAGCTTACTGTAGTAATCGTAGCCTACTTTGTTCTATTGCAACTGGGCGCAACGGGCGTTGCAAGAAGGCTGCGACAAAAATTTCGGACGGCGCGGGTGGGCCCCCATTGGCCTGGTTCCCACGAGGGCCACCTGGCCTGACCTCAGCCCTATGAAACGGAAGTCGCTGTCGTGGGTTTGCAGCGCAGCTCGCTGGCGTATCGTACTGGTTTTGTGGATCGGCCCGCTCCTGCTAATGTGGATTGCGCCGTGAAAATGCCGGGGCCAGCAACCAGCGGCGGCGCACGTAGGTACTTGAGGCTAGGGCAAGACGTAGGCCTGAACGCAGGCACCAGCGAGAAGCGAAATGAAACGAATTCTTGCACTGTGGTTCGCGGCCATTATTCTCTCGGCCGTGTCCGCATTCGCCCAGAAGCAATTCAAAATGACAGACCGCGTCAAGCTGGGCGGCGAAGGCGGTTGGGACTACCTCGCCTACGACAGTGTGGGACATCGGCTGTTTATCACGCGGGGCAGTCATGTCATGGTCGTCGATACGGGCACGCTGAAGGTGGCGGGCGACATTTCAGGCCTGGCGGCCATTCACGGCGTGGCGCTGGCCCCAGAATTCGGCCGTGGCTTGGTTAGCAACGGCGGCGACAACACCGTCACCATCTTCGATTTGAAGACGCTGAAGAAGCTGGGCAGTGTGAAAGTCGGCGAGCGGCCGGACGCGATCTTGTATGAACCATTTTCCAAGCAGGTGTTCACCTTCAACGCGCGCGGTCAGAATTCAACTGCGGTGGACGCGGCTAGTGGAAAAGTGGTGGGCACGATTCCGCTGGGAGGCAAGCCGGAGTTTCCCGCCAGCGATGGCACGGGCAAATTGTACGTCAATATCGAAGACAAGAG
This sequence comes from Acidobacteriaceae bacterium, assembly GCA_003165795.1. GTDB lineage: Bacteria > Acidobacteriota > Terriglobia > Terriglobales > Acidobacteriaceae > Bog-257. The sequence goes on from PMWW01000048.1 coordinate 4,265, forward strand.
CCAGATCGCGGAAGTGGATGTGACCAAATTGTCGGTGTTGAACACGTGGCCGATCGCTCCCTGCCAGGAGCCGACCGCGCTGGCCTTCGACGTGGAGCATCATCGGCTGTTCGCCGGTTGCGGCAACAAGATGATGGCGGTGGTCGATTCCGACTCCGGCAAAGTGGTGACGACGGTGCCCATCGGTGAAGGGGTGGATGCCGGCGCGTTCAATCCCAGGACGCAGGAGATATTTATGTCCTGCGGGGAGGGCCTGCTGACGGTGGTCCACGAGGACAGTCCGGACAAGTACACGGTGCGGCAGAATCTGGCTACGGCGAAAGGCGCGCGGACAATGGCGCTCGACAAAGAGAACGATGTGGTCTACCTGGTGACGGCACAGCGCGAGGCCACGCCGCCTGCCCCGGGACAACGGCCGGCTATGGTACCCGGCAGCTTCGAGCTGATCGTGTTAAAGGCGGAGTAGTACCTACATTGTCGTAGCGATACATTGTGGGACTAAATTGATACAAGCTCCCTTCGACTCCGGCGACGAAGCGCCGCCTCCGTTCAGGATTGATACCACGTAATTGTGGGGCCTCTGCTCAGGATGACAGCCAAGAATAAGAGTGAAACTCATTCCTACTTCTCCGCCGGCTTCTTGGCGGTGGGCGGCAGCAGATCGTTCAGCCGCAGATACATCGCCGCGGCACTGTAATGGTCGGCCCAATCGGCGGACAGGTGCACCAAAGCCGCTCCGCGAGTGGTGGTGCGACCTCCAGAAAGAACCGCCGCCTGACCGAGCGCGCTGTCGTCCGCCTTGGCCAGCACCTGCTCGCAGTAGGTGAAGGAATCCTGCAGCGCCTTGGTTAGCGCTTCCTTGGAATCGGTCTCGCTAAGCTTGGTCTCGCGCGCGGGCTCGCCGGCAATCGCTGCGCATAGAGCATTGTTGGATTGGGCGATATGCATGACGAGGTGCGCGAAGGTGATCTGCTCCGGCGTTGGCTTGTAGCTGTATTTGGCCGGCGGCATCTCTTCGGCCGCGCCGATCAGGTTCTTCGAATAGCGCTCTTCCATCTGGCGTACGGTGACGATGATGGGATTGGCAGTGGCTGACTCTGTTCCCTTGTCTTTGTCTTGTGCGATTGATGCGGGCACGAAGGCGAGCAGCAGAAGGGCACCAGCGATCGATCTCATAATCCTCCCCCACGAAAACATGGGATGAGCATACCGCAAGAGAGACTGATGCGGGGGCCCAATCGATCATAGGCAGGACAACATTTCATGGGCGCAGGACCTCCTTACTTCCGGCCCAGCACCTCAAGGATGCGGTCGAAGTCTTCGAGTGACGTGTACTCGATCAGGATCTTGCCCCGGCCCTTGCGGTCGTTGATGGTGACGCGCACGCCAAGCGCACCTTGCATCCAGCGCTCGGCATCCTTGACGTTGGGATCGACGAGGCGAACTTTTTCTTCCGCCGGAGGCCGGGGCTGCAGGAGACGAGTGACTGCCTCCTCGGTCTGACGGACGGAGAGCGCCTGCTCGGCGATGCGGCCGGCCAGCCGTTCGATCTCTTCCGGCGAATCGAGGGTCATCAGCACCTTGCCGTGGCCGAAGCTGAGCTGGTTTTTTTCCACCATGGTCTGCACCGAGGGTGGCAGCTTGAGCAGGCGCAGGAAGTTAGCGATGGACGAGCGCTCTTTGCCGGTGCGCAGCGACATCTGCTCCTGGGTGAGGCCGAAGTCGCGGCTGAGGCGGTCGAAGGCACGCGCCTGCTCCATGCAGTTGAGGTCTTCGCGCTGCAGGTTCTCGATGATGGTCATCTCCATGGCCTGTTCGTTGGAGACTTGACGCACGATGGCCGGGATAGTGGGCATGCCGATGGTGCGCGAAGCTTCCCAACGGCGCTCGCCGGCGATGACCTGATAGCGCCCGCCCGTTATCGGCCGCACCACGATGGGCTGCACCACCCCCACGGCCTTGATGGAAGCAGCCAGTTCGTTGAGCGCGACCGGATCGAGCGACGAGGTGCGCGTCTGGTAGGGATTGCGGTCCAGTTGCTCGAGGGGGATCTGGTGGACCTCGTCGGCGATCGCTCGGGGAGCGGCTGGCACGGCGACGGCCGCGTGCGGGACGTGCCGCGAAGGAAGTAACGTCTCTAATCCGCGGCCGAGAACTTTGCGTTTGTCGGTGGTCATGGGGGAGTTCCTAAATTAGCAAATCAGCGACTAATAGTACGTCCACGGTTTGAGTCCAACCTTACATCAAGATCGTCATCATGGCCGAGGATTTCCCTGTCCCAGCGGCGCTCGATCCGTGGTGCCGTCCCGGAGGTTCGGTTTCGTTTTGGTCACCTCGTCCGAGGCTGTGCGTCCTGGGCTGACCCAACTTGCGCCGGTGACGGCTGGAATGGGAACGTTCGCGGCATTTTGTTTCCGCTCGCTGCGCGGTTCGGGTTGCGACACAGCTTTCGTGCGCCCCGCAAACATCCCGCGCCCTGCAGCGCTGAAGTAGGGCTTCCAGGCACTCGCGTCGCAATGTGAATTCTTGCGACTCAAGCCCCCTTAAACAGGATAAGCTCTGGGTCCGCTTTGCCTCGGATCCTCCAGCACTTGACGTAAGCCATATATTTTTGAGTAACTTAAGCGTGTCTTACGAATGTGGCTTAAGCCCCTCTTGCTTCCTCTGCTATTATTTACAATACTTAACTCATATTTTATGATTCCATCGAGCTAATATGTGCGTCTAATAGTCAGCGAGCAGGAATGTACTAGACCCACATTTCTTAGCGAAGAGGAATCAGATTTTGAGTGGAGGATTACGAACCATGACTGTTGTGACCCGTTGGAATCCTTACCGTGAATTGAGCGCTTTGCAGAACCGCATGAGCCAGCTGTTCGAAGGGCAGTACGGTAACCGCGAAGAGCCGTTGACCGCCGGAGCCTTTGTGCCGCCCGTCGATATTTACGAAGACGAGCACAGCGTTCAGTTGAAGCTGGAAGTTCCCGGCATCGACGAGAAGGACCTGGATGTCAAGGTGGAGAACAACGTTCTCACCATCACCGGCGAGCGCAAGTTCGCCAAGGACGAGAAAGAAGAGAACTTCCGCCGGGTGGAGCGGACCTACGGCAGCTTTACCCGCTCGTTCACGGTGCCCAGCACGGTGAGCACGGAAGACATCAAGGCCGATTACGAACACGGTGTGTTGAAGGTCCGGCTGTCGAAGCGGGCCGAAGCCAAGCCGAAGTCGATCAAGGTGAATGTCGGCAGCTCGGCCACGCTGGAAGGTAAGAAGGTTGAGAGTCTGGCGCAGGGACAGAGTAAGTCCCAAGTTGCCTGAGGCAGGTTTCGCCTCTCGGGAGAAGAATCCTAGAGGGAGACGAACTGGGGAGTTCAAGGGAGGCAGGTTCGAATCTTGCCTCCCTTTTGTTTACCAAAGGGAGTTCCCCGAGGGGCGAAAGCAGTGGCCGGTTGCCAGTAGTTGCCAGCAGTTAGTTGTCAGTTGGTGCAGGCTTCAGTAGGTACAATCCTACTTAATCTATGTGGATTCTTGAAGACAGGCTGAAGCACATTGGTCGTATCGCTCGTTGGTGGTGGGCCGTGACCTACGGTGCTTGGACGCTGCTCTGTTCGTTTGACGTGCTTGTGGAGCACTACGGCTCAGAGTCGTTCAAAGCTAGCTATAACAACGGGTGGATCGCTCCAAAATGGGGGCTTCATGCCTGGGTTATCGGACTACTGGTGATCACGGTTTTCGCAATTCTCGAGGGATCCTACAAATACAGCACTACGTTAGAAGAGAGACTGAGGCCAAAGCTTACGATTCCGAAACGCATCCACAAGCAACCGTGGACGGATGTCAGAGGCAAATGCGTTAGTTACTACATCGACGTTGTCAACGAAAGCCAGGGCACAACTATAGACGGAATCGAGGTCTGCCTTACGGACATCGATCCTCCTGAAATAGAGTGGCTGCCCGTGCCATTGCACATCAAACATGACAACAGCGAACCACACAAGAAGGAGTTCTCTTTGAATCCTTTGGGAAAGAAGCAGATTGACGTATTAAGCAGCGTTCAGGGTGCTGGGGACATAAGAATAGAAAGCACGATTGGTGGGACTGGGGTCACAGTTCCGGCTGGAAGATACACAATGACAATCATGGCCACCGGCCGAGACGTGAAGCCGACCGAAGCGATGTTTGACGTTTGGGTTGATCATACTGGATATCTCCGAGCCAAGGCGATTAAGTGACCGGACACCATCGCGCGCGCCGCTTCTGCTGACGCAGAGAACTGACAACTGATAACTGACTACTGGGGTAAATTATGGCAATACGTTGGGACAAATTAACCGTTAAGGCGCAGGAAGCCATGCAGCGGGCGAACGATCTGGCCAGCGAGAACGGCAATCCTGAGCTGCAGCCGGTTCACATACTGGCGGCGCTGCTGGAGGATCGCGAGGGCATCGTTGCTCCGTTGCTGGAGCGGGTTGGATTGCATGTGCCGGCGGTGCAGGCCGAGGTCACGCGCGAGATCGACAAGCTGCCGAAAGTTTCCGGCAGCGGCGCCAGCCAGGCGCATCTCTCCGATGCGGCCTCGAAGCTGTTGGAGAACGCCTTCAAAGAGGCATCGAATTTCAAGGACGAGTACGTTTCCACCGAGCACCTGCTGCTGGGGATAACGAAGCTG
>PMWW01000112.1 GCA_003165795.1 Acidobacteriaceae bacterium
TTAAGACTGATCCGAGTCCGAGGCTGGGGCTTCATCCGCGCGAACCAAGCATCCAGTTTGCAGTCCAATCCTCGCGTCCCGCGTGTCTGATGGGACTGCAAAAAATGGGGCCGCTGGAAAAGCGCGATGCTAGGTTATGTCCAACTCAGAGGTGAGCAAGATCGCACAGATTATTGCTTGTGTTGGTGCGATGCTGTCGTAGGCGTGGAGATACGAGTGGAGTCCGGGGAATACCTACAGAAGTCATTCGGTGTGCTATAGACCATGTCCTCGACACTAAGGATATTCGCAAGTTAGGCATGAGTTCGACAACAAGGAGTTCTTATGAATGCAACGACAAAATGTGCCCGTCCCGCTTGTAACTGTGTCCCGGTCGATGGGAAGCAGTACTGTAGCGAAACCTGTGCCGATGCGAAGAGCGTGACGGAACTGGCCTGCCAATGCCAGCACCCTGCGTGCCAGGGCGCAGCGCTGAAGCCGTAGCCGGCTCAGAGGCCGGCCGGAGAAGTATCTACCCGTCGTAATGAAGCACTGCGGCTTCAAGATCGCACAACTGCGACGGTCTTATTGTATAGATTTGCTCAGACTGCAAGCCTAAGAGCGCATCTAATAAGTCTTGATGCATGTATATTTTGCGATCACCTAACGATGGAAGAACTTACTCCGCACAACAACTTCAGCCGGCTTGCAGAGGCGACGGCTAAATACGCCTACAACGAACGGACAAAGGAGATCCAAGTGTCAACATTTAATTCAGTAGTCGCGATCTATGACACCCATGTGCAGGCCGAGGAGGCTGTGAAGGAGCTTCAAGTGGCTGGCGTCGACATGAAGACCCTCTCGATCGCAGCCAAAGACACCCATACAGATGAGCACGTCGTCGGCTACTACAATGCCGGCGATCGGATGAAGTACTGGGGCAAGATAGGCGCGTTCTGGGGAGGATTCTGGGGACTGCTCTTTGGATCCGCGATGTTTGCAATACCGGGATTCGGACCGCTGCTTGTGGCTGGACCATGGGTAGCATGGATCGTGGGAGGCCTTGAAGGCGCGGCTGTCGTTGGCGGCGTGAGTGCCGCTGGAGCAGGCCTGGTCAGCATCGGTATTCCCAAAGACAGCGTCCTCAAGTACGAAGTGGCCTTGAAGGCCGACAAGTTCCTGTTGATCGTTCATGGAACGCCAGACGCAGTAGACAAGGCGAAGGACATCATCGCAGGGACCCGGCACAACTCCTTTGCCATCCATGAGTCTCCTGTGTTGGTTTAGCAGGCCGCGCTCTGGGCCATAACCGCCGAGCACTCATCGCACCGAGTGCTCGCGGTGGACCATACCGCCGCTCGAATTCATACGAGGTTCTCCCAGTGAAAAAGAATAGTTCCTTTCCCGCATTGATATTCATCGTCATTCTAGCTGTTGGTGTTGCAGTCGCCTATACCCTGAAGGCTGCGTCGTTGGATTTGCTTGCCGTCTGTGTTCTGGCTTGCGCCCTTCTCGCTGCATGGTTTGTCTCGGCGGGCATTCAGGTTGCGGACCAATGGAGCAGAGCGGTTGTACTGCGACTGGGAAAGTTTCGTTCTCTCCAAGGCCCCGGCCTCTTCCTTATCATCCCGCTCATCGACACGATTCCTTATTGGATCGACACTCGCGTTCTCACAAGTTCGTTCAAGGCGGAGAAGACTCTGACCAAAGACACAGTACCCGTGGACGTGGACGCGGTGCTGTTTTGGAAGATTATCGATCCGCAGAAGGCCGCGCTTGCCGTTGCAGACTATCAATCAGCGATCGGCTGGGCGTCTCAGACGGCTTTGCGAGACGTAATCGGTAAGACGATGCTCTCCGACATGCTGGAAGGCAGGGACAAGATTAGCGACGTGCTTCAGAAGATCATTGACGTTCGTACCGAACCATGGGGTATCAACGTCATTTCGGTCGAGGTGAAGGACGTTCTGATTCCGTCTTCGCTCGAGGATGCGATGTCCATGCAGGCACAGGCCGAGAGGGAGAGACAGGCCCGCGTTATCCTCGGTGATTCAGAGCGTCAGGTCGCGGAGAAGTTCGGCGAGGCAGCGAAGACCTATGCCAATAACCCTGTGGCACTTCACCTGAGGGCCATGAACATGCTCTACGAAGGCCTAAAACAAAACTCAACCATCGTCATTGTTCCAAGTTCCGCGGTCGAAACGATGCAGCTCGGCGGCCTTGCCGGATTGACAGCGCTGACGATGGGCCTGGGCAAAGAAAAAATCCCGCAGCAGACCATCAATGAAGCGGACAGTACACCAACGGACTTGAGCGTTCCCCAACCGTGATGCCGGGCATTCCTTCTCCCGCTTCGACGGCGCAGGGATTGCGTAGGTGCAACAGTTTCCTTGCACGGCCCTTCTAGATGTTCAGTTGCGGCATTTGATAAAGCGGGCCAAAGGTGCAATTGCAGGCCTTGCATTGACAGCCGGGAGTGCAGCGAGGCCGCCGCTTCGATCCGCGACGGCCTCATCTTCACCGCCGCTAGCCCTTTGGTCCGTCCGAATCGGGATGAATGGTTCGATAGCTCGCATTGCCTTTCGACCAGACCAGGAGCAGAATATCCTTTCCTTCCTGGTTCTGGTGTACTTCGCTCGCGAACTGGCTGGCTGACTGCGCGGGCTTGCGGTTGACTTCGACAATGACATCACCCGGCTGGATGCCTGCTTCGTCGGCTGGACTGGCCGGCCGAACGCTTTCGACAACGACGCCATGAACCTGGTCAGGCGCGTTGACCTGCTGCCGTGCATCCGGCGTCAGATCGCTGACTGCGAGTCCCAGCTTGCCGCTTTGCGGGCCATCCTGTCCGTCGTTGCTCGCCACTTCGGTGTTGCCGTGGAATTGACCCACGGTCAGGCTCAACGTCACCGGCTTGCCCTCGCGAATCACGCCCAGCGTAATCTTTGTTCCGGGAGCCATCTCGCTCACCGCCACCTGCAAGGCGCTTCCGTCGACGATCTTCTCTCCATTGAGTTGCGAGATCACGTCGCCGGTTTGCACACCGCTGCGGCTTGCCGGAGAGTCCGGCGTAACCTGCGATACGATTGCTCCCGTCGCATCCTGCAGATTGAAGAAGTGGGCGTTGTCGGGCGTGACGTCATTCATCCCGATGCCGAGGTAGCCGTGCTCGACCTTGCCATTTTTGATCAGTTGCTCGGCAGTAGCGCGCACGATCTGCGACGGAATTGCAAAGCCTGCGCCGGCGAACGAACCGTTGTCTGAAATAATGAAGGTGTTGATGCCGACCAACTCGCCATGTGCGTTGACGAGCGCGCCACCGGAGTTGCCGGGGTTGATGGCGGCATCGGTCTGGATATAGCTTCCCGGCTTGCGTGCGTCATCCGAGTAGGGGTTCGGGCGGTTGACCGCACTGACGATGCCCCGCGTAACCGAAAATTGGAAGTAGCCGAAAGGACTCCCGAAGGCAAGTACTGTCTGACCAGGTTGCAGTTTCGTCGAGTCGCCCCATACGATGCTAGGAAGGTTCGTTGCGTTCACTTTGATCACGGCAATATCGGT